>NZ_JBITBT010000026.1:0-132268 GCF_044452505.1 Amycolatopsis sp. NPDC051903 | reverse complement strand
CGGCCGCCGCCCCCCCCGGGCGGGCGCGGGGGGGGGCCCCCCGCGCCGCGCCGGGGGGGGGGGGGGGGGGCCGGGGGCCCCCCCCCGCGCCCCCCCCCCCCGCTTCGTGACCGATCGCCGTCACCGACCAGCGCCGCGCTGCTCGGTGACGGCGATTGTCGTTGCGCTGCAGCGCTTCCCGGCATTCGACCGCGCCGACGGGGGTGTCAAGGCCGCGAGACCTACCCACCGCACGTGTCGGCTTTCCTTGCGCAGCAACCCGTCCCGCCGGGGAATTTCAGCCCACCGCGCGCGCCAGCTCCCCCGCCAGGTCGCCTTTCGGGCCGACCGCGACGCCGGACAGGCCGAGCCACTCCGCCATGTGCGCCAGCTCCCCCGCGAGCTCCTCGGCGACCCGCGACGCGTCAACGCCTTCTTCGGCGAAGGCGCCCTGCACCCGCAGCACCTCGGCCGCGCGGTCGGACTTCAGGTCGACACGGCCGGCGAGCACGCCGTCGAGGAGGAACGGGAACACGTAGTAGCCGTAGACCCGCTGGGGTTCCGGCACGTAGATCTCGATGCGATAGCGGAAGCCGAAGAGCCGTTCGGTGCGGGCGCGCTCCCAGATGAGCGGGTCGAACGGAGACAGGAGCGCCCGGCCGGTGATCGCGCGCGGCGTGCGGGCGGCGGCGTGGCGGTAGGCGACGCCGCGCCAGTCCTGGACCCGGACGGGCTCCAGCACACCCTCCTCGACGAGGTCGGCGACGGCCTGGTGCGCGACGTCCGGGCCCAGCCGGTAGTAGTCGCGCAGGTCGGTCTCCGTGGCGATGCCCAGTGCGCGCGCGGAGCGGTCGATCAGCCCGCGCGCACCGTCCTCGGCGGACACCTGGCGGGCCAGGAGCTCCGCCGGTACCACGCGTTCGGTGAGGTCGTAGAGCCGCTCGAACGACCGGCGCGTGCCCGTGGACAACCGGCCCAGGCCGAACAGGTACTCGCACGCCTTCTTGACCACCGAGCGCTCCCACCACGCCCCCGGCCCGCGCCCGGCGACCTCCGCCTCGAGCGCCTTCTCGATCGCGCCCGCCCCGATCGGGCCGTGTTCCTTGACGATCGCGAGCACGTCGTCGATCAGGCCCGGCACGGTCTCGACCACGCGCGCGTAGTTGCGCCACCAGCCGTCGCGCTTGGCGCCGGAGCGCAGCAGCGGCCAGTCCTCCACCGGCAGCAGGCTCGCCTCGTGGGCCCACGACTCCACGAGCAGCCGCGGCTTGCGCGCGGTGTCCGTCCAGGCGGCGTCGTCGACCAGCGCCCGGTCGTAGGCGCCCAGGCGGGAGAACACGGGCATGTAGTGCGCGCGCACGGCCACGTTCACGGAGTCCAGCTGCAGCAGCTGGACGCGCGAAAGCACCTTCGACAGGTGCCGGCGGTTCGGCGCCGCGGCGGGGCGCGCGTCGGCGAACCCCTGAGCGGCCAGCGCGGTGCGGCGGGCGGCGGGAAGGCTGATCGTCTGCATGGTGGGGCCATCGTGCCAGCCACCCCCGACAGTTCCGGGGCGGCGGCGGTAGATTGCCCCGCGTGAGTGCCGCCGAAGTCCGCCCCGCGACCCCGTCCGACGCCGCGGAGATCGCCCGCGTTCAACGGCTGACCTGGCGGGCGGCCTACACCGACCTGCTCGGCGCCGAGGCCATCGACGCGCTCGACGAAGCCGACCTCGAAGGCACGTGGACCGAAACGATCGCGTTCCCCGGCACCCGCGTGTACCTCGCGACCGAAGGCGAGTTCACCGTCGGCTACTGCGTGGCCGGCCCCGCGCCCGCCGAAGAGATCGCCTCGGCCGACGGCAGCGCCCCCGAAGACGCGGCCACCACCGGCCTGATCGCGACGCTCGTCGTCGAACCGCGCTGGGGCCGCCGCGGCCACGCCGGCCGCCTGCTCGGCACCGCCGCCACCGATCTGCGCGCCGACGGGCTCGAACGCGGCGTCACGTGGGTCGCGCAGTCGGACCACGCGACGCTCGGGTTCTACCGGCGTGCGGGCTGGGCGCCCGACGGGACCGTCCGCACCCTCGACACCGGCCGCGGCACGCTACGTGAGGTCCGCCTCACCGGCACGCTGCGGCTGGAACTCACGCGCTGACGGGTTCCGCGCGCTTCGCGAAGACGACCCAGCGCATCACCGAGTACATGAACACGCCCTCGCACGCCCCCGCGATGAGCCGCGACAGGTGGTACTCCAGCCCCAGCGCGGACAACCCGGCGCCGACGCCGAGCAGGAACGCGACGTAGTTGACCCCGATCGCCGCCGCGTAGAGCACCGCCTGCTTGCCCACGGGCGCGTGCGAGCGGAAGTTGAACGCGCGGTTGAGCACGAAGCTCAACGCGAACGCCAGCACGTACGACAGGCTGATCGCCAGCCACACCGGCCAGCCGAACCCGCCGTGGAACAGCGTCAGCAGCGCCAGGTCGACGCTGAAGGTAAAGCCGTTGATGATCACGAACCCGAGGAAGCTCGGCGCGACGAGCCGCGACAGCCCGAAAGGCAGGATCCGGACGACGGCCGCGCAGAACCCGGCGAAGCGATCGGCGAAGGGCACGTCGGTCACGCCCGCATGGTGTCAGCCGGAGGTGTCCGAGGGGCAGCGTCCAGGTGATCTTCTGGGGTCCGCCCCCTCGGGAATAGGGGGGTTAACCCCCGTGACCTGTTCGTGACGACTGCTAGCCTCGAATGACGAGGATCACTATCGGAGGGAGGCACGATGGGCTGGTTGCTCGTGACGCTCGGCGTCGCGTTCGGCTCGGCGATCGTGCCGCTGGTGAACGCCGAACTCTTCGTCGTGGGCCTGTGCGCCAGCCAGCACAACCCGCACTGGCTGTGGCTCGGCGCCGCCGTGGCCGTCGGGCAGATCGCCGGGAAGCTGCTGTACTTCCTCGCGGCGCGCGGCTCCATCCGGCTCCCGCGCTTCCTCCACGACCGCCTGCACCGCCAACGCCCACCGAGCGCGCGCCGCGACCGCTGGCACCGGCGCACCAAGGTGCTGCGCGCCAAGGTCGAAGCGCTGCGCGAACGCTGCCAGCGCCACCCGCACTGGATGGCGGGCACCTACGGCGTCAGCTCGCTCGTCGGCCTCCCGCCCTTCATGGCGACGAGCGTGCTCGCCGGCATGGTGCGGATGCGGCTGGTCACGTTCCTGGCGGCGGGCCTCGCCGGCCGCTGGGTGCGGTTCAGCGTGCTCGCGGCCGCGCCGGCGCTGTTCACCGGCTGGCTCCACTGAGCCGATTCAGCACAGAGCCGATTCACCACTGAGCTGATTCACTGACGCGCCGGATTCACTGACGCGGCGGCGCACCACCAGGCACAGGTGCTGCGGAAGGCCAACCCCTACTCCGCGGCACCCCCTGTCTTTCAGCGGTCCGCCGCCTCCAGGTCCACGGCCTTGCGCATCGTGGCGCGGGCCCGGCGGCGGTCGCCCGCGATGTCGTAGGCGTAGGCCAGGCGGTACCAGGCGCGCCAGTCGTCCTGGTTCGCCTCGACCTCCGCCCGGCGCTGGTCGAACCAGGCGTCGGCGGCGGCGCGGTCGACGCGGCCCGACGGGCGGCGCGGCAGGTCCGACACGTCGGGCAGGCCACCCTCCGCGTCGAGCCGGCGGGACAGGCGCTGGATCTGCAGGCCCGAGCGCCACGTGACGACCACGATCCACACGCCCAGCAGCGGCAGCAGGAACACGCCCACGCCGAGCGCGATGCCCGCGGGCGTCCCGGTGGCGAACAGCTGCACCGCCCGTTCCGCCAGCAGGACCAGGTACACCACCAGCGCCGCCGTCAGCAGCAGCGCGACGTTGCGGGCCCTCACAGGTCGAGCACGTTCTCCAGCCCGACCGTGAGGCCGGGGCGCGACACCACCGAGCGCACGCCGAGCAGCACGCCGGGCATGAACGACGTCCGGTCGAGCGAGTCGTGCCGGATGGTCAGGGTCTCCCCCTCGCCGCCGAACAGGATTTCCTCGTGGGCCACCAAACCGGGCAGCCGCACGGAGTGCACCGGCACCTGCTCGACGCGGGCGCCCCGGGCACCGTCCAGTTCGGACGTCGTGGCGTCGGAACCCGGCTCGAGCCCGGCGGCCGCGCGCGCTTCGCCGATCATCCGCGCGGTGTGCGCGGCGGTGCCCGACGGTGCGTCGGCCTTGCGGTTGTGGTGCAGCTCGATGATCTCCGCCGACGCGTAGAAGCGGGCCGCCTGCGCCGCGAAGCGCATCGCGAGCACCGCGCCCAGCGCGAAGTTCGGGGCGATCAGCACGCCCAGCGACGGCTTCGGCTCCAGCAGCGACCGCACCGTGGCGAGCCGCTCCTCGCTGAAGCCGGTCGTGCCGACCACGGCGTGGAGGTCGTGCTCGATCAGGAAACGCAAGTTGTCCAGCACTGCGTCGGGGTGGGTGAAGTCCACGACCACCTGGGCCTGCGTCAGGCTCGCGAGGTCGTCACCGGCGTCGAGCGCGGCCACGAGCTTCAGGTCCGCGGCGCCCTCGACGGCCTGGACCACCGTCGCGCCCATGCGGCCGCGCGCGCCCAGCACGCCGACGCGGATCGGGGAATCGGTCATGACGCGATCACCTCGTGCAGATCGTCCGGCAGGTCGTCGGCGTGAGCGTACGGCCCCACCACCGCCGCGGCCGACACCCCACCGGGGCGGCGCAGCAGAGTGCGAGCGAGCGCACACACCTCTTCGGTGGTCACCGCTTCGATGCGGGCCACGGTGTCGTCGACCCCCAGGTACCGGCCGTAGTTGAGCTCGTTCTTGCCGATGCGCGACATGCGCGACGACGTGTCCTCCAGCCCCAGCACGAGCCCGCCGCGCAGCTGTCCCTTGGCGCGCGCGACTTCGGCTTCGGTCAGGCCCTCGGACGCGACGGCGTCGAGCACTTCGCGGATCACACCCGCGACCTGGCCGAGCCGCTCCGGCTGGCAGCCCGCGTACACGGCCAGGTGTCCGGTGTCGGCGTAGCTGGCGACCGACGAGTACACCTGGTAGGCGAGCCCGCGCCGTTCCCGGATCTCCTGGAACAGCCGGGAACTCATGCCCCCGCCCAGCGCCGCGTTGAGCACGGACAGCGCGAAGCGGCGTTCGTCGTGGCGCGGCAACGACTTCAGGCCGAGCATCACGTGGGCCTGCTCGGTGTCGTCGGTGTGCAGCGCGAGCTTCGGCTGCGTGAGGATCCGGGCGCGGCCCGAGCGCGGCGGCACCGGTGTGCCCGCACCGTTGAGGCGATCACCCAGCGCGCCGCGGACCAAGCGCAGCACCTGGTTGTGCTCGACGTTGCCGGCGACGGCCAGCACCATGCGCGGCAGCGCGTAGCGGCGCTTGTAGAACCCGCGCAACGCCACCGGCGACATCTCGGTGATGGACTTCTCGGTGCCCAGCACCGGCCGGCCCAGCGGGTGGTCGCCGAGGATCGCGCCCACGAACGTCTCGTGCAGCAGGTCCTCGGGGTCGTCGTCGCGCATCGCGATCTCTTCGAGCACCACGCTGCGCTCGGTGTCCATGTCGCGGTCGGCGCACAGCGCCTCGAACACCACGTCGGTCACGAGGTCCATCGCCAGCGGCAGATCGGCGTCGAGCACCTGCGCGTAGTAGCAGGTGTGCTCCTTGGCCGTGAACGCGTTGAACTCACCGCCGACGGCGTCGATCTCCTCGGCGATCTGCGTGGCGTCGCGGTTGCTGGTGCCCTTGAACAGCAAGTGCTCCAGGTAGTGCGCGGCGCCCGCGACCGCGAGCGGCTCGTCGCGCGAACCGACACCGACCCACAACCCCACGGTGGCCGAGCGCGACGCCGGCACGTATTCCGTGATCACCCGCAGGCCGCCGGGGAGCACGCTGCGCCTGACGACCGCACCGTCCGGAGTGGACTCGAGCGTGCGGGTGCTGCCGACGGGCTGCTCGTGCCCGGAAACCTGCCGTGCCATGGGTTCCTTACTCACGATGCCGCGAAGGCCTCCTCGCCGGGATCGGCAAGGAGGCCTTCGACGGGTGTTCTTGTGCAGGAGAGGGAGGCGCCCTACTTGGCGTCGGCCTTGTCGGCGTCGGCCTTGTCAGCGCCCTCGGCGGGCTTGGCGTCCGCTGCGTCGTCCTCCTTGACCACGATCAGGCTGATCTTGCCGCGGTTGTCGATGTCGGCGATCTCGACGCGGAGCTTGTCGCCCACGTTGACCACGTCCTCGACCTTGGCGATCCGCTTGCCGTTGCCCAGCTTCGAGATGTGGACCAAGCCGTCCTTGCCCGGCAGCAGCGAGACGAACGCGCCGAACGCGGCCGTCTTCACCACGGTGCCGAGGAAGCGCTCGCCGACCTTCGGCAGCTGCGGGTTGGCGATGGCGTTGATCTTGTCGATCGCCGCCTCCGCCGACGGGCCGTCGGCCGCGCCCACGTAGATCGTGCCGTCGTCCTCGATCGAGATGTCGGCGCCGGTCTCCTCGGTGATCGAGTTGATCATCTTGCCCTTCGGGCCGATGACCTCGCCGATCTTGTCGACCGGGATCTTCACGGAGGTGACGCGCGGGGCGTACGGGCTCATCTCGTCCGGGCCGTCGATCGCCTCGGCGATGACTTCCAGAATGGTGAGGCGAGCGTCCTTCGCCTGCTTCAGCGCGGCCGCGAGGACCTCCGACGGGATGCCGTCGAGCTTCGTGTCGAGTTGCAGCGCGGTGATGATGTCCTTGGTGCCGGCGACCTTGAAGTCCATGTCGCCCAGCGCGTCCTCGGCGCCGAGGATGTCGGTGAGCGCGACGTAGCGCGTCTCGCCGTCGACCTCGTCGGACACCAGGCCCATCGCGATGCCCGCGACCGGCGCCTTCAGCGGCACGCCGGCGTTGAACAGGCCCATGGTCGACGCGCAGACCGAGCCCATCGACGTGGAGCCGTTGGAGCCCAGCGCTTCCGAGACCTGGCGGATCGCGTACGGGAACTCGTCGCGCTTCGGCAGCACCGGCACCAGGGCGCGCTCGGCGAGCATGCCGTGGCCGATCTCGCGCCGCTTCGGCGAGCCGACGCGGCCCGTCTCGCCGGTGGAGAACGGCGGGAAGTTGTAGTGGTGCAGGTACCGCTTCGTCGTCTCCGGCGACAGCGAGTCGATCTGCTGCTCCATGCGCAGCATGTTCAGCGTGGTGACACCCAGGATCTGGGTCTCCCCGCGCTCGAACAGCGCCGAGCCGTGGGCCCGCGGGATCACGGCGACCTCAGCCGAGAGCGACCGGATGTCGGTGAGCCCGCGCCCGTCCATGCGGATCTTCTCGGTGAGGACGCGGGTGCGCATGATCTTCTTGGTCAGCGCCTTGAACGCACCGCCGACCTCGCCGTCGCGGCCTTCGAAGGCCTCGCCCTCGCCCAGGCCCAGCTTCTCCAGCACGACGGCCTTGACCTCGTCGGTCGCCTTGTCGCGGTCCTGCTTGCCGGCGATGGTCAGCGCCTTCGCCAGGTCGTCGGCGGCGATGGCCGCGACGGCCTCGTAAATGTCCGGCTGGTAGGCCGGGTACAGCGGGAACTCGCCGGTCGGCTTCGCGGCCTCGGCGGCCAGGCGCTGCTGCGCCTCGCACAGGACGCGGATGAACGGCTTGGCGGCCTCGAGGCCCTCGGCGACCGAGGCCTCGTCGGGGGCCTTGCCACCGGCGGCGATGAGGTCGAGCGTGTGCTCGGTGCCCTCGGCCTCGACCATCATGATCGCGACGTCGTCTCCGACGATGCGGCCCGCGACCACCATGTTGAACGTGGCCTTCTCCAGCTGCGACCAGGTCGGGAACGCGACCCACTGGTCCTCGATCAGTGCGACGCGCACGCCGCCGACCGGGCCGGAGAACGGCAGTCCCGCGATCTGGGTGGAGGCCGACGCGGCGTTGATCGCCAGCACGTCGTACGGGTCGTCCGGGTTGAGGCTCTGGACGGTGATGACGACCTGGATCTCGTTGCGCAGGCCGTCGGCGAAGGACGGGCGCAGCGGGCGGTCGATCAGGCGGGCGGTGAGGATCGCGTCGGTCGACGGGCGGCCCTCACGGCGGAAGAACGCGCCGGGGATGCGGCCCACGGCGTACATCCGCTCCTCGACGTCCACGGTGAGCGGGAAGAAGTCGAAGTGCTCCTTCGGGTGCTTCGACGCCGTGGTGGCCGAGAGCAGCATGGTCTCTTCGTCGAGGTAGGCGACGACGGAGCCGGCGGCCTGCTTGGCCAGGCGGCCGGTCTCGAAACGCACGGTGCGGGTGCCGAACCGGCCGTTGTCGATCACGGCTTCGGTCTCGTGCACGGTGACTCCGGTGGAGTCCGTCATAGGGTGTGTCTCCTCTTTTGTGCTTCGTACGGCGCGAGTCTCCCACCCTGGGACCCGGTTCGCCCGCGGACGCTCGAGGAATGAGGCCGGTCTTCGATCGAAGCTCCCGGGACTTCGCGGTCTTCTCTCCCGGGAACCACTACCGAGGACCGGCGGACGGATCCTCCAGCGCGCTCGCGCCGCGTGGTGCTCTTCTTCTGTCCTTCTGGCACCGAGGGGGAGCGACCGGCCGGTCACTCCCCCTCGGGTCACGCTATCGGCGCAGGCCGAGTCGCTGGATCAGCGACCGGTACCGCTCGATGTCCACCTTCATCACGTAGTTCAGCAGCCGGCGGCGACGGCCGACCAGCAGCAGGAGCCCGCGACGGGAGTGGTGGTCGTGCTTGTGAGCCTTGAGGTGCTCGGTGAGGCCGACGATCCGCTTGGTCAGCAGAGCGACCTGGGCCTCGGGGGATCCGGTGTCCGAGTCGTGCACGCCGTACTCGGTCAGGATCGACTTCTTCTCTTCGGTGGTCAGCGCCACTGGTGTTGCTCCTCGTGAATCAGTGCCGTGGGGCCCGGGCCGCGCTGCGCGGCCGGGTAGCCGGTCTCGGCCGCCACGGACTGCAGCCGGACCCGATCGTCGAGGTTACCAGCCGTGAGATCGGTGCCCTCAGGCGCGGTTCAGCGCGAACGTCCGCAGCACCCGGTAGCGCGGCGCGGCGGTCGCGGCGCTCTCCATCAGGGCCACCTCGTCGGCCGGCCAGCTCCGGCTCGCGAACCCGGCGAGCCGCCGCGTCCACGATTCGGCGGCGCCGCGCCGGTCGCGCGGGAACCGCCCCAGCGTGAGGTGCGCCCGGTACGGCCGCTCCTCCGCGTCGGCGCCGGCCGCTTCGGCGAGCTGCGCCAGCCCCTCACCCACCACGTCCAACCACAACACGCCGGGGAAAGTTCCCGGACCGCCCAGCCGGACGTCGAGCGCGGGCCGCCCGGCCAGTGCGGACGCCAGGAAAGCGGCCCGTTCGTCCTCGTCGGCTTCGCCGTAGTACGCGAGCGTGACGTGCCAGTCCTCCGGCGGCGACCACCGCAGCCCGGAACCGGGTGCGGGGTCCCCCAGCGCCGCGGCCACCTCGGCCACGACGTCGGCGGGCGGGCGCAGCGCCGTGAACAGCCGCACGGGGCTACTGACTCGCCCCGGCGCGGCGCAGCAGCTCGGCCAGCACCGGGAAGTCGTCGTCGAGGCGCTTGGCGGCTTCGGTGAGGTCCTCGTCCTCGGCCACCTCGCGCAGCGCGGACAGCACGAGCCGTTCTTCGGAGCCGACCGGGATGTTGTCGCGGCCCACGGTGGGGCGCGAGTCGCGCACCTCCTCCAGCGCCGCCTGCATCGCTTCGCGGTTGCCCGCCGCGACCTCGGGGACGAGGATCTTGCGCTCGAGCATGATCATGCGCGCCAGCACCACGGGGTTGCCGATCTTCGCGCGCCGGCCGCTCATCACCTGGCTGAGCATCGGGGAGCTGATGCCGAGGACCTCGGCGAGGTGCGCCTGCGAGATGTCGAAGGCCACGACCAGTCTGCGCACCCGGTCGCCCAGCGGTTCGCCGTACCACTCGCGCTGCAGCGCGATGTTCCGCTGGACGATCTTGTGGTCCTCCACCTGTTCCGCTCTCCTCGGTCCCCGCTTCGGCCCGCTCGCGCGGGCCGCCCGTGAGCATCTTGCCATCGGACGCGCACCGCGCCGGTCCGAGCCGCCCGTTCGGCCCCGCGGCCGGAACCCGTCCGGGGAACGTCAGCCTTCGGCGACGAGCGCCTGGCGGGTGCGCTCCACGTCGTCGTCGATCCGCTTCACCAGCTCGTCGGGACGGCTGAACCGCTCCTGGTCGCGCAGCCGCGTGACGAAGTCGAGCGCGACGTGCTGGCCGTAGAAGTCCTCGTCGACGTCGAGCACGAAGGCCTCGACGGTGCGCTCGCGGCCGGAGAACGTCGGGTTCGTGCCCACCGACACGGCGGCCCGCAGCCGCCGGCCCGGGTCGACCAGCCGCGAGAACCACGCCGTGTACACGCCGTCGGCGGGCACGGCGGCGAACCGCGGGGTCGACAGGTTCGCGGTCGGGTACCCGAGGTCGTGGCCCCGGCCGTCGCCGCGCACGACGATGCCCTCCAGCCGGTGCGGGCGGCCCAGCGCGTCGGCGGCCGCCACCACGTCGCCGGCGTCGATGCACGACCGCACGTACGTGGAGGAGAAGGTGATGTCGTTGGCGCTGCGATCGCCCTCGGCCAGCGACCGGCCCTGCAGTTCGGCGCCGTAGGCCACGAACCCGAAGCGGCTGCCGAGCTGGCGCAGCAGCTTCACGTCACCGGCCGCCTTGGCGCCGAAGGTGAAGTTGTCGCCCACGAGCACGGCCGCGGCGTGCAGGCGGTCCACGAGCACCTCGTGCACGAACTCGTGGGGGGTGAGCCGCGAGAGCTCGAGGGTGAAGGGCAGCACGGCGAACACGTCGACGCCGAGTTCCTCGACGAGTTCGGCTTTGCGCCGCAACGTGGTCAGCTGCGCCGGGTGGCTGCCGGGCCGCAGCACCTCGGACGGGTGCGGGTCGAACGTGAGCACCACGCTCGGCACGCCGCGCTCGGCCGCCGCCCGCACCGTGCGGGAGATCAGCACCTGGTGCCCGCGGTGCACGCCGTCGAACACGCCGATGGTGACCACGCACCGTCCCCAGCCGCTCGGGAGGTCCCCGAGGCCACGCCACCGCTGCACTGTCGTCAACTCTCCCCGCGCCGGTCTCTCGCCCAACCGGCTCCCACCCTATGCGGGCAGCAGGACCACCACCGACCGGGCCACGCCCTCGGCGTCGGCCGCCAGTGCGAGCACGCGGCCGTCGGGCGCGAAGAGGCCGTAGGTGCCTTCGATGCCCGCCGCCGGGATGGCGCGGCCGTGGCGCACGGCCTGCGCGGCGGCCGCGTCGACGTCGTGGCGCGGGAAGGCTGCGGCGACGGCGGCGTCGAGGTCCAGCGACAGCTCGGGCTGCTCCTCCAGCTGGTCGAGCGTGCGGGCCCGGGCGAGCGTGAAGGGCCCGACCGTGGTGCGCCGCAGCGCGAGCAGGTGCCCGCCCACGCCGAGGCCGGCGCCGAGGTCGCGGGCCAGCGCGCGCACGTACGTCCCCGAGGAGCACTCGACCACGGCGTCGAGCTCGATGCGGTCGTCCTCGCGGCGCACGGCCAGCACGTCGAAGCGGTAGACGGTGACCGGCCGCGGCGGGAGCACCACGTCCTCCCCCGCGCGGACCCGCGCGTAGGCGCGCTTGCCGTCGATCTTCACGGCGCTGACCGCGCTCGGCACCTGCTGGATGTCGCCGGTGAGCGCGGCGACGCCGTCGGCGAGCTGCTCGTCGGTGATCTTCGCCAGCGCGGCGGGCTCGGCGTCGGCGAGCACCTCGCCCTCGGCGTCGTCGGTCGTGGTCGACCGGCCCAGCGACAGCGTCGCGAGGTAGGTCTTGCGGTCGAGCGCGAGGTGACCGAGCAGCTTGGTCGCGCGCTCGATGCCGAGCACCAGCACGCCCGTGGCCATCGGATCGAGCGTGCCGGCGTGGCCGACCTTGCGCGTGCCCATGATCCGGCGCGCCCTCGCGACGACGTCGTGCGACGTCAGGCCGGCCGGTTTGTCGACGATGAGCAGACCGGGCGGCGGAGCGGGGCGGCGCGGTTCTTTCGGGCGAGACACGGGGCGAACCCTATCGAGACGTCCGGTTCCGACCGGCGGGCGGTTGTCAGGCCGCGACGGCCGCGGGTTCGGCCAGCACCTCGCCGTCCCAGCGCCGGCGCGTGAGCCGCACGGGCACGTCTTCGCCGCGCGCTTCGGCGGCGAACACGTGGGCGCGGGCGCGGCGCCACCACACGAGCATCCGCGACGTGCCCAGCGCGAGCACCACCACGACGCTCAGCAGCGCCACGCGGAAGTTCCCGCCCGTCCACTGCAGCAGCACGCCCACCACGAGCGAGGTGACCGTGGTCGCGACGAACCCGGCGACGTTCACGACACCGGTCGCCGTGCCGACGCGCTCGATCGGGTTGTAGTCGCGCGCCAGCGCGAACCCGATCATCGACACCGGACCACCGAGCGACAGCAGGGCGAACGCGGGCGCCAGCACGCCGAGCGGGATGTGGCCGCTCCAGCCCAGCAGCACGCCCCACGTGACCGCGGCGGTGCCGAGGTACCCGCCGACGATCGGCATCCGCAGCTCCGGGTGACGGCTGATGACCGTGCCCAGCACCGGGCCGCCGACGAGCGAGCCGAACACGAAGACCGTCAGCATCGCGCTCGCCGTCGCGGCAGGCACACCCTGGCCCTGCACGAGGAACGGGACGCCCCACAGCAGGGTGAGCACGTTGGGCGCGAACATCGTGCTGAAGTGCGTCCAAAACCCCAGCCGCGTGCCGGGCACACGCCACGCGGCGCGGATCTGGCGCGCGAGCAGCGCCGGGTGCACGGGAACGCGCTCGGGTTCGGGGACGCCGAGCGGGGTGTCGCGCACGCGCAGCACCACCGGCACCGCGTACAGCAGCGTGAGGGCGCCGACGGCGACGAAGGTGAGCGTCCACCCGGGACCGTCGAGCAACAGCGTCAGCGGCACGGTGGCGGCGAGGTTGCCGACGTAGCCGATGGCGGAGGTGAACGACGTGATCAGCGCGTACTGGCGCGCCGGGAAGTGCGCGGCGATCAGGCGCAGCACGCTGACGAACGTCAGCGCGTCGCCGAGGCCGAGCACACCGCGAGCGAGGAGGCCGACGCCGTAGCTTTCGGCGAGGCCCAGCAGCAGCTGGCCGGTGCCGAGGATCAGCACGGCGGCGGTGAGCACGCGGCGCGGGCCGTAGCGGTCGACGAGGACGCCGGTGGGGATCTGCATGGCGGCGTAGACCCCGACCTGCAGCACGGTGAACGTGCCGAGCGCCGCGGCGCCGACGCCGAAGCGGTCGGCGGCTTGCAGCCCCGCGACCCCGAACGAGGTGCGGTGGAACACGGCGAGCAGGTAGACGAACACGGCGGTGAGCCAGATGAGCCAGGACCGGACAGGGGCGCGGCCGGCGGGCGACAAGATTTCCTCCTGGAGGTAGCGATCGTCGGGAAGACGACGACGCTGCCGCCTCGATCGTTGTATCGCCTCAGCAAGCTCGAAACATAGCCGTTACCTCGGTGGTGTTCACCACATCACCCGATCACCGCAGCGCCACTCGACCGCTGATCCCGACGACGGTGTCGCCGCCGACCCACACGTCGCCGCCCGCCCGGCGCACGTGCACGCGGCCCCGCCGGCCGAGCCGGGTGCCCTGCGCGGCGACGTACGCCTCGGGCGCGCGCCCGGTCCCGATGAGCCACTGGCCGATCGCCGCGTTGAGGCTGCCCGTGACCGGGTCTTCGACGACGCCGGTGAACGCGCGGACCTCGAAGTCGGCGTCGCCGCCGGGCCCGACCAGGCCGACCTTGTACTCGCCCAGGGCCACGACATCCGGCTCCACGCCGAGCACGGCCTCGGCGTCCTTGAGCAGGAGCGCGACCCACCCGGGCCCGTTGTCGGCCCACTGAGCGTCGACGACGTCCGCTGCGTCGAGGTGCAGCGCCCGCCGGATCGCCGCGAGGTCCGCGTCGTCGACCGGGCCCCGGCGGCGCAGCGGCGGCGCGGCGAAGGCGAGCCGGCCCTCGCCGCGCCGCACCCGGACGAGGCCGGCCCCGCACTCCTGCACGAGGTCCTCGCCCTTCGGCTCGCCACCCGCCTCCAGCCACGCCCGCGCCGACCCGAGCGTCGGGTGCCCCGCGAACGGCAGCTCGCGCGCCGTCGTGAAGATCCGCACGCGGTAGTCGGCGGCGGGATCGGCGGGCGGCAGCAGGAAGGTGGTCTCGCTGAGGTTGGTCCAGCGGGCGAACGCGGCCATCCGGTCGTCGGACAGGTCCTCGGCGTCGTGGACCACGGCGAGGGCGTTGCCGAGGGCGAGCTGGTCGGTGAAGACGTCGATCTGGCTGAAGCGCATGGCCCCACCCTGGCACCGCGGCGCGGCGTGCAGCGAGGGGATTTCACCCGCCGCGCACGGCGCCGACCACGGCCCAGTGGCCGGAGCGCCAGCGGATCAGCACGGCGGCCAGGCGGAAGACCATGAACAGCGACAGGCCCGTCCAGATCCCGAGCAGGCCCCAGCCGAAGGCGAGCGACAGCCAGATCAGCGGCAGGAACCCCAGGCCCGCGGACACGAGCGTGGCGGTGCGCAGGAACGCGGCGTCGCCGGCGCCCAGGAGGACGCCGTCGAGGGCGAAGACGACACCCGCGATCGGCTGCAGAGCCACGAAGAACCACCACGCGTGCGGGATCTCCGCGAGCACCCCCGGGTCGGAGGTGAACGCGTGGGGCAGGGTGCTCCACAGCGCGGCGAACAGCACGCACAGGAAGCACCCGAGCACGAGCCCGTACCCGGTGATCTGCGTCGCGACACCGCGGGCCTGGCGAGCCGCGCCGCCGCCCAGCGCGGCGCCGACGAGCGACTGCGCGGCGATCGCGACGGAGTCGAGCACGAGCGAGAGGAACGTCCACAGCTGCAGCACCACCTGGTGCGCGCCCACGGCCTCGGTCGAGGTGCGCGCCGCGACGGCGGCCGCCGAGACGAAGCAGGCCTGGAACGCGAGGCTGCGCAGCACGAGGTCGCGGCCGAGGCCCAGCTGCGCGCGCATCACGCCGAAGTCGGGGCGCAGCCCGACGCGTTCGCGCACCAGCGCCGCGAGGAACAGCGACGCCGAGATCACCTGGGCCACGACGTTGGCGATCGCCGAACCCTCCAGGCCGAGGCCCGCGACGTAGACCAGCAGCGGGCACAGGACCGCCGAAAGGCCGTTGCCCGCCAGGACGTAACGCAGCGGCCGCGCCGCGTCCTGCACCCCGCGCATCCAGCCGTTGCCGGCCATGGTCACGAGGATCAGCGGCGCCCCGAACAGCGCGATCCGCAGCCACGACACGGCCGACGCCGCGATCTCGTCGCTGCCCGAGAGCGCGCGGGCGATCGGCCCGGCCAGCAGCTGCCCAGCGCCGAGCAGGACGAGGCCGACCAGCACGGCGAGCCACGTGGCCTGAACCCCTTCGCGCACGGCGTCTTCGCGCCGGCCGGCTCCGTGCAGCCGCGCGGTGCGCGACGTGGTGCCGTAGGACAGGAACGTCAGCTGCGTCGAGATCTGCGACAGCACCACCCCGCCGAGGGCGAGGCCGGCCAGCGGCAGCGCGCCCAGGTGCCCGACCACCGCCGTGTCGACGAGCACGTACAGCGGCTCGGCGGCCAGCACCCCGAGCGCGGGTACGGCGAGCCCGAGCACGCGGCGGGCGGGAATGCGGTCCTCGGGCATCAGCACGGCTTCTTCGGGCACCCCGCGAGCGTAACCACCGGCCCCGACGATTCCGGCGCCGAGCACCACCGGCCGCCGGCTCCCCGGGTCACCGGCCCCACAACGTCCACAGTGGACACTGGACCGGTCGGGCGTTACCGTGCGTGCGTACCCACGTCCACCCGCGCCACCGGCCCGAGGACGAACGCGGCGCTCAGCAGCCGGTCGCTAGCGGCATCGGGGAGAACTGGCCGGACGACGTCAGTCGCCGTTCAGCAGCGGGGCCCGGCCCAGCGCGTCGCGCAGCCGCGCCAGCACGTCGTCCGCCGTGCCCTCCATCGTGCAGCCCGCCGCCATCCGGTGGCCCCCGCCGCCGAACTCCGCGGCCGCGGCCGAGACGTCGACGCGGCCGGCGGAGCGCAACGACACCGTCCACACCGAACTGTGCGCCGCGGGACCGAACTCCTTGAGCACGGCCGCGACGCCGGCCTCGCGCGTCGAGCGCACGACGTCGATCACCGACTCGACCTCTTCGCTGCGCACGGTCGCCGCGACGGCCAAGCGCACCACGGCGTGCACGAACCCGAAACCCTGCGCGGCCTCGGGTTCCAGCCGCGCCTCCGCCAGCACGGCCGAGAGCATCGGCAGCCACGCGAACGGGTGGTCGTCCACGATCCGGCGCGCCACCTCCGACGGGTTCACCCCCGCCGCCAGCAGGCGCGCGGCGATCAGGTGGGTTTCCGGCCGCGCGCGGCGGAACCCGCTGGTGTCCGTGACGATCCCCGCGTACAGGCACCGTGCGGCGGGTTCGTCCAGCTCGACGCCCATCGCCTCGATGATCTGCGCGACCAGCACCGCGGTCGCCTCGGTGCCCTCGTCGACCACGTGGTGGGTGCCGTAGAACTCGTTCGTGGCGTGGTGGTCCACCACGAGCACCGACCCGCCGGCCGCGCGCACGGCGGGCACGCGCCCGGCCAGCCGGCCCAGCCGCGACGGCGCCGGCGTGTCGAGCGCGATCAGCAGCTGCTCGGTCTCGGGCAGGTCCTCCGGCTTGGTCAGGAGCCCGTCGACGTCGAGCCAGGCGAGCGTTTCCGGGGCCTCGTCGGGCTCGCCGAAGGAGACCCGCACCCGGGCCCCGCGCCGGTGCAGCACGTGGCCGAGGGCCAGTGCGCTGCCCAGCGCGTCGGCGTCGGGGCGCACGTGCCCCAGCAGCGTCACGTCGGTGGCCCCGGCCAGCAGGGCCGCGGCGGCTTCGATGTCCTGCGCCAAAGTAGCTGTCACAGTGCGTCACGCTACGCTCTGCGGGATGCCTGAGTACGTGATCCTCGTTCACCCGTCGGCCAACCGGGTCTACGCCGCCTCCGCTCCCGCGCTGCTGCGGGCCGAGCTGGCGGTGTTCGGCGCTGCCGGGCTCGCCGGCGAGCTGTCGGCGGCCGAGGAGGTCGAGCTCGGCGGCGTCGGCTACGTCAAGTTCACGAGTCCCGAGCCGTTGTCCGAGGCCGACATCGCGCTCCTGGCCAACCTGTCCTCCCTGTACGCGCTGTTCGAACTCGGCGACGGCGTGTTGCGCCCGATCACCGTGCGGCCGCTGGCGAAGACGGACTCCGACCTGCTCACGATCCAGAAGTACGCGGGCAAGACCAACGAGCAGTTCACCAAGCTGCTGCTCAACGTCACGCTGCTGGCCACCGACGCGCCGGCCGCGTGGCTCGGGCGCCCGCTGCGGCTGCTCGACCCGCTGTGCGGCCGGGGCACCACGCTGAACCAGGCCGTGATGTACGGCTTCGACGCCACCGGCCTCGACGTGGACGGCAAGGACTTCGAGGCCTACGAGCAGTTCATCAAGACCTGGCTGCGCACCAAACGCGTGAAGCACACGGCCGACTCCGGACAGCTGCGGCGCAACAAGGTCCGCCTCGGGCGGCGCCTCGACGTCGAGTACTCGTTCGACAAGGACGACTACAAGGCTGGCCGCACGCGCCGGCTCACGTACTTCAACGCGGACACCCTCACCACCGACGAACTCCTCAAGCCGGGATCCGTCGACGTGCTCGTCACCGACGCACCGTACGGCGTGCAGCACGGCAGCCACCGCGAAGCCGGCCTGGCGCGCAGCCCACGCGACCTGCTGGCGGCGGCCGTTCCCGTGTGGACCCGGGTGCTGCGGCCGGGTGGCGCGCTCGGGATTTCCTGGAACACCAACGTGCTCCCGCGCGAAGACCTCGTCGCGGTGCTCGCGCGGGCCGGGCTCGACGTGCGCGAAGGCGGCCCGTACGAGGAGTTCGCGCACCGCGTGGACCAGGCCATCGTGCGCGACCTGGTGGTGGCGGCCAAACCGGCCTGATCGTCCACTGTGGTCTGAGGCGCGTCAGAGACCGAGGAGCTTGCGCGCATTGCCGGCGGCGATCTTCTCGTGCGTCTCGCGGTCGAGGTCCAGCGCGTCGAACCACGTGGCGGCCTCGCCCATGGACTCGAACGGGTAATCGGCGGAGAACAGCACGCGGTCGGCACCGACCTCGTCGAGGGTGAACCGCAGCGCGGGCGTGGTGAAGTTGCCGCTCGTGGTCAGGTGGAAGTTCGACCGCAGGTATTCGCGCAGCGGTTTGCGCGCCGGGATGCCGGCCGGCTTGACCCGCAGCCGGTGGTCGGTGCGCCAGATGGTGAACGGCAGCAGCTCACCCAGGTGCCCGAGGATCACTTGCACACCGGGGTGTTCGTCGAACAGCCCGCCGGCCATGAGCCGCAGCGCGTGCGTGCCGGTCTCGACCGAGAAGCCCCACGCCGAACCGTAGAGCCACGGGTGCCCCTCGAGCATCCGGCTGTCGCGCGGCAGCGGATCGCGCGGGTGCAGGTACACCGGCACGGCCAGTTCCTCGACCACCGCCCAGAACGGCCGGTACTGCGGCTCGTCGAGGTAGGCGATCCGGTCACCGTCCACTTCGGAAAACCCGTTGACGAGCGCACCCTTGAACCCCAGTTCCGTCACGGCGCGGCGCAGCTCGGTGGCCGCGGCTTCCGGATCCTGCAAGGGAAGCGCCGCGAACGCGGCGAACCGATCGGGGCGCAGCTCGACGTGGCGAGCGGCGACGTCGTTGGTGCGCCGCGCCCAGTCGACCGCCTGCGCGCGCTCCGGCAGCCCCTGGATCCCGGGCGCCAGCAGGGAAAGCACGACGAGCTCGATGCCGGCTTCGTCCATCAGCCGCAGGCGCTCGTCCTGCACGTCGAGCAGCTGCCGCCGGTGCGGCGGCCACGTGCTTGCGGTGAAGTGCTCGCGCGACTGCTCGACGAGGTCGGGGTCGCTCGTGCCGAAGTGCTCCTCGAGGGCGATCTTCTGGACCATCGGTGCTCTCCTCCCGGTTCGGGAAATCAACATAGCATGCTATGTATTTGGGTGATCTAACCTTTCCGGGTGACTGCATCCGAGGTCGACCACTTCGCCGACGCCTGCAACGCCCTCTACGCGGCGATGCGCACCAACCGCGCCCGCCTCGACGCACAGGCCGCCTCCGCGTCCGCCCTCAGCGATTCCCAGGCCCAGCTCGTCACTCCCCTGGCCCGCCTCGGCGCCATGACCATCGGCGAACTGGCCGCGGAAGCGCGCCTCGCCCAGCCGACTGTGACGCGCTCGGTGAAGTCCCTCGAGACGGCGGGCCTGGTCCGCCGCACTCCCCACGCCCACGACGACCGCCGCGTCGTCGTCGAGCTCACCGCGCGCGGCCGGGCCCACTGGGACCGCGCGCGAGCCCGCCTGCGCGCCAACCAGCGCGCGGCGTGGGACCTGCTGCCGGAAGACCTGCGTCCCCAGGCGGTCCGGGTCCTGCTGGCCTTGACCGACGCGGTCACCGCGACCCGGCCGGCCGAGTAAGGCCGCAAAAAACGCCGGCCCTGAACGCGTCTCGCGTTCAGGGCCGGCGGGCTGGTGGGCGGGGCAACCGCGGGCGGCGCACCCACCGAGGTGGCATTCCCGGCGCGGGTGGCGACGCACGGCGCGGCGCCACTGAGCAGCGCATCGCGTCGTGTTTGGTCTTGCCCCAGCCGGACGGGTTCAGCCTCGGGTCTCCTCTTCGGTCAGCTCGTCGTCACCAGTGTCCTCGTCCGCGTCTTCGTCCGCGCGCGGGGCCTTGTACGGGTCGGCTTCGCCGGCGTGCTGGGCGCCCGTCGCCTGGCGCGCGACCTCCGCGTCAGCCTCGCGGGCCTTCGCGAGCAGTTCCTCGATACGCCGGGCGTCGTCGGGGATGCTGTCGGCGACGAAGGTGAGCGTCGGGGTGTAGCGGACGCCGGTGCCCTGCCCGACCTTGGTGCGCAGGACGCCCCGTGCCGATTCGAGGGCCGCCGCGGCGCCCGCGAAGTCCGGCGCCGAGTCGAGGTTCTCGCCCAGCACCGTGTAGTACACCGTGGCGTCGTGCAGGTCCGCGGTGATCTTGGTGTCGGTGATGGTCACCGAGCCCAGCCGCGGGTCCTTGACGTCGTGCTCGATCGCCGACGCGACGATCTGAGAGATCCGCTTGGCGAGCTTGCGAGCCCGAGCAGGATCGGCCATGGGAACGTCCCCTTCTGAAATCTTCTCCGGTCTAGTCGTCCGGTCCGAGCAGCCGGCGGTGCGCCGACAGCAGGGCGAACTCCGGCCGCGAGGCCACGAACCGCTCGCAGGAGTCGAGCACGTCGCGGACGTGCTCGCCACCCGCGGCGACGACGGCCACCCCGATGAGGGCTCGCCGGTGCAGGTCGAGGTGACCGGCTTCGGCCACCGAGACGGCGAAGCGCTTGCGCACCTCGGCCACCACCGGTTTGATCACGGACCGCTTCTGCTTCAACGAGTGGACGTCGTCGAGCAGGATGTCGAGCTCGAGAGCTCCGACGTACATAGGCAACGAAGTTGTGCCGCAAGCGACAGATCCGGGGTGCGGGCGGAAACCCGCACCCCGGACCGATCACTCACGAACGGGGCTTCTCCCGCTGTTCGTAGGTCTCGATCACGTCGTCGACCTTGATGTCGCTGTACGAGCCCAGCGTCAGACCGCACTCGTACCCTTCACGAACCTCGACCACGTCGTCCTTGAACCGCCGCAGCGAGCTGACGGGCAGGTTCTCGGCCACGACGGTACCGTCGCGGAGCAGACGCGCCCTGGCGTTTCGCCGGATCACGCCGGACACGACCAGGCAACCGGCGATCGTGCCGATCTTGGAGGACTTGAAGACCTCACGGACCTCGGCGCGGCCCAGCTCGACCTCTTCGTACTCCGGCTTGAGCATGCCCTTGAGAGCCTGCTCGATCTCCTCGATCGCCTGGTAGATGACCGTGTAGTACCGGACGTCGACGCCCTCGCGGGTGGCCCGCTCGGTCGCCTTGCCCTGGGCCCGGACGTTGAACCCGAGCACGATCGCGTCGGACGCGGTCGCCAGGTCGATGTCCGATTCGGTCACGCCACCGACACCGCGGTGCACCACGTGCAGCTCGACGTCGTCGCCGACGTCCAGCTGGAGCAGTGCCGCCTCGAGCGCTTCGACGGTACCCGAGTTGTCACCCTTGATGATCAGGTTGAGGCTGCTCGTCTCCTTCAAGGCGGAGTCGAGGTCCTCGAGGCTGACCCGCTTGCGGCGCGCGGCGTTGAGCGCGTTGCGCGTCCGGGCGGAGCGGCGCTCGGCGATCTGCCGGGCGACGCGGTCCTCGTCGACCACCAGGAACGTGTCGCCGGCGCCCGGCACCGAGGT
The DNA here is from genome assembly GCF_044452505.1 of Amycolatopsis sp. NPDC051903. Taxonomy (NCBI): domain Bacteria; kingdom Bacillati; phylum Actinomycetota; class Actinomycetes; order Pseudonocardiales; family Pseudonocardiaceae; genus Amycolatopsis; species Amycolatopsis sp. NPDC051903. The sequence continues at coordinate 110,936 of NZ_JBITBT010000026.1, read as the reverse complement.
GAACCCGATGACCTGGACCGGCCGCGAAGGCAGGGCCTCCGTGACGTCCTCGTTGTACTCGTCGACCATCCGGCGCACGCGGCCGTAGGCGTCGCCCGCCACGACCGAGTCGCCGATGCGCAGCGTGCCGCGCTGGACCAGGACCGTGGCCACCGGACCGCGGCCGCGGTCGAGGTGCGCCTCGATCGCGACACCCTGGGCCTCCATGGCCGGGTTGGCCCTCAGGTCCAGCGCAGCGTCGGCGGTCAGCAGGATCGACTCGAGCAGGCCGTCGATGTTGATGTTCTCCCGTGCGGAGATGTCCACGAACATCGTCTCGCCGCCGTACTCCTCGGCGACCAGCCCGTACTCGGTGAGCTGCTGGCGGATCTTCTGCGGGTTCGCGCCTTCCTTGTCGATCTTGTTGACCGCGACCACGATCGGCGCCTTGGCGGCCTGGGCGTGGTTGATCGCCTCGACCGTCTGCGGCATGACCCCGTCGTCGGCGGCCACCACGATCACCGCGATGTCCGTCGAGTTCGCACCACGGGCACGCATGGCGGTGAACGCCTCGTGACCCGGGGTGTCGATGAAGGTGATCAGGCGCGGGTTGCCCTCGAGCTCCGTCTCGACCTGGTAGGCACCGATGTGCTGGGTGATGCCACCGGCCTCGCTCTCGCGGACCTTGGTCTTGCGGATCGTGTCGAGCAGTCGCGTCTTACCGTGGTCGACGTGACCCATGACGGTCACGACCGGCGGCCGGGTCTGGAGGTCCTCCTCGTCACCGGCGTCTTCGCCGTAGGTGATGTCGAAGGTCTCCAGCAGCTCGCGGTCCTCCTCCTCGGGCGAGACGACCTGAACGTTGTAGTTCATTTCGCCGCCGAGCAGCTCGAGGATGTCGTCGGACACGGACTGCGTCGCCGTGACCATCTCGCCGAGGTGGAAGAGCACCTGCACCAGCGAAGCCGGGTTGGCGTCGATCTTCTCGGCGAAATCGGTCAGCGAGGCACCGCGCGGCAGCCGGATCGTCTCGCCGCTGCCCTTGGGCAGGCGGACGCCGCCGACGCTGGGCGCCTGCATGTTGTCCATGTACTCCTGGCGCTTCTGCCGCTTCGACTTGCGGCCCTTGCGCGAGGGACCACCCGGACGCCCGAAGGCACCCGCGGTACCGCCACGGCCACCGGGGCCGCCACGACCGCCGCCGCCACCGCGGAAGCCGCCACCGCCGCCACCGCCGGCCGGGGCACCGCCACCGGGCCGGAAGCCGCCGCCACCGCCGCCGCCACCGGGACCGCCGCGGAAGCCACCGCCGCCGCCACCGCCACCGGGACCGCCGCGGAAGCCGCCACCGCCACCACCGGGACGGCCACCGCCGCCACCGGGACGACCGCCGCCACCGGGGCCACCACGGGCACCGCCGCCCGGACCGGCCGGACGCGGGGTGCGGCCCGGCATCATGCCGGGGTTCGGGCGCGGGGGCATGTTGCCCGGGCTGGGCCGGTTGCCACCGGCGCCACCACCGGGCCGCGGCGCGGGCCGGTCACCGCCGCCACCGGCACCGCCGGAGCGCGGCGGCCGGTTGTCGCCGCCCTGACCCGGGCCGGGGCGCGGGGCCGGCGGACGCGGGGCCGGGGCGCCGGAGCCGACGCCGAACGGGTTGTTGCCGACTCGCGGCGTGCGCGGGCCGGGCTTGGGACCGCCGGGCTTGGGGCCCTGCGGCTTCGGCGGCACGACCGAACCGGAGCCGGACGACGCGGCGTCCTGCTTCGGAGCGGGCTTCGGTGCCGCGGGCTCGGCCTTGGCCGCCGGAGCCTGCTGCTGCTGAGGCTGCGGCTGCTGCTGCGGCGCCGGCCGGGGGCCGGGGCGCGGGCCGGGACGGGCGCCCGGAGTCGCCGGACGCGGTCCGTTGGACTGCGGAGCGGCAGGTGCGGCCTTCGCGGCCGGGGCCTGCTGCTGGTTCTGCTGCGGGGCGGCCGGCGCGGGCTTGGGGGCCTGCGGGGCGCTTGGGGCAGCGTTGGAGTTGCCGGCGGGCGGCGTGGGCCGCGGGCCGGGCGTCGGACCGGACTTCTTCCCGCCCTTGGCGGGGTACGCGTCACGCAGGCGGCGGGCGACGGGCGCCTCGACCGTGGATGACGCGGACTTCACGAACTCGCCCTGCTCCTTCAGCTTGGCGAGAACTTCCTTGCTGGTGATGCCGAGCTCCTTCGCGAGCTCGTGTACACGGGCCTTGCCTGGCACAGCTCTCCTCATCTAGGGGAGGCCAGGCGGTGAAGAGACCCGCTGACCTCGTCCTTATCGTCGCGCGTTCATGGCTTCAGCTTCACGGCTGACTCATGACGGGTCGACCTGCTTCCTTGTTTCACTGCGGTTCCGAGTGGTTCCCGGAACCGATCTCCGTGGCGAACACCGGGTGCTCGTGGAGCCCCGCGGCGTCGAGCGCGCTCCGGGCTCGGAGAGCCCGGGGAAACGCCCGCTTCCGCTCAGCCTTGGCCAGACAGCCCGGTGCGGGGTGCAGCCACGCTCCCCGACCCGGCAGCCGCCGACGTTCGTCGACGACCAGCCGCCCGTCCACCACGACCACTCGCAGCAGTTCACCGATCAGGGCCCGCTGCCGGCAACCGACACACGTGCGCACCGGGAACTGCCGATGACGCTGGGGGTCGGTCGTGTCGCCACTCGCCCGCCGGGGGCCCTGAACCAATGATGAGTCTAGCGCTTCGACCTTCACTCAGCCGAACCGGTTGTCGCGGCGGGCCGCGCCTGGCCGGCGTGGTCTTGATCACCCTCCGGTTCGGCGGGTGCGGCGTCGCTGCGGATGTCGATCCGCCAGCCCGTGAGCCGGGCGGCGAGACGGGCGTTCTGCCCCTCCTTGCCGATGGCGAGGGACAGCTGGAAGTCGGGCACGACGACGCGGGCCGTCTTCGCCCGCTCGTCCACGACACGTACCGAAACAACCTTCGCCGGCGACAATGCATTCCCGACGAAACGAGCCGGATCCTCCGAGTAGTCGATGATGTCGATCTTCTCGCCGGCCAGCTCGCTCATCACGTTGCGCACGCGCGCGCCCATCGGGCCGATGCACGCGCCCTTGGCGTTCACGCCGGGCACGGTGGAGCGGACCGCGATCTTGGTGCGGTGCCCCGCTTCGCGCGCGATCGCGGCGATCTCGACCGTGCCGTCGGCGATCTCCGGCACCTCGAGCGCGAAGAGCTTGCGCACGAGGTTCGGGTGCGTGCGCGACAGCATGATCTGCGGGCCGCGGTTGCTGCGCGAGACGCCGACGACGAACGCCTTGATTCGGGTGCCGTGCTCGTAGGACTCCCCCGCCACCTGTTCGCCGGTCGGCAGCACGCCCTCCGTGTCGCCCACCTGGACCACGACCATGCCGCGGGCGTTGGCGCGCGCGTCGCGCTGCACCACGCCGGCCACGATCTCGCCCTCCTTGGCGGAGAACTCGCCGAAGGTCTTCTCGTGCTCGGCGTCGCGCAGCCGCTGCAGGATGACCTGGCGGGCGGTCGTCGCGGCGATCCGGCCGAAGCCCTCGGGCGTGTCGTCCCACTCCTCGTCGACTTCGCCCTCGGGGGTGAGGGTGTGCGCCAGGACGCGGACGAGGCCGGTCTTGCGGTCGATGTCGATGCGGGCGTGGGGCTGGTGCCCCTCGGTGTGCTTGTAGGCGGTGAGCAGGGCCGTCTCGATGGCCTCGATCACCGTGTCGAAGGGGATGTCCTTGTCCCGTTCGATCGCGCGCAGCGCGGCGATGTCCACGTTCACTTCGACTCCTCCTCCGCTTCGGTCTGGCCGGCCTGGGTGCCGCTCTTGCCGGACGCGTCCTCTTCCAACAGTTTGAGCTCGTCGGCGGGCGGCTGCTTGAACTCGATCTCCACCACGGCCTTCGCCACCGCCTGGTAGTGCACGTCCTTCAGCCTGCCCTCGGCGAGCACGGTCACGCGCTCCTCGCCGGCGTGGCCCACCCGGGCGACGTACTCCGCGCCCTCCTTGGGCGTGATGCGGACCAGCCGGAACTTCGCGCGCCGCCAGTGCCGGGGCTGCGCGAGCGGCCGGTCGAGGCCCGGTGAGGTGACCTCGAGCGTGTACGCGCTCGCGAGCACGTGCTCGTTGTCGTCGAGCGCGGCCGACACCTTGCGGCTGATCTCGGCGACTTCGTCCAGCCCGACTCCGTCGTCCGAGTCGACGACGACCTTGACCAGCTGCCGACGGCCGGCCTGCTGCACCTCGAACGAGTCGAGGTCGAAACCCGCGGAAGAGACGGCTTCGGCCACTATCGGCTGAAGCCGGCTGGCGAGTTCGTTGGGCACGTGGAGCACTCCTGTTCGGCCGAGGTGACGCGGGCTGGTCACGACTGTGGTCGGTGGTGGACCAGCTTATCCTGCGCCCCTGCGGGGACGCGCGAGCGGCGGTGCCGCGGGCGGGCCTGGCAGGATGGGCCGACGTGACCGCAAGACCGTTCGACCTCTCCCGGCGCGCCGTCCTGCGCCTGGGCGCTGTGTCCGCCGTGGCCCTCCCCCTCGCCGCCTGTTCCGGGGGTTACGACGAAAGCCCCGACCCGCTCGCCCCGCTGCTGTCGGCCGCCGACGCCGACGCCGCCGCCGCTCGGGCCCTCGGCGACCCGGTCGCCGCACAGGTCGCCGACGCGCGCGCCGCGCAGGCCGCCGCGCTGAAACCCGAGGTGGAGCGGCTCAACCGGCCGAAGACCTCCAGCGCGCCCGCGGCGCCGGCCTCGAGCCTCGGCGCGTTCAAGGAGCGCCTGGCCACGGCCCGCAAGCAGGCCGAAGACCTCGTGCCGACGCTGCCCGCGTACCGCGCCGGGCTGGCGGCGGCCGTCGCGGCGGGCTGCGCGAGCCTGCAGCGGCTCGCGCCCAGCGTCGGGCCCGGCGACGACGCCCAGCACATCGTCGCGCCGGCGGGGACCGGCGCGGCCGACGCCGTCGACTCCCTGCAGAAAGCGCTGGCGGCCGAGCACGCCGCGCTGTGGGTGTACGGCACGGTCACCGCGTTCCTGCCCGGCGAGTACGGCGACGCGCTCAAGGCGGGGCGCGCCGAGCACACCGCGCGGCGCGACGTGCTCACCCAGGTCGTCGAGGCCGCGGGCGGCACGCCGGTGGCCCCCGAGCCGGCGTACGTGCCACCGAAGCCGGTCACGGACACCGCGTCGGCGGCGGCGCTCGTGGCGAGCGCCGAGCAGGACTGCTCGGCGGCGTGGCTCGGCGTCGTGACCCACACGGACGACGAGCCGCTGCGCCGGATGGCCCTGCAGGCCCTCATCGCCACGGCCCGGCGGGGCACGCCGTGGCGCCAGGAAGCGAGCGAAAAGCCGACGGCGCTGGCGATGCCGGGGCAGCCGGCCTGAATTTTCAGCGCACGAAAAAGGGCCGTTCCCGGGAACGGCCCTTTTTCGTGCGGGAGCGGCTTCGGTCAGCGGAGCTTTTCGGAGAGCTTGAGCGCGTCGGTGGCGATGCGCTTGAGCAGGGTGTCGTCCTTGTGCCGGTCGTAGAAGTCGGTGAGGACGATGGTGACGTCGGTGCCCGTGACCTCGGATTCGTACTCGGCCTGGTCGGAGCTGACCTTCGGGGCGCCCTTGGCCTTGTACGTGCCGTCGCGGACCAGGTCGGAGACGTTGCCCGTGCCGTCCTGGTCGGTGAGCTGCTTGAGCTCGGTCGCCTGCGCGGCCGTCGGCATGCTCACCTTGGCGACGGAGACGAGCGCCTTGGCGTCGCCGTACTGCACCGTGTAGAGCGCACGGGCCAGCGACGTGCAGGGGTTGCCCTGGAAGAACTTCTTGGTGTCGTCGTAGGACTTCGCGGCGCAATCGCCGGTCTTGTTCGGGCCCTCCACCAGCTTGTAGTCGAACGCACTCGGCTTCGCCGGCTCCTGCGCCACCGGTTCGGGTGTGCTGTCGTGCCGGATGAGGTACCAGACGAGCCCCGCGACGATCGCGATGACGAGCAGGCCCGCGCCGCGCAGCGCGAGTGCCTTGGTGTCCCGGTCGTTCCGGCCGGGACCAGGCGGTGACCCCGGCTGCGCGGGCACCGCGGCGAGCGGTGCCGTGTCCGAGGGACCGGGGGTGAAATGCGGACCAACCACGAGCACATACGGTAGTTCACCGCTCCCGGCGGCTTCACCCGAATGCGCGGAGACGGGTGTCCGCCGTCGTCAGGGGTGGTGCGCTTCCAGCAGCCGGTCGACGTCCCCGGGCGTGTTGCAGAGGTGGAACCCCACGCGAACGCGCCCGTCGCGGACGCTGGCGGTGATGCCGGCGGCGGAGATCTTGGCCGGGTCCGCGTCGAGGGACACGATCGGGGTGCCGCGCGGCGGGAGGCCGAGGGCTTTCCGGAGCGAGTCGGCCAGCCCGACGTCGTGGCCGCGCACCGCGTCGAGGTCGAGGCCGTTCACGTAGTCCAGCGCCGCGGCGGCACCCGTGTGGGCGAGCCAGACCGGGGAGAGGTCGAAAGCTCGCGCGTCTCCGGCGAGGCGCAGCGGCAGGCCGTAGACCGAGGCCCACGGATCATCCCCCGCGTACCAGCCGGCGGCGACCGGGCGGGTGCGCTCGTGGGCGCGCGGGTGCACGGCCAGCCACGCGCACCCGCGCGGGGAGAACAGCCACTTGTACCCGGCGCACACGATCCAATCCGCCCACGCCACGTCCAGCGGGAGCCAGCCCGCGGCCTGCGTGACGTCCAGCAGGACCATCGCGTCCCCGCGAGCCGCGCGCAGCGCGTCCGCGTCGAGCACCGTGCCGTCCGCCGACTGCACCAGGCTCACCGCCACGAGGTCGAACGCCGCGGCTCGCCCGGGCAGCTCCGCCAGCGGCACCTCGGTCACCCGCACGTCCGGCCGCGCGGCGAACGGGAACGTCACGCTGGTGAAGTCGTTCTCCGCCACCAGAACCCGGGCGCCTTCGCGCAGACCGCCCGCCACGTTCGCGATCAGCTGCGACACGGACGCGCCGATGGCCACCCGATCGGGCGCCACCCCCGCCAGGCGCGCGAACCCGGCTCGCGAGCGGGCCACGGATTCGTCGAACCGGCCCGGCGTGTCGGCGCCGGTCCGCCACCGCTGCACCGCCGCGGCGACGGCGTCCGCGACGGGCGCGGGCGGGATGCCGATGCTCGGCGTGTTGAGGTACCCGGGCGGGACGGCGAAGTCGGTTCCGAAGGCGCGCATGAGCCCGAAGCTACTCAACAACCGCGATGCGTCCCGGGTCCTGCGGGTCCACAGGCGGATCGTTCCACCGGAAGCACACGGTGTCGTCCCGGCTCCCGGTGGCGAGCACCTGCGTGAACGCCGGCGCCGACACCGCTGGGGCTGGTCGTAACGACCCGGGAGTAGATCACGACTACCGGGAGCATGAAGAAAGTTGCTCTTGTCCTGGTCGGCGGGATCGCTCTGGCCGGGTGCGGTGCACCCGCGGACACCGCACCGGCGACGGCGCCCGAGCCGGCGGCTCACCGGGGGATACCGATAGCCGGCACCGAGGCCGAGGTAGCCCTGCTCCTCCGCCTCTCGAAGATCGACCCGGGTTTCTTGAGCGACCAAGACCGGACGATCAGGCGCGCGACGAACGCGTGCCATTCGTTCGCCCGCTACGAGGGTGACGAACAGAAGATCACCGATTACGTCCTTCAGGAATTCGACGGAGGCACGATGGCTGTGGACACCGAGAAGGCGAAGAGCATCCTCGCCGCAGTCCGCGCCAGTGGACTGTGCGGTTAGCCCTCGGCAATCACAAGCCGGCGGCGCTACTGATGCGGCAGCAGCCCGGCCACGTCCGCGTACGAGGGCGGAGTCAGCGGCAGCGGTTCCCCGTCCCGGGCCGCGGCCACCGTCGCCAGTGCGGCGGCCAGCGCGACGCGGTAGGGCGTCGAGCCGAGGCTCACCCTCGCCACCCCCAGGGAGGCGAGGCCGGCCAGCGTGGTGCGGCCCGGGAGGAACAGGACGTTGAGCGGCACGTCCACGGCTGCCACCGACTCCGCGGTCTCCGAGGGGTCGGCGAGCCCGGGGACGAACACGCCGTCGGCGCCGGCGTCCGCGTAGGCGCGCAGCCGGGTGAGCGTGGCGGCCAGCGGGCCGGTGCCGAGCCAGTGGGTGTCGGTGCGGGCGTTGAGGAACACGGCGGGCGCGGCGGCGCGCACGGCCGAGATCAGGCGGCACTGGACGGCCACCGGCGCGAGGGTGCCATCGGCGCGGCCGTCTTCGAGGTTGACGCCCACGACGCCCGCGGCCGCGAGTTCCACGACGAGGTCGGCCACCGCCGCGGGGTCCGCGCTGAAACCGTCGGCGAGGTCGACGCTCACCAGCACGTCCAGTGGCGCCAGCGCGCGGGCGAGCGACACCGTCGCGGCCCGCGAACCCGGTGCGCCGTCGGCGAATCCGTGTGCGGCCGACACCCCGAGGCTCGTCGTGCCGACCGCGGGACAGCCCGCCTCGGCGAGGGCGGCCGCGAGGCCGAACTCCCAGACGTTGGGCAGCAGCAAGGGTTTCCCGGGTACGTGCAGCGCGGCGAACGACGTCATGGGCGCAACCTACGCCCGCGACGCTTCGGCCTCCGCCGAAACGAACGGCGCCAGCACGCCCGGCGTCGCGGTGGCGGCGAAGTCCAGGCCTTCGTCCGCCGACGCGTCGCGGATCGAGTACGCGCCGGCGCCCGCCGCGGTGGTCGCGGTGAACGTCGCCAGGCCGCGGCGCCGTTGGAAGATCGACTGCTTCACCGTCCAGCCGAGCACCCCTTCGCGCTCGAGGGCGACGGTGCTGCGCCGCACCGCGCCGCTGCGGGTGACGAGGTAACAGCCGGTGAGCGCGTGCCCGAGGCTGCGGTAAGCGTCGAGCCCGAGCGCGGCCGAAACCGGCAGTGCGACGACGGCCAGCGCCAACCCGATCACGAACAGCACGTCCGTCAGCACCAGCCCGAGCACCACCAGCACGGCCACCGGCACCGACGCGCCCAGCAGCCACCAGCGCAACCGCCGTCCGCGCGCCGCCGCGGGGTGCGCCTTCAGCCGGGCCGCGGCCGTCGGCGCCACCGGCTCTCCCAGCACGGCGGCGGCGACGCGGTTGGCCACGTCGAGCGGCGCCGCGGGCAGCAGCGTGTGGTAGTCGGTGCGCTCGTCGTCCTGCTTCTGCCGCACGCCGGTCGCGACGGCGTCGACGCGCGCGGCGCCGGCGAGGCGGCTGCCGAGGGGCTCCACGACGTCCACCCCGCGCAGCCGCCGCTGCTCCAGGGTGATCGAGCGCGTCGTGAGCAGCCCGCGCCGCACCCGCAGCGTGCCGCCCGGCTCGCGGTCGAGCCGGAAGCGCCACCACATCTCCACGAACAACCCGAGCGCGCCGACCGCGCCGATCACCACGGCGGCCGCGAGCAGCACGAGGATCAGCACAACCAGCGGCAGCTCGCGGAAGATCCCGAAGACGAAGTGGAACAGTCCCCTTTGGACTCCGAACCACTCGGAAACCTGTACCACCGCGCCGAAAGCGGCGAGCCCGAGCGCGGGCGCCGCGAACGACACCGGCGCGTACCGCAGCCAGGCCCAGTCGAGCTTCGCCAGCACGGCCGTGTCGGCGGGTTCCCCCGCGGCGTGACGCAGGAGCTCGGCCCGCAGCCGTTCGGCGTCTTCGCGCGCGAGCGGGTCGAGTTTGATCCGGCCCTGCGCGCCGCTCTCGTGGCGGCCGGTCCCGACGCTCAGCACCGCGACGCCGAGCGCCCGGTGCACCGGTGACGCGGTGAGGTCGACGCTGCGGATGCGGTCGCGGGCCAAGGACTTCTTCGAGCGCGCCAGCAGCGAGAAGGTGATTTCGAGCCGGTCGGCCGTGAGCGAGTAGGTCGTGGCGCGCCACCGCAGCAGGTCGGCCAGCACGCTCACGCCCACGAGCAGCAGCCCCGCGCCGGCGACCCACGCGAGCACCGGCAAGAGCGGCGCCCCGCCGCCGACCACCCCGATCGCCGTCGGCGTGCCCGCGGCCACGGCCACGCCCGCCATGGTCAGCGCGGTGACGCCGAGCGTGCGGCGGTCGAGCCGCTCCCCCGTCACGTCGCGTCCCCGGGGGTGGCCTGGGTGGCTTCGGTGAGCTGCTCGGCCACGTCGGCCGCGACGTCGGCGGCCAGGCCGCGGATCTTGATCGCGCCGCGCGCCGAGGCGGTCGTGACGGTGACCGTCGCGAGCCCGAACACCTGCTGCAGCGGCCCGCGCAGCGTGTCGACGGTCTGCACGCGCGACAGCGGCGCCACCCGCCACTCCTGCCAGAAGAAGCCGGACCGCGCGTAGACGGCGGTGTCCGTGGTCTCCCAGCGGTGCACGCGGAACCACCACACCGGCAGCACGAGCACCCACACGGCCCCGAGCACCGCGAACGCCGCGCCGAGCACCAGCAGCCACGGCACGAGCAGCGCGCCCAGCACTACCAGCGCCGCCACGAGCGGCGCGAACCACAGCACGCCCTGCAGCCGCCACCAGCCGATCGCGCGCCGGTCGAGCGGGTAGCGCGGCGGCCGGAGCCGCACCGCGCCCGTCGGTGTTTCCACAGCGTCCCCCCGGAAAGTCGTTTACAATGCGACTGCATCGTAAACAGATGCGGACAAACCTCGCAAGGAAGGCGGCCGGTTGCCCAAGCAGGTGGACCACGACCAGCGGCGCGCGCAGATCGCCGACGCGCTGCAACGGCTGATCACGCGCCACGGCCTGGAGGGCGTGAGCCTGCGCCACGTCGCCGCCGAGGCGGGCGTGTCGATGGGCTCGGTGCAGCACTACTTCGCGTCGAAGGACGAGATGCTGCTGTTCACCCTCGAGCACCGCAACCGGCAGCGCGAGGAGCGCATCCGAGCGCAGGTCCTCGCCGGTGGCGAGCCGACACCGAAGCGGATCCTCCGCGCCTGCCTGGTCGAGATGCTGCCGCGCGACGAGCGCAGCGCCGCCGACTGGCTGGTCGGCGTGGCGTTCTTCAACCGCGCCGTCGTCGACGCGCGGCTGGCCGAGGTCTACGCCGAGGGCGTGCCGCAGCTGCACGAGTTCTTCGCCGGGCTGATCCGTCAGGCGCAGGAGGCGGGTGACGTCGCGGCGGACGTCGACGCGGACCACGAGTCGGCCATCCTCTGGGCGCTGGCCGATTCCCAGGGTTCCGACGTCCTGCTGGGCCACCGCTCCGCCGACGACGCGGTGGCCACCGTCGACTACCACCTCGACCGGCTCTTCACCTCCTGACTCAGCTCCCGCCGGACGCCATCGCCGCCCGGCGGGCACGCAGCTGCCGCACCACGCGCCGCAACGGCGGCCCCGCGGCGCCACCGGCGTCGGCCAGCTCCGCGAGCCGCGCGGAGTTCCGGGCGGCCTCGCCGCGGCCGAGCCCGATGCCCGCGGCCGCGGCGAGGGCGGTGAGTGCCGCGTCCTGCGCATCCACTTCGGACAGCGGGGCGCGCAGGGCGTGGGCCACGCTCGTGTGTTGCCGCTCGGCGAGCCGGGTCTCGGCGGGCTGCAGCACCTTCAGCCGCAGCACCGGCGTCACCGCTTGCCGAAGCACACCCGAAGCGGTGAGCTGGAGTTCCAGCGACCGCAGCGTGTCCCCCGCGTCCCGCCGCAGCAGCGCGCGCCAGCCGGCCGGGCCGGAGTCGGCGAGGCCGGCCAGCACGTCGTCGAGGAGCAGGTCACCCGTCGGTCCGCGGCCGGTCGCGGCGACGCGGCCGCCGCTCTCCTCGGCACGGCCCCGCTGGAGCAGGTCGGTGATCGCGGCGGCGCGCACGAGCAGCGCCGCGCGGCGCCGGTCGCGGACGCGGCCCTTGCCGGGATCGCACGCGAGCAGATAAGCCCGTGCGGGCAAGGAAAGGGTCACTGTGCCTTCACCTCCGGCCAGATGTGGTTCCACGGCTGCTTGCGCCCGGTGTACAGCCACACGAGGCCGGGCACCACTTCGGTCACCGAGGAGAAGTACGGCTTCAGCAACGCCGGGTCGAAGCCCGTGAACAGCACGTTCCGCGCCGAATCGGGTGGCCGGTCGAAGTACCAGTACCCGCGGTGTCCACTGTAGACATCCGTGATCCCGTACCGCGGCCCGTAGTACTCGACGGCGGCGGCGAACGGGTAGATCTCGGCGTACACCGCCGTCTGCCCCTTCACCGCGGGTGGCAATGCCGCGTACGTCCGGCCCACCGCGTCCGCGACCTGGATCTCCGCCGTCTCCCCGCCCTGGAACACCGTGCCCAGTGGCACCGGCCCGAACGACGTCGCCTTCACCGACGCCGGCCACACCGGCAGACCGGCCACGGTGACCGCAGCCGAGAGCGCGAACGCGATCGCCACCGGGATCCGCCACCACCGCACGAGGTCCCGCCGGGTCAGTTCGACGGCGGCCGCGGCGAAGGGCAGCGCGTAGAGGCTCATCAGGTAGTAGGACCGCCCGTGCGTCACCAGCACCACCACGGTGACCAGCAGCTGCGCGACGGCGAGGTAGCGGTAGGGCCGCAGCTCCGGCGACCGCAGCAGCCGCCACACGCCGTAGAGCAGCGCGAGGACGCCGATCCCCATCCCGGCGCCGAACAGTCCGTCGCGCGCGAAGGCGAGGTACCCGGGGAACTCGGCCGCGACGACGTCGGCCATGTTCGGGTAAGGCCAGCCGTTCCGCGCCTGCCAGACCAGCGCGGGGATGGTCGCGACCACCGCGAGCAGCGCGCCCAGCCACAGTTTCGGCCGGCTGAGCAGGCGCCGCGGCCCGAGCACGGCCGCGGACACGAGCACGGCGGCCCACAGCGCCGGGATCAGGAACTTCACCTCGAGCGACACCGCGGTGACGACGCCGGCCCACACGAGCAGGCCGTCGCGGCGCGTGCGGGTCCAGCGGACCAGGAGGAACACGACGACCGTCCACAGGAACGGGTCCAGCGCGTACGTCGCGACCCAGTGGCTGATGATGATCAGCCCGGACGTCGCGTACGCGCCGGCGGCCATGAGCTGCGCCGCGCGGCGGCCGCCGAGTTCCCGCGCGATCAGCGCGGTGACGACCGTGCCCACGCCGGCCGCAAGCGCCATCGGCACCCGGAACGCGAGCAGCGAACCGGGGAAGAGCCGGTCGAGCGCGCCCGCGAGGAGGGGGACGAGCGGTGGCTGGTCGAAATACCCCCAGGCCGGATGATCTCGACCCGCCACCAGGAAGTACAGCTCGTCGAAGCCGTGTGTGTACCGCGCGCCGGTCGCGATGAGCACCGCGGTCACCAGCGCGGCGACCGTCAGCACCGGGGCACGGGCGAACGGCGCGGGTCCCGCCGCCACCACGGGCGGCGCTTCGGGTGCGGTCACTCCTCCACTCGTCATGCTCCGAGTGCACCGCGCAGGGCCCCACCGGCGTAAGCGCGAGAGGTGGGCGGTGCGAGCGACCTCGGGTGGTCCGGACCGCAACTTTCGTTGCGGTCGCGTCGCCCGGCCGGTGCGAATCGGGCCCGCCGCGCACGAGCACCCGTTACCGTGGCCGACGTGACCGAAGTCCGGCGAACGCTCTGGCCGCGGCCGGTGGAGCTCGCCTGGCTGCTGGGCACGGCGATCGTCTTCGCCGGCCTCGACGTGTTCCTCAACGTGGCCGCGCCGACGACGGGTGCGCTCGGCCCGTACGCCGGGCTGGCGCTCGAGCTCGGGTGCGACTTCTCGTTGCTGCTCCTGTTCCGCTTCCCCGGCGCGGTCGCCGGCCTGCTCGTGGTGGCGTCGCTCGCGATGCTGGCGTCGGACCTGTTCTGGCCCGGCCTGCTGATGCCCGCGGACAAGCCGACGCTGATGACCGTGCCCACCATCACCCCGGTGGTGCTGACGCAGCTGGCGAAGCTGGTGGACCGGCGGCGGCTGCTGTGGATCGGCGGGGTGCTGGCGCTGCTCGCGACGCGGCCGTGGGACCCGGCGTGGAACACGACGCCGTTCGGGTTGCTGAGCACCGCGTTCCCGGTGGCGGTGTCGCTGTACTTCGAGGCGCGGCGGCAATTGCTGCGTTCGCTGCGCGACCGCGCGGAGCGCGCCGAACGCGAGCAGCACCTGCTCGCCGAGCACGCCATCGCCGAGGAACGCCGCCGGCTCGCGGGCGAGATGCACGACGTCGTCACCCACCGGCTGAGCCTGATGGTGCTGCACGCGGGCGCGCTCGGCGTCGTGTCGGCGGAGCCGGCCGTGCGCTCGGCGGCCGAGGACATCCGGCGCGAAGGCGCGCAGGCGCTGGACGAACTGCGCGACCTCGTCGGTGTGTTGCGCGACGGATCGGCCGCCGGATCGCCGGCCGCTTCACCCGCGCCGACCAGTGATCCGGCCGAGCTGGTGGCGGAGTCGGTGGCCGTCGGCGTGGCGACGGAGCTCTCGGTGACCGGCGATCCCGGCGGTGTGTCGCCGACGGTGGCGCGCACGGCGTACCGCGTGGTGCAGGAAGCGTTGACCAACGTTCGCAAGCACGCGCCGGGTTCCTCGGCCGCGGTGTCGCTGCGCTACCACGCCGAAGGGCTCGACGTGCGCGTCACCAACACCCGCGCGCGCCGCCCACCCGACCCGGCGCTCGCGGGCAGTGGTTCCGGCGCCGGGCTGAGCGGGCTGCGCCAGCGCGTCGAACTCGTCGGCGGGCGGTTCGAAGCGGGCCCCGAGCCCGGCGGCGGGTTCCGCATCGGTGCGATACTCCCCGCCTACGTTCCGACGACGGAAGGTGCCCCTCGGTGATCACGGTGGTCGTGGCCGACGACGAGCCGATGGTCTGCGCGCACCTGCGCACGATCCTCGGCTCGGCCGGCGACATCGAGGTGCTCGCCCAAGCCGCCGACGGCGCCGAAGCGGTGGAAGCCGTCGTGCGGCACCGCCCCGACGTGGTGCTGATGGACCTGCGCATGCCCGGCGTCGACGGGCTCACGGCCATCGCGCGCATCACCGCGCTGCCGGACCCGCCCGCGGTCGTCGCCCTCACGACGTTCGACGCCGACACGTACGTGGTCCGCGCACTGCGCGCGGGCGCCGCCGGTTTCCTCGTGAAGTCCACTCCGCCGGAGGACCTCATCGGTTTGGTCCGCGTCGCCGCGGACGGGCACACGGTGCTGTCCCCGTCGGCGACCCGCCGCCTCGTCGCCCTGTCCTCGGGCGGCCACGCCCGCAGCGACGAGGCCCGCCGCCGCACCCAACCCCTCACCGACCGCGAACGCGACGTCCTCACCTGCCTCGGCGAGGGACTGTCCAATGCGGACATCGCCGCCCGCCTGCACCTCGCGGAAGCGACGGTGAAGAGCTACGTGTCCCGGATGCTCGTCAAGCTCGACTGCAGCAACCGCACCCAGGCCGGCTTGCTGGCCCACGAGGCGGGTCTGGTCGGCTGAGCCGCGGGTCAGCCGGCGCGTTTGCTCATGATCCGAGCGATCGCGCGGTCGAGCTTGCTACACCACGTCGACGTGAGCCCTGCCGTCGTCGCGTTGCCCCAGGGTCGTCGAAGCTGGGGGAAACAGCGTGCGGAGAGCCTCAGAGGCATCAGTCGCGCGCAGCACCTGGCCGACGTTGCCGTCGTCGTGGCCGTGGACGGCAGCTGTTGTCGAAGCGCTCGTCTCGATCGGCCGGCCTCGTGACGGTCAGGTGTTGGTCGACCGTGCGGAGAACCTCTGGAACAAGGCCCATGACACGAATCCCGAGCCGGCGAGGACCACCAGCGCGGATCTCGGTGAGTCCTACGCCCTCGAGGTGATGGTCCTCGCCATCAATGACGAGCCGCACGGCTTCGCCGACCTGGGGCACGGGCTTCGTGCCCATCCGAACCGCCGCTATCAGGGCTGTGAGTGAGCACCGGGCGCTCGAGATCGTGCTGGCCGACGCCGGCCCGAGCCAGCGGGTCGCGCTCGTGCGCGAGGTGATGAATCCGGGGCGACTCAGGCCGATTGCCGCGCGTCGAACGCTTCGCGGGCGGCCGTGACCTGGTCCATGTGGCGGCGCGCCCAGAGGTCGAGCATGTCGAGGGGGTCCGCGAGGTCGTGGCCGAGCGGGGTGAGTTCGTACTCCACCTTCGGCGGGATGACCGGGTAGGCGGTGCGGGTGAGGATGCCGTCGCGGACGAGGCTGCGCAGGGTTTGCGTCAGGACTTTCTGGGAGATGCCCTCGACGCGCTTGCCGATCTGCGTGAAGCGCAGCGGGCCGTCGCGGAGGGTGCCGACGATCAGCACCGTCCACTGGTCGCCGATGCGGTCGAGCAGCTGGCGGGTCGGGCAGTCGCGGTCGTACGGGTTGCCCAGCGTCACGGGACGTCTCCTCACTCTCCGGAAGAGAGTAACAGCCGAGGTGAAAGCCGGGCAACGAGGCGGCGCCGCACCCCCAGCGCGGCGCCGCCTCAGCTCGCCTGCGCCACGCGAGTCGTCTCCGCGACGAGGCCGGCCACGACCCGCTGGATGAACCGGTGCAGCACGAGCCGGTAGAACCAGCCCGTGCCGGGCACCTTGCCGGTGAACGTGGAGTGCCAGTGGATCTCCGTCCCGCCCGCCACGGGGGTCAGGTCGACGTAGGCGCGGTAGTCGCGCAGCGGCAGCCCGCTGCGCAGCGCGTAGCCGAACCGCCGGTCGGGCTCCAGGGCGATGACTTCCTCGCACGAGCGCGTCCGGCCGGTGCGGAACAGGCGCAACGCGCCGAGCCCCTCGCGTTCCCCGGCCCCCGGCCGCGTGAGCTCGAACGAGCCGAGCGGCGACCAGCGCGGCCAGCTCGCGCCGTCGCGCAGGAGGGCGTAGACCGTGGCCGGGGTGGCGGGCGTGCGGGCCCGCACGGAGATGTGCTGCATGGGTGGCCTCCTCAGCGTTCCTGTACCACGTGGTACATGTACCATCTGGTACATGGTCGATTCAAGGGAGAACCTCCTCGACGCGGCGGTCGACCACATCGCCCGCGTCGGCGCGGCCCAGAGCCTCCGCGCGGTGGCGGCTGCGATCGGCACGAGCCACCGGATGCTCATCTACCACTTCGGGTCGAAGGAAGGCCTGCTCACCGAGGTCGCGCGCGAGGTGGAACGCCGTCAGCGCGGCGTGCTCGACCACGTCGACCCCGAGCTGCCACCCGAGGAGGCCGCGCGAGCGTTCTGGCGCCACCTCACCGACGAATCGCTGCGCCACAACGAAAAGCTCTTCTTCCAGCTCTACGGCCAGGCCCTCGGCGGCACCCCCGGCACGGCCGAATTCCTCGACGGCGTGATCGCCGACTGGCTCGCCCCCCTCGAAGCCCTGCTCGCCCGTTCCGGCGTGCCCGAGGAGGACCGGGCGGCCCAGGCCCGGCTGGGCCTCGCGGTCGCTCGCGGCCTGCTGCTCGACCTGGTGACCACCGGCGACCAGAAGGCCGTCGACGTGGCGATGGAGCGGTTCCTCGCCCTGCAAGCCGACCCGGATCGCTGATTTCTTGCAAGCCGACCCCTTGACTTGACGGATTCCTGCACCGAAGATTCGCTTCGTGCAGGACGAGGTCAAAGTGAGCGATCTGGACCGGCGGATCGTCGCCGCGCTCCAGCTCAACGGGCGGGCGTCGTGGGGCGCCATCGCGCGGCACGTGGGCTCGAGCGAGTCGACCGTGCTGCGACGCGCCGGCCAGCTCACCGAGAGCGGGCAGCTGCGGGTGATCGGCGTGGTCGACGTGCTGCGCTGCGGCCTCGGCGTGCCGGTGCTGGCGCGCTTGCGCTGCCGGCCGGGGACGGCGGCCGCCGTCGCCGACGAGCTGGCCGCGCGGCCCGAGGTCCGCTACGCCACCGTGCTCGCGGGCAGCGCCGACTGCTCGGCCGAGTTCGTGCTGCCGACCTACCGCGACGTCGCCCGCCTCCAGGGCGACTTCCCCGCGGCGGGCAACGTGCGCGACGCCGAGACCTTCGCCGTGATGCGCACGTTCACCTCCAACCACGACTGGGACTCCGGCGAGCTCACCGCCGACGCGGTGGCCGAACTGCGCGGCGGCGACGTGCGGCCGTTCGAGGAGCAGCACTGGGAACGCCCGCCCGAGCACCTCGACGAGCTCGACCTGGCGATCAGCGCCGTGCTCGGGGAAGACGGCCGGGTCTCGTTCAAGGAGGTGTCGCGCCAGGTCGGCACGAGCGAGTCGACCGTCGCGCGCCGCGTCGACTCCCTCGTGCGCCGCGGCTGCCTGCGCTTCCGGACCCTGGCCGAACCCGCGATGTTCGGCTACGCGCTCGAGTTCATGCTCTGGCTCTCGGTCGTCCCGGCCGAACTGGACCGCGCCGGTCAGCAGCTCGCCGCGCACCCCGGCACGAAGTACCTGAGCGCGACCACCGGCCGGTTCAACCTCGTCGGCCAGATCGTGCTGCGCCACTACGGCGAGCTCTACCGCCACACCACCGACGTCGTCGGCGCCCTGCCGGGCCTGCGGGAAGCCGACGTGACCCTGCAGGTCTCGACCCTCAAACGCGCGTGGGCGCCCACCCCCGCGGCAGCCGCAACCCTGGAGGAAGTATGACCGACCAACCGTGGCTCTGGGACGAGGCGACGTGGCGCGGCCACGTCGAGCACGTCCGCGCCGGCCGTTCCCTGCGGCCGAAGGCGTGGCCCGGCGGCGCGAAAGTGGCCGTGGCGCTGTCGTTCGACTCCGACCACGAGACCCCGGCCCTGCGCGACGGCGAGGTGCTGCCCGGCAAGCTCGCGCAAGGCGAGTACGGCGCGCGCGTCGGCGTCCCCCGGTTGCTGCGGCTGCTGGAGCGGTTCAGCGCGCCCGCGTCGTTCTTCGTCCCCGCCGTGTCGGCGCTGCTGCACGACGGCGAGGTCAAGACCTACGCCGACGCCGGCCACGAAGTGGCGCTGCACGGCTGGATCCACGAACGCAACACCGCGCTCACCGAGACCGAGGAGCGCGACCTCGCCTTCCGCGCCGCCGACGTGCTGGAGCGGCTGGCTGGCAAGCGGCCCGTCGGCATCCGCACGCCCTCGTGGGACTTCTCCGCGCACACGCTCGCCATCACGCGTGAGCTCGGCCTGAAGTACGACTCGTCGCTGATGGCCGACGACGACTGCTACGAGCTGCTGGAGAACGGCGAGCCGACCGGGATCGTCGAGCTGCCCGTGGAGTGGATCCGCGACGACGCGCCGTACTTCATGATGGACCGCTTCGCCTCGCTGCGGCCCTACACGCCGCCGCGCGGGGTGCTCTCGATCTGGCGCGACGAGTTCGACGCCGCGTACGCCGAGGGCGGCATCTTCCAGCTCACCCTGCACCCGCACATCAGCGGGCACCGCTCCCGCGTCGCGATCCTCACCGAGCTGCTCGAGCACATCAGCGGCCACGACGGCGTGTGGTTCGCCACCCACGCCCAGATCGTCGACCACGTCCTCACCGATGGCACCGCCGGGGAGGCAAAGCCATGACCACTGTTCCGTCCGCTGAGAACGCTTCCGGCACCACCGTCGCGACCCACCGGCTGACCGGCGAGCAGCGCAAGGCGATCGTCGCCGGCGCCATCGGCAACACCGTCGAGTGGGTCGACTGGGCCGTCTACGCCACGTTCTCCCCCATCTTCGCCGGCCAGTTCTTCGCCGGGGGCAACGAAACCACCGCGCTGCTGTCCACTTTGGCCGTGTTCGCGGTCGGCTTCGTGATGCGCCCGATCGGCGGCGCGGTACTCGGCGCGTACGCCGACCGGCGCGGCCGCAAGAAGGGCCTCACGCTCACGATCTCGCTCATGGCGGCCGCGTCGATCGTGATCGCCGTGTGCCCGACCTACACCCAGATCGGCGTCGGCGCCCCGATCGTGCTGCTGCTCGCCCGGCTCGTGCAGGGCTTCTCCGCGGGCGGCGAATTCGGCTCGTCGTCGGCGTTCCTGATCGAATCGGCCGCGCCGGGCCGCCGGGCGTTCGCCGGTTCGTGGCAGCAGGTCTCCGTCGGCGCGGGCTCGCTCATCGCCGCGCTGCTCGGCACGATCCTGAACTCGACGCTGTCCGACGCCGACCTGCACGGCTGGGGCTGGCGCCTCGCGTTCGGCATCGCCGGGCTGCTCGGGCTCGTCGGCCTGTGGCTGCGGCGCTCGGTGCACGAGACGGAGGCGTTCGGGAAGATCAGCGCGAAGCCGCGCCGCAACCCCGTCGTCGCGATGTTCCGCGACCACCCCGCCGCCGCGCTGCGCGTGGCCGGCGTGACGATCGCCGGCACGCTGATCTACTACGTGTGGGTCAGCTACATGCCCGCGTACGCGCACCTGTCCACCGGCATCCCGCTCAAGACCGCGCTGCTGGCCAACACGCTGGCGATGCTCGTGTTCATCTGCCTGCTGCCGTTCGGCGGGCTGCTGTCGGACCGGATCGGCCGCAAGGCGACGATGACGGCGTTCGCCGCGGGGTTCGTGGTGTTCGCGTGGCCCGCGTTCCACTTCCTGGCCAACGGGTTCTGGAGCGTGTTCGTGATCGAGCTGATCGGCCTCGTGCTGATCGTCGGTTACTCGGCCAACTGCGCGGTGATCATGGCCGAGCAGTTCCCGCCCGAGGTGCGCACCACCGGCATCGGCCTTCCGTACGCGCTGGCTGTCGCCGTGTTCGGCGGCACCGCGCCGTACGTCACGACCTGGCTCAACGCCAACCACCACGGCGACCTCGTGTGGGTCTACGTCGCCGTCGCCGCGCTGATCGGCGTCGCGGTGTACCTCACCATGCCCGAGACGAAGGGGAAACAGCTCTAGATGCGCACCGTGCTCGTCACCGGCGCCGCGGGCGGGATCGGGGCCGCGATCGCGGCCCGGTTCGCCGCCGCGGGCGACCGGCTGGCCCTGTCCGACCTGCGGCCGTCCGAACTGTCCACTGTGGCCGAACGGCTGCGCGCGGAGCACGGCGCGGCCGTGACCGAGCTGCCGGGTGACCTCGCCGACGCCCAGTACGCGGAGGGGCTCGTGGACCGCGCCGGCCCGGTCGACGTCCTCGTGAACGCCGCGGGCATCTACCCGGCGACGCGGCTGCTGGACCTGACGGCGGCCATCTGGGACCGCGTGCAGGACGTGAACGTGCGGGCCGCGGTGCTCACGACCGTCGCGTTCGGCCGCCGGCACGTGGCGGCCGGGACGACCGGGTCGGTCGTGAACATCTCCTCGGGCGCCGCGACCCGCGCGCGGCCGGGAGCTTCGCACTACGCCACGTCGAAGGCCGCGCTGGAGATGGCGACCAAGGCGTGCGCCGTGGAACTCGGGCCGCACGGGATCCGCGTCAACGCCGTGAGCCCCGGGTTCGTGACCGTGGACAGCGAAGCGAACCCCGTCACCGAGGCCTACGCCGCGGCGGTGTCGGTCAACCCGCTCGGGCGCCGCGGCGCGCCGGGCGAGATCGCCGACGCCGTGTTCTGGCTGGCCGGCCCGGAAGCGGGCTGGATCACCGGGTCCATCCTGCGCGTCGACGGCGGGTCGACCGCGGGCGCGGCGGGCCTGCCGTTGCACTGGTCGGGCGAAACCGCGGTCCAGCGGGGTTCCGCGCACTCGGGAGGTGCTCATGTCTGACCGCCGCTCGTACACGGTCGTCGGGGGCGGCGCGATCGGCGGCACGCTCGCGTTCCACCTCGCCAAGGCGGGCCACCCGGTCGTGGTCGTGGACGCCGACCCGGAGCACGTCGCCGCGATCACCGCGCGCGGGCTGACGCTCGTGCGGCCGGGCGGTACCGAGCAGGTGGACCTGCCCGCGTACGTCCCCGACGAGGCGCCGCCGGAGCTGGGCCGGGTGCTGCTCGCGGTGAAGGCGCAGGCCACCGAGCGGGCGATGCAGTGGCTGGAGCCGCGGCTGGCGCGCGACGGGTTCGTGGTGTCGCTGCAGAACGGGCTGAACGAGGAGCTGATCGCGTCGTTCGTGGGCGCGGAGCGGACCGTGGGCGCGTTCGTGAACCTGTTCGCCGACGTCGCGGAGCCCGGCGTGGTCCGCGACGGCGGAGCGGGTGCCCTGGTCGTCGGCGAGCCCGACGGGCGGATCAGCGACCGCGTCGAGGAGGTCGTGGCCGACCTGCAGGCGTGGGGACCGGCGAAGGCGACCGCCAACGTCAAGGGCTATCTGTGGGCGAAGCTGGCCTTCGGGGCGATGCTCACGACCACGGCGCTGGCCGACGCGCCGATGGCCGACCTGATCGACCGGCACCGGCCGCTGATGCACGCGCTCGCCGCGGAGGTGTTCGCGGCGGCGGGCCCGCGCGCGCTGGAGGCGTTCGACCAGTTCGACCCGGCCGCCTACCTGCCGGGGGCCACCGGACGCGAGGAGGCGACCGACCGGCTCGTGGCGTGGCTGCGCACGCAGCCCAAGGACCGCAGCGGGATCTGGCGGGACATCGCCGTGCGGCACCGGCCCGTCGAGGTCTACCACCACTACGGCCCGGTGCTCGACGAAGCCGCCCGCCGCGGCGTCGAGGTGCCGCTGCTGAAGGCCGTGCTCAAGCGCCTGGCCGACGTCGAGTCGGGCACCGCGATGTCCGAGGACCACCTCACCGAACTGGAGGCACACCTGTGACCGGGATCCGCGAGCTGCACGAATGGGTGCGCGCGCACCGCGACGACCTGCTCGCCGACCTCGCCGAGTACGTCGGCATCGAAACACCCAGTGACGACAAGGAAAGCCTGACGCGCGGACTGTCCTGGGTGGACGGCTGGCTGCGGTCGCGGCTCGGTGCACCGGCGGCGGTGCGCGATTTCGACGGCGGCCGCTACGGCGACATCAAGGTCTACGACTACCCGGGCGCCGGCGCGCGGCCGGTGCTCCTGCTGTGCCACTACGACACGGTGTGGCCACTGGGCACGCTCGCGGAATGGCCGTTCACCGTCGACGGCGACCGCGCGACGGGGCCGGGGATCTTCGACATGAAGTCGGGCCTGGTCCACGCGGTGTGGGCGCTGCGCGCGCTGGACGCCGCCGGGCTGCCGCGCCCGGCCGTGCGCCTGGTGCTCAACGGTGACGAGGAGCTCGGCAGCCCGGCTTCGCGTCCGGTGATCGAGGAGGCGGCCGGGGGCACCCGGGCGACGCTGGTGTTCGAAGCGAGCGCCGGCGGCGCGGTGAAGACCTCGCGCAAGGGTGTCGGGCTGTTCCGGGTGCACGCGACGGGCGTCGAGTCCCACGCCGGGCTCGACCCGACCAAGGGCGCGAGCGCGATCGACGAGCTGGCGCGCGCGATCCTCGCGCTGCACGCGCTGACCGACCTGGACGCCGGCACGACCGTCAACGTCGGCGTCATCTCCGGCGGCAGCCGCCAGAACGTGATCGCCGGCTCCGCGCGCGGCGAGATCGACGTCCGCGTGGCCAGCGCCGCCGAAGCCGCGCGCATCGACGCCGGCCTGGCCGCGCTGGTGGCGCACGACCCGCGCGCCACGGTGAAGGTCGAAGGCGGCTGGAACCGGCCGGTGATGGAGCGGTCGGACGCGATCGTCGGGCTCTACTCGCTGGCCCGGGACCTCGCGGCCGAGCTGGAGGTTTCCCTGGCGGAAACCTCCGTCGGCGGCGCGAGCGACGGCAACTTCGTGGCCGCGCTGGGGCACCCGGTCCTCGACGGTTTCGGCGCTGTGGGCGACGGGGCGCACGCGCGCCACGAGCACATCAGCGTCGGCGGGATGCTCGAGCGCACCGCACTGGCGGCGGCGGTGCTGCACAAGCTCGGCACGAGCTGAGTCCCGGCTTTACGAAGCCCGAACATTCGGCCCACACCCCTCGTACACCGGACCGCGAAAGTACTCGCCGTACCCGGAAAACCGGTCACGAGAGGGAGTAGGAACGATGCGAGGAACCACCTGGACCCGGCGGCTGGCGATGGCGGGCAGCGGCGTCGCGGCCGGGCTGCTGGTCGTGACGCCGCTGGCTTCGGCGGACACCAGCGCGCCGCCCGCGCCGTCGTCGCCGGCGGTGGCCCCGATCACGCTCAGCCCCCAGGAGTCGCAGCAGGTGTGCGGCGAGTGGGTGCCCAAGCTGCAGAAGCGGGCGCAGAACCTGACCGACCGCATCAACGGCGGGGCCGAGGTCGCCGGCTCCGTCGCGAACCTGAAGGCGCGCTCGGCCGACCAGCGGGCCAAGGGCCACACCGCGGCGGCCGACCGCCTGCAGAAGCGCGCCGACAAGCGGCAGGGCCGGATCAGCCAGCTCGCGGACGCCAAGAAGAAGCTCGACGACTTCGCCACCGCCCACTGCAAGCCCGCGGGGACGAAGTGAAGGCGGCCCGGTTCGCGGCCGCGATCGGGGCGGCCGCGCTCGTGGCCCTCGCCTGCACCGCCTGCGACGGCGGTGACTCCGCCGCCCCGGCCGACGGCGGCGCTCAGGCCACCGCCGAGCTGAACGGCATCCAGTCGACCCTGGACGGCATCGAATCCGACATGGCGGGCGACGGCTCCCCCTGAGCCGGGATCCCAGCCGGCCTGGACGGCGGCTCGGCCCGGGCCCCACCGCCGCCCGGGCCCGGCGAGCAGCGCCTCCCCGGCCCTCGGACGGCGCCGGCTCGCACGGCGCCCGACCGCGTTGGCCGCCCCACGGCGGGCGTGGAGGGCGCTGGTCCGGCGGGAGCCGCGTAGCGTCTCACCCGATGTCGGCGGCCGGAGGAGAACGAATGGGGTCAGCTGGGCGCGGCCTCGTCCTCGTGGTGGAGGACGAGGCCGCGATCGCCGAGCTCGCGGCGATGTACCTGCGGCGCGACGGGTTCGGAGTGCACGTGGAGGCGGACGGCGCGGCCGCGCTGGCGACCGTCCGGCGGCTCAAGCCCGTGGCCGTGGTCCTCGACATCGGACTGTCCGGAATGGACGGGATCGAGATCTGCAAGGCCATGCGCGCCGCCGGTGACTGGACGCCGGTGCTGTTCGTGACGGCCCGCGACGACGAGCTCGACCGCCTCCTGGGCCTCGAGATCGGCGCCGACGACTACCTCACCAAACCCTTCAGCCCGCGTGAGCTCGCTGCGCGCGTGCGCACCGTGCTGCGCCGCGCGTCGGGCACGCCGGCCAGCGAGACGTTCGAATGCGGCGGCGCGCGCGTCGACGTCACGAGCCGCCGCGCGTGGGCCGGGGACGCGGAGATCACGCTCACCTCAACGGAGTTCGACCTGCTCACCTACCTCGTCCGCCACCCCGGCCGCGTGCTGTCGCGCGACCAGCTGCTGTCCGCCGTGTGGGGTTACGCGGCCGCGGCGGGCACGCGGACCGTCGACGTGCACGTGGCGCAGCTGCGCGCGAAGCTCGGCGTGCACAGTCCGATCAGGACGGTCCGCGGCATCGGCTACGCGGCGGACGCCGGATGAGGGGCACGCTCGCGCTCCGCATCACGGTCGTGTGCCTGGCGGTGGCGGGGATCGCGGTGATCGTCGCGGGCCTCGTGGCTTCGCGGCTCGTGCGCTCCACCGCCGATTCCGTGCTGCAGCAGTCGCTGAAGGACCAGGCCGACGTGGTCGCGACCCAGCTCGACGACACCGGCATCGGCAACCGCCTCGGCGTCGGCAAGGTCGCCGACGTCGTGCGCGGGCAGGGCATCTCGGTGGTCGTGCGGCGCGCCGGTGGCCAGGACCTCGGCGACGCGACCTCGGCGCGCGCGGCCGAACGCGCCGGGCTCGCGTCCGGCCAGGACCACTCGGGCCGCGTGACGATCGACGGGCAGCAGTACCTCGTCGAAGTCCGCGCCGTCGGGCCGCGCGCCGCCGCGTTCGCGCTGGTGCAGCCCGCGCGCAGCGGCGAAGCGACCGAACGGGCGCTGGTGCGCAACATCGCGCTGGCGCTCGGCATCGGGCTCGTCGTCGCGGCCGTCGCCGGCTACGCGTCGGGCCGGCTGCTCGGACGGCCGTTGCGCAAGGCCGCCGCCGCGGCGGGCAGCCTGCGGGCCGGCCGGCGTGACGTGCGCGTGCCCGTCGAGGGCCCCGTCGAAGTCGCCGAGGTCGCGGGCTCGCTCAACGAACTCGCGGACGCGCTCGCCCACAGCGAAGCCCGCCAGCGCGAGTTCCTGCTGTCGGTGTCCCACGAACTGCGCACCCCGCTGACCGCGGTGACCGGCTTCGCCGAAGCGATCGCCGACGGCGTCGCCGAGGGTCCTGACGCGCGCCACGCCGGTGCGACCATCCACCGCGAGGCGCAACGCCTGGAACGCCTGGTCACCGACCTGCTCGAACTCGCCCGGCTCGGCGCCGACGAGTTCCGCCTCGACCTCGCGCGGCTCGACCTCTCCGCGCTGGTGCGCGACCGCGCGCAGGTGTGGCAGCTGCGCTGCGAACGGGAGAACGTGCCGCTGTACGTCGACGTGCCGGCCGCGCCCGTGCTCGTCACCGCCGACGCGCGGCGCCTGCAGCAGGTCGTCGACGGCCTGGCGGAGAACGCCCTGCGCGTCACCCCCGCGGGCGCCCCGATGGTGTTCTCCCTGACCGTCGCGCAGGGGCACGCGTACCTCGCCGTGCGCGACGGCGGCCCCGGCCTCGCCGCGGAGGACTACGCGGTGGCCTTCGAGCGCGGCGTGCTCAACAAGCGCTACCGCGACCGCCGCCCCGTCGGTTCCGGCATCGGGCTCGCCCTGGTCCACGGTCTGGTCACGCGCATGGGTGGCGCGCTGACCGCCGGCCCGGCGCCCGAGGGCGGGGCCGCGTTCACGATCACGCTTCCCCTCGCAGCTGCGCCGCCCGCGCCGTGACGTCCATCAGCGCCCAGTGCTCGACGATCCGCCCGCCCCGCACGCGGATCATGTCCATGCTCGTCACGGCGTAGCGCCGACCGGTCGAGATCTGCGTGCCGCTGCTCGTGTAGCGGTTGACGGAGAACTCGCCGTCACTCACGTTCTGCTCCACGCGCACCGACAGGTCCCGCACGTCGGCCAGGAACTCGCCGCGGCTGATCGCCGCCCACTTCTCCCGCCACGCCGCGATGCCGACGTGGTCACCCCCGGCGCCGCCACGGTGGTCGACGACGTCGGGGTCGAGGTACTGCAAGCCTTCTTCGGTGAACGCCGCCTCGACGATCCGGCGGTGCACCTCGGCCGGGGTGAGTTCGCTGGTCATGGCCCGGTACGATAAACGGGGATGTCCCCATTTAGCAACCACGACCCACGGGGAGGCACGGTGGCCAGGCAGCGCGCCGACGCTCGCGACAACCGCGCCCAGCTGGTGCGCGCGGCCCGCGACGTGTTCGCCGAAGCGGGCACGGACGCGCCGCTCGACCGCATCGCCAAGCGGGCCGGCATCGGGAACGCCACGATGTACCGGCACTTCCCGCGCCGCCGCGACCTGCTCGCCGCGGTGTACGCGGAAGAGGTCGAGCACCTGCGCGCCGAAGGCGAGGCCCTGCTCGCGCACGAAGACCCCGGCGCGGCCCTGTTCACCTGGCTCGGCAGCTTCCTCGACCACGTCCGGGACAAGCGCGACCTCGCACTGTCCATAACGGACGATCCCGGCGAACGCGAAGAGCTCTTCAGGAGCTGGCACGCCGTGATGACCGCCACGGCCACCGCGCTGGCCGCCCGCACGAACCTCGCCGAAGACGTCGAACCGCTGGATTTGCTCGTGCTCACAACGGGAATCGCCCTGTCCGGCGCGGACGGCCCGCGCACCGAACGGCTGCTTCGGGTGATCACCCGCGGCAGCGCCGGTTAGGCTGAGCCCGTGGAACTGCTGCACCTGCGCTACTTCGTGGCCGTCGCCGAGGAACTCAACTTCTCGGCCGCCGCGCGGAAGCTGCACATGGCCGCGTCGCCGCTGAGCCAGCGCATCAAGGACCTCGAGCACGAGCTCGGGCAGAAGCTGTTCGACCGCAGCACCCACCACGTCACGCTCACCCCCGCCGGCAGCGCGTTGCTGCCGCTCGCCCGGGACGTGCTCGACCAGGTGAACGCGATCCCCTGGCGGCTGCGCGAAGCGGCGCGACCCCAGCGCAGCACGGTGTTCCTCGGGATGCCCGCCGGTGTGCACCCGAAGCTGCGCGACCGCGTGAGCGCCCTCGCCGAGCAGGTGCGCGAGCGGTTCGGGCTCAAGCGCTGGCCGGGCGCGAGCCCCGATCTCGTCGACGCCGTGCTGGACGGCCGCCTCGCGCTGGCACTCGCGCGCATGCCCGTGACCGACCCGGCGCTCGACGCGCTGCCCGTGATGTCGGAGCGACTCGGCGCCGTCGTGCCCGCGGACCGGTTCGCCGGGCGCGAGTCCGTACACCTGAGCGAGCTGACGGACTTCGCCTACCTCGCGTCGCCCGAAGAATCGACACCCGCCTATTTCGAGCAGCTCGACCACCAATTGCTGACACTCGGCATCAAAAAACGGCTCAAGCTCCCGAACACCGGCTATTCGGGCGTCTCCGAAATCATCTCCTCCGGCCTCGCCTTCTCCATTTCGATGCTCGACGAGGCCAGCCCGATGCAGCTGTACCGGCTCGAGAACGTGGCCGTGCTCCCCTTCGCGGATTTCCACCCCCAGCTGGACACCAACCTCGTCTGGCGACGTGACCGGGGCGACAGCGGCGACCTCACCGAGCTCGTCGCCGCGGCGCGCGGGATCTTCACCGAGCCGCTCATCAGCTGAACCACCGCAAGAATGGTGTGACCGCTGCGGTCATACCATTCTTCGCGATCTGATCATTCCCCTTTCGCGCCACCACGACTAATTTCGGTGGCAGAGCAAGAACAGCAGGCGCGAAAGGACAGCTGATGGACGACACGAAGCCGGGACCGCTCGACGGAGTCCGGGTGATCGACCTCTCGACCGTGGTGATGGGCCCCTACGCGGCGCAGATCCTCGGTGACCTGGGCGCCGACGTGATCAAGATCGAATCCCCCGCCGACACGGTGCGCGCGGGCCCGTACCGCACCACACCGGGCATGACCCCGCTCAACCTGAACGTGAACCGCAACAAG
The DNA here is from genome assembly GCF_044452505.1 of Amycolatopsis sp. NPDC051903. Classification (NCBI taxonomy): domain Bacteria; kingdom Bacillati; phylum Actinomycetota; class Actinomycetes; order Pseudonocardiales; family Pseudonocardiaceae; genus Amycolatopsis; species Amycolatopsis sp. NPDC051903. The sequence continues at coordinate 82,192 of NZ_JBITBT010000026.1, read as the reverse complement.
CGCAGCGTCGCCCTCAACCTCAAGGACGCCGGCGAGCGGGAGAAGGCGCTGGAGCTGATCGACACCGCCGACGTGCTGATCACCAACATGCGCCCCGGCGCGCTGGCCCGGCTGGGCCTCGGCCACGCGGAGGTCGCGAAGCGCAACCCGGGCCTGATCTACGCCCACGCGCAGGGTTTCCGCAGTGACTCCGACCAAGCCGGCAACGCCGCGTACGACGAGACCGTGCAGGCCGCGTCGGGACTGGTCGACATCGCGAACCGCGCGCTCGGCAAGCCGGTCTACCTGCCGACGATCCTGGGCGACAAGGTCTCGTCGCTGACCATCGTCTACACCGTGCTCGCCGCGCTGCACCACCGCGACCGCACCGGTGAGGGCCAGCGGATCGAGATCCCGATGACGGACACGCTGATCGCGTTCACCCTCGTGGAGCACCTCGCGGGGCACGTCTTCGAGCCGGCGCAGGGCCCCACGGGTTTCCCGCTGTCGATGTCGAAGGGCCACCGCGCCGCGCCGACGAAGGACGGGCTGGCCTGCGTGATCCCCTACAACCCGCGGAACTTCCGCGATTTCTTCGCCGCCGCCGGCCGTCCCGACCTCGTCGAGGACCCGCGTGTGAACGGCGAGGCGATCGACAACGCCGACGTCGACGACCTCGCGGAGCTCATCGACGAGTGCGCGCCGGCGCTCACCACCGCCGAGTGGGCCGAGGTCTGCGCGAAGCACAGCATCCCGTTCGCCCCGGTCCTGGAGCTCGACCGCGCTCACGAGGACGAGTACGTGCGCGAAGGCCACCTGCTCGACACGGTCGAGCACCCGACCGAGGGCAGCATCCGCACGGTCGGCATCCCGGTGCGCTTCTCCGCCACGCCCGCCTCCATCCGCCGCCCCGCGCCGCTCGCCGGGCAGGACACCGAGGCCGTGCTGGCCGAGCTCGCGAACCGCTGAACTCACCGCGACAGAAGAGAAGTGACGTCATGAGCACCGAAGTGCGCACCGAGCGGATCGGCACCACGTGGCTGATCACGATCGACCGCCCGCAGGCTCGCAACGCCGTGAACGCGGCCGTCGCGGCCGGGCTGGCGGACGCGCTGGACACCCTCGAGCACGACCCGGCCCTGCGGGCCGGTGTGCTCACCGGCGCCGAAGGCACCTTCAGCGCCGGGATGGACCTCAAGGCCGCGCTGACCGGCGAAAGCCCGGAGATCCGGGGCCGCGGGTTCGGCGGGCTGACCGAGACTCGGCCGGCAAAGCCGCTGCTCGCGGCCGTCGAAGGCTCGGCCATGGGTGGCGGGTTCGAGCTGGCGCTGGGCTGCGACCTCGTGGTGGCCGCCGAGAACGCGAAGTTCGGGCTGCCCGAGGTGAAACGCGGCCCGATCGCCGCGGGCGGCGGCGTGATCCGGCTGCCGAAGCGCATCCCGCACCACCTCGCGATGGAGCTGCTGCTCACCGGCGAGCCGATCACCGGCACCCGGGCCGGCGAGCTCGGCCTGGCCAACCGCGTCGTCGCGGCCGGCGAAGCCACCGCCGTCGCGCTGCGGCTGGCCGAAGCGGTCACGCAGAACGCGCCGCTCGCGCTGGCCGCCGTGAAGAAGATCGTGCGCGCCGCCGACGGGGCCCCCGAGCCGGACGCGTTCGCCGCGCAACGCGAAGAGCTGAAGACCCTGATGAGCTCAGCCGACGTCCGCGAGGGCCTGACCGCCTTCGCCGAGCGCCGCGCGCCCGAGTGGACCGGACGGTGACGACGATGAAACGAGAAGAAGTCCTGCGGCACGTGACCACGCCGCTGACGAACCCCGCGTTCCCCGCGGTGGTCCCGCGCTTCACCAACCGCGAATACCTCAACATCGTCTACCGCACCGATCCCGATGCGCTGCGCGCCGTCGTGCCCGAGCCGCTGCGGATCGACGAGCCGCTGGTGCGCTTCGAGGTCATGAAGATGGGCGACGTGAGCGGCTACGGCCCCTACACCGAGTCGGGCCAGGCGATCCCGGTCACCTTCGACGGCGAGCGCGGCGAGTACCTGCACGCCATGTACCTCGACAACTTCCCCGCCACCGCGTCGGGCCGCGAGGTCAGCGCGTACCCGAAGACCGTCGGGGCGCCGAAGCTCTATGTCGACAACGGCGCGCTGGTCGGGACGCTCGACCACGGCACCCTGCGGGTGGCGACCGCGACCATGGGCTACAAGCACTTCGCACTCGATCCGGCCGAAGCAAAGGCCCAGATCACCGTGCCGACCTTCATGCTCAAGGTCGTCCCCGGGTACGACGGCGCGCCCCGCGTGCTGGAGCTCGTCCGCACCGAAATCACCGACGTGGTCGTGAAGGAAGCCTGGACCGGGCCCGCGCGGCTGCAGCTGTTCGAGCACGTGCTCGCCCCGCTGGCCGACCTGCCGGTGCGCGAGATCGTCTCCGCGAGCCACGTCCTCACCGACCTGACCCTGGCCCCGGTCACGCCGGTCCACGACTACCTCAAGGGAGCTTGACCATGAGCAGCACCGAGTTCCGCAGTGCCTTCAAAACGGCCGCCGTGATCGGCGCCGGCACCATCGGCCTCTCCTGGACCGCGCTGTTCGCCGGGCACGGCCTCACGGTCAAGGTCACCGACCCACGACCCGATCTCGCCGAGGCCGTCGCCGCGGCGCTGGCCGAATTCGCCCCGCACCTCGCGGCGCAGGGTCTCGACGTCACCGGGCTCGCGGACCGCGTGCACCTCGCCGCGGACGTCGCCGACGCCGTGCGCGACGCCGACGTGGTGCAGGAGAACGGCCCGGAGAACCTCGAGTTCAAGCAGGACCTGTTCGCGCAGCTCGTCGCCGCGGCTCCGGCGCGCGCGCTGCTGCTGAGCTCGTCGTCGGCGATCCCGTCGACCGCGTTCACCGGCGACCTCGCCGACGCGAGCCGCGTCCTCATCGGACACCCGTTCAACCCGCCGCACCTCATCCCGCTCGTGGAAGTCGTGCCGGGCGAGCGCACCGGCGAAGCCGCGGTGCGGGCGGCGGTCGCCTTCTACACGCTCCTCGGCCGGGTGCCGGTCGTGGAGCGCAAGGAAATCCCCGGCTTCGTCGGCAACCGGCTGCAGAACGCGCTCAGCCGCGAGGCGATCTACCTCGTGGAGCAGGGCGTGGTGACACCCGAGGACCTCGACCGCGTGATGACGAACTCGCTCGGCATCCGCTGGGCCACGGTCGGGCCGTTCCTCGGCTCGCACCTGGGCGGCGGCCCCGGTGGTTACCGGCACCTGGCCGAGCACCTCGGCGTGTCGATGAAGAAGCTGTGGGCGGGCCTCGGGCAGCCCTCGCAGAGTCCCGAAGAGACCGAACGGCTCGTCGAAGCCGTCGAAAAGGCTTACGGCTCCTCCCCGTACTCGCAACTCGCCGAGGCGCGCGACCGCAAGCAGCTCGCCGTCCTGTCCGCTTTGGACAGCGCGGAACGCAAGGAGGAGAACTGACATGACCACGCTCGAAGACCAGCTCGTCGCCGACTTCTACGACTACGAGGCCCTGCTGTCCGACGACGAGCGCAAGCTGCTGCTCAAGGCGCGCACCTTCCTGCGCGACGAGGTCAAGCCGCTGGTGAACGAGAACTGGGCCGCCGGCACGTTCCCGAAGGAACTCATCGCGAAGTTCCGCGAGAGCGGCCTCGCCGGCCTGCCCTACGAGGGCTACGGCGAACACCGCGCGGCCACCAGCCACCTGCTCACCGGCATGCTGGCGATGGAGATGAGCCGCACCGACGCCTCGGTCGCCACCTTCTTCGGTGTCCACAACGGACTCGCCATGTACTCGATCCATTCGGGCGGCAGCCAGGAGCAGCGCGACCGCTGGCTCCCGGAAATGGCCGCGATGGACAAGATCGGCGCGTTCGCCATGACCGAGCCGCTCGGCGGGTCCGATGTGGCCGGTGGCATGCGCACCACCGCGAAGCGGGACGGCGACAGCTGGATCCTCAACGGCACCAAGCGGTGGATCGGCAACGCGACCTTCGCCGACTACGTCGTGGTGTGGGCGCGTGATGTCGACGACGACAACGTGAAGGGTTTCGTCGTCGAGAAGAACACGCCGGGCTTCTCGCCGGCGAAGATCGAGAACAAGATCGCGTTCCGCATCGTCGAGAACGCCGAGATCACCCTCACCGACGTGCGGGTGCCGGAGGCGAACCGCCTGCAGGGGATCGACTCCTTCCGCGGGGTCGCGGAGATCTTGCGCGCCACGCGCGGCGGCGTCGCGTGGCAGGCGCTGGGCGTGATGATCGGCGCCTACGAGCTGGCGCTGGACTACGCGAAGGAGCGCAGGCAGTTCGGCCGCCCGATCGCGCGCTTCCAGCTGGTGCAGGACCTGCTGGTGAAGAGCCTCGGCGACATCACCGCGAGCTGGGGCCTGCTCGTTCAACTGGCCCGCCTGCAGGACGCCGGCGTGTTCAAGGACGAGCACTCCTCCCTCGCGAAGGCGTTCGTCACCTCGCGCATGCGGGAGGTCGTCTCCCGGGCCCGCGAAATCTTCGGCGGCAACGGGATCGTGCTCGACTACGACGTCGCGCGGTTCTTCGCCGACGCGGAGGCCATCTACTCCTTCGAAGGCACCCGCGAGATGAACACGCTCATCGTCGGCAAGGCGATCACGGGCCAGAGCGCCTTCGTCTGAGCATCACCAGGATCAGGCCTGGCGGGGATCAGTTCACGCAGCCGGTGGCGTTCGTCGCCACCGGCTGCTGCGGCGTGCTGTCGGCGGGCGAGTCCGAAGGCGGTGCGAGCGTTTTCGTCACGGCGATCGGGCGCACCCCGCCGTGGCTGCCGTGCGGCGTGCTCGTCTCCCCCGCCCCGCCGGACGCGGACACCGCCGGCGAGTTCAGCTGGTCCTGCACGAACGCCTTGACCTGCTGCGGGTCGACCTTCACCGCGTCGCCGTCGGCCGGGGTCGCCAGCGAAAGGCTCAGCACCGGGATCGTGACGAACCCGATGGTGCCGGAGCTGATGCCGTGCAGCTGCTGGGCGAAGCTCACGATGTCCCAGCCCTTGTCGAGCACGACCGAACCCTGCAGCGCGTCGACGAGCGCGGAGAGCCTGTCCGGGCTGGTGAGCGTGCCCGAGCCGAGCACGTTCTTCGCCATGCCGGCGAGGAACGCCTGCTGGCGCGCGATGCGGTCGAGGTCACCGTTGGGCAAGCCGTGGCGCTGGCGCACGAACGCGAGCGCCTGCGAACCCGAGAGCGTCTGCTCGCCGGCCGGGAAGTTCGCACCGGAGTAGGAGTCGTGCACCGGCGCCTTGAGGCACACCTGCACACCGCCGACCGCCTGGCTCAGCGCCGCGAAGCCGGCGAGGTTGACCGCGGCGTAGTGGTTGATCGTGAGCCCGGTGAGCTTTTCGACGGTCGCGATCGAGGACTTCGCGCCTTCGGCGTCGGCGGCCACCTCGAGCTGCGGGCCGCTGAGGCCCTTCCCCGACAGCTCCGAGCGGGCCGAGGCCCGCGCGCGGCTGTAGGCGGAGTTGATCTTGTGCTTGCCGTAGCCAGGGACGTCCACATAGGAATCGCGCGGGATCGAGATCGCCGTGGCGGCCGCTCCGCCGGCGGGCACGTGCACCACGATCATCGTGTCGGTGGTGTCGCCGCCGTCGTCGCCGCTGCCGGCGTGCAACGAGTCGAGCACGTTCTGCGGCAACGGGTTCCCGTTGGCGTCGGTGCGCGAGTCGAGCCCGACCAGCAGGATGTTCTGGGCGACTTGGAGCGGTTGTCCGGTTGTCGTCTCGGGCAGCTGCGCCGCGGGCGGGATCACGTCGGCCGTGACGAGGCCGGCGTCGAGCCGGTGCAGCTGGGACCACGCGAACCCGGTGGCGCCGAGGACCAGAGTCGACACCACGCCGAGCACGACGCGGCCGCCGATGCGGCGACCGCGGGAGGTGAGCAGCACGACTGGATCCCCTTGCTTCCCCGGGAGGACGGTTCCCTACCTCCACGTCCGAGGATCACCGCGTTAGCTGGGAATCAGCTGAGAATCTTGTCGCAAACACGTGATGGTGCCCGTTCGGCCGAGCCCCGGTGGACCGAAAGTGAGCTGTGCCACGGGGTTTCGCAACGCGCTGTGCCGAAGCGCGCACGCGCCGCACGGATCGCTGTGTCAGCGCGGCATGCGGCGCCACACGGCGCGCGGCAGAAAGCGCATGACCGCGAAGACCGGACGGAGCACTCCCGGCACCCAGACGACCGCGCGCCGTCGCCGCAGCCCCGCGACCGTCGCGTCGGCCACCTGGTCCGGCGTGCTCGAGAACGGCGCGGGTGCCATGCCCTCGGTCATCCGGCCGATCACGAAACCCGGCCGCACGAGCAGCAGGTGGACGCCGCTGCCGTGCAGCGCGTCGGCCAGCCCGCACGCGAACCCGTCGAGGCCGGCCTTCGCCGAGCCGTACACGTAGTTGGCGCGGCGCACGCGCACGCCGGCGACGGAGGAGAACACGACGAGGCTGCCCGAGCCCTGTGCGCGCAGGAGTTCCGCCGTGTGGGTGAGCACGGCCACCTGGGCGACGTAGTCGGTGTGGACGATCGCGGTGGCGTGCGCCGCGTCCGCCTCCGCGCGCGCCTGGTCGCCGAGGATGCCGAAGGCGAGCACGACCACGTCCAGCGGCCCGTGCTCGGCGGCCACGCGGTCGAGGAACGGCCGGTGGCCGGCCAGGTCGTCGGCGTCGAAGTCGGCGGTCTCGACCACCTCGGCGCCCGCCGAGCGCAGCGTCGCGACCGGCTCGGCCAGGTCCGCGCCCGGACGCGCGGCCAGCACGAACCGCCGCGCGCCGCCCGCCGCGAGCCGCTGCGCGACCGCCGTCCCGATCTCGCTTCGTCCGCCCAGCACCAGCACCGTTCCGCTCACGCGCGGCAGTCTGCCAGCCCGGCCGGGGCCCGCCGCGGGTGGCCCGTTTCACAAACTGCAACTTTGCAGATCGTGAAAGTTTCGCGCTACTCTCGACGGCGTGTCCTCCCCCGGTCTGCGCGAGCGCAAGAAGCTCGAGACGCACCGCACGCTCGCCACGACGGCCGTGCGCCTCGTCGGTGAACGCGGTCTGGACCACGTGACGGTGGAGGACATCGCCGCGGAGGCCGGGGTTTCCGCGCGCACCTTCTTCAACTACTTCGCGTCCAAAGAGGACTCGGTGGTGATCGCGCACGCCGACCACGCGGAACGCAGCCTGCGGATGGTCGAGCGGCTCGCCGAGGTCGAGCCCACGCGCAGCACGCTCGAGGCGCTGCTCGCGAGCGTGCGCGAAGACCTGGCGGAGATCGACCGGGACCGCGACGAGTGGCTCACCCGTATCCGGATCATCAAGGAGAACCCGGGGCTCACGCTGCGCGCCATGTCGCTCGACTCCGACGCCGTCGAGCCGACCATCGCGGCCATCGCGAAGCGCAGCGGGACCGACCCGGCGAAGGACCTGTACCCGTCGCTGCTGCTTTCGGCGTTCGGCAGCGCGCTGAACGCCTCCCTGATGCTCTGGCGCGAACTCGGGGGCTCGCGCCCGCTGCTCGACCTGGTCGACGAAGCGGTGGCCACGCTGGCCGCCGGGCTCGCCGACCCGCACTGACCCACCCACGAACGCACTTCTGAGGGGATCTCCATGACCGTGTCCGAAACCGAGGCGCCCGCCGCCCCGGCCGCGATGAGCAGGCAGCAGGTGCTGCAGGCGATGTCGGGGCTGATGATGGGCATCTTCGTCGCCATCCTCGCCTCGACCGTCGTCGCGAACGCGCTGCCGCGCATCGTGTCCGAGCTCGGCGGCTCGCAGGCCTCCTACACCTGGGTGGTGACCACGGAGCTGCTCGCGATGACGGCGACGGTTCCGTTGTGGGGCAAGCTTTCCGACCTCTACAACAAGAAGCTGCTGATCCAGCTGTCGCTCGGCCTGTTCGTGGTCGGCTCCCTCGTGGCCGGCTTCGCGCCGAACATCGAGCTGCTCATCGTCAGCCGCGTCGCGCAGGGCATCGGCGGCGGTGGTCTCACCGCGCTGGCGCAGGTGATCATGGCGGCGATCGTGTCACCGCGGGAGCTCGGCAAGTTCTCGGGCATCTTCGGTGCCGTGTTCGCCATCGGCACGGTCGCCGGGCCGCTCATCGGCGGCGTGCTCGTGGACACCTCGTGGCTCGGCTGGCGCTGGTGCTTCTTCCTCGGCGTGCCGTTCGCGCTCGCCGCGATCGCGCTGCTGCAGCGCACCCTGAAGCTGCCGACGATCCGGCGCGAGGCGCACGTGGACTGGCTCGGGGCGTTCCTGATCATGCTGGGCGTGTCGACGTTGCTGGTGTGGTCGTCGCTCGCCGGTTCGTCGTTCGCGTGGGGTTCGTGGCAGACGGGCGTGCTCGTGCCGGCCGGGGTCGTCGTGCTGGCGCTCGCGGTGTTCGTGGAGACGAAGGTGCGCGAGCCGATCATCCCGCTGCGCCTGTTCCGCAACCGCACGGTCTCGCTGACCACGATCGCGAGCTTTTTCGTGGGTGTCGCGATGTTCGGCGGCACGGTGTTCCTGTCGCAGTACTTCCAGCTCTCGCTCGGCAAGTCGCCGACCGTCGCCGGTCTGATGAGCCTGCCGATGATCTTCGGGCTGCTCGTGTCCTCGACCGTGTCGGGCCAGCTGATCAGCCGCACCGGCCGCTGGAAGGGCCACCTGATCCTCGGCGCCGTGCTGCTGACCGCCGGTCTCGGGCTGCTCGGCCTGCTCGACGCGCACACCAGCGTGCTGGAGCTGAGCCTGTTCATGCTCGTGCTGGGTGTCGGCGTCGGCATGCTGATGCAGAACCTGGTGCTGGTGACGCAGAACGACGTGCCCGCCCAGGACCTGGGCGCCGCGACCTCGACGCTGTCGTTCTTCCGCAGCCTCGGCGGGTCGATCGGCGTGAGCGCGCTCGGCGCGGTGCTGGCCAACCGCGTCACCACGCTGATCACCGAGGGCCTCGGCCCGCTGCCCGGCACGAGCGGCGGCGGCAGCGAGAAGGTGCCGAACCTCGCCGACCTGCCCGCGCCGATCGCGAACGTGATCCGCGAGGCCTACGGCACGGCGACCAGCGACCTGTTCCTCATCGCGGCGCCGATCGCGCTGCTCGTGGTCGTCGCGGTGGCGTTCCTCAAGCACCTGCCGCTCAAGACGCAGAGCGGGCTCGAACGCCTCGCGGAGGAGTCCGCCTGAGCTACGGTTCCGGCGTGGACAGCGTCGATTCCGGAACCGGCTTCGGAGACCTCCTCGAGCGGCACCGCCGCGAGATCCGGGTGCACTGCTACCGGATGAGCGGTTCGCTCGAGGAGGCCGAAGACCTGACGCAGGAGGCGTTCCTGCGCGCGTGGAAGGGCCGGGCCGGGTTCGAGGGCCGGGCGAGCCTGCGGACGTGGCTGTACCGCATCGCCACGAACGTGTGCCTCGACGCGCTGGCCCGCCGCCCCCACCGCGTGCTGCCCGACGAGCTCCAGGCCGCCGGTGACCCGGGCGGCTTCCCGGCGGCGCTCGATCTGCCGTTCCTCGGCCCGATCCCCGATCTGCTCCTGGACGCGGCGGCCCCGGACGACACCGGCGCCGCGGTCGTCGAGCGGGAGACGATCGAACTCGCTTTCCTCGCGACCATCCAGCACCTGCCGCCGCGCCAGCGGGCGGCCCTCATCCTGCGTGACGTGCTCGACTGGTCCGCCAAGGACACGGCGGCGTTGCTCGAGACGTCGGTGGCGTCGGCGAACAGCGCGCTCCAGCGGGGCCGGGAAACGCTGCGCACGCGCCTGCCGGCCCGGCGAGCCGAGTGGGCCGTCGCCGCGCCGTCCGCCGACGAGGCGGTTCTGCTGCGCCGCTTCATCGCCGCGTACGAGGCCGGCGACGTCGGCGCCGTGGCCGAACTCCTGCGCGCTGACGCCCGCGCGGTCATGCCGCCGTACGCGCTGTGGTTCGACAGCCGGGACCGGATCATCGCCGCGCTGCGCACGAGCATGGACCCGGCGTCGCCGTACTTCACCGGCTGGTTCCGGATGACGGCGGTGCGCGCCAACCGCCAGCCCGCGGTGGCCACCTGGGTCCGGCGGCCCGGGGACGACGCCTTCCGCCGCTTCGGCGTCAGCGTGCTGACGGTGGAGGACGGCGTGGTGACGGCGATGGCGGCCTTCGAAACGCCGTCGTTCGCGCCGTACGGGTTGCCGGAAGTGCTGGCCGATTGACGCCTTGCGCGGCGACGGAGCGCCGAACGCTTGGTGCGCGCGAGGTGACGCACCGCGACGGCCCGTCGATCGTGGTCATTCGCGCTGAGCGAGGTCCCCATTTCGTCCAGCGGGGGCCGGCAACGGGGTGTCCGGGGCACGAAAATGCCCGGGTGGTGACCTTGGATCAGGTCACCACCCGGGCACAAGCCGGTCCCCAGTGGGTTTTCCGGGAAAAGTCTCGCCCTCGCCGCCGGGAATGGTCACCGGCTCGCGGTCAGGCGGCTCGATGCCGTTCTGCGGCGGGGCGGGCGCGGACCAGCTTCCGGCGTTCCAGCTCGGTGGTCCCCCCGAAGATGCCGTTGTCCAAGCCGTTGTCGAGGGCGTAGGAAAGGCACGCTTCGCGAACCGGGCAGCGCGCGCAGACAGCCTTGGCCTGGGCGACCTGCCGGGCTCCGGGGCCGACGTCGGAAATCGGGAAGAACAGTTCCGGGTCCTCGTCCTGACAGGCTGCTCGGGACAGCCAGCCGGTGGTCGTGAGTTCCATTTTCGCGTTTCACCTCCTGTCGAACATTGTCGTTTCTCGGTCAACCGACTTCTCCGCGCGCGCACGACACAGCACAACTGGTGTGGCGCTCGGTGGGCTTTCGGCCGCTGCCGCCCGGCCCCGTAGGGCCCGCGGGCAACCGAATATCCAACTTACCACCGACGGCGGTTGTTCCCACCGGAGAAGGTTCCAGGTCACACTCGATTTTTTGTGGCTCGCGCAGGGGGAAGTACCCCGCACACGCGGGGCTACACACGGTGCCGAAACCGAATCGTTACACCTGGCGCCGCCCCCACCGCACCTGTTCCTCCGACGGCTGGTTCCGGCGCTGGGAGGGAGCTCGGGGGTGGACGGGTTCGACGGGTTCTTCCGCGCCGAATTCCCGCAGCTCGTGGCCTTCCTGTGCAAGACGGGGCTGGAGCCCGCGGCCGCGCGCGACGCGGCCCTCGAAGCGCTCGCCGGCGAAGCGGGCACGTGGCCCCAGCCGGGCGACCCGCGGGCGCGGGTGCGGCTGGCGGCGGCCCGGCACGCCGGTGAGCAGGCCTGGTTCGCGGACCGGGCCGGGGACCCGCCGGGCGACCGGCTGACCGCACTCGTCGAGCAGAACGCGCTGGGGGTCGAGCTGCTCGCGACGCTGCCGGACACGCAGCGGACCGTGCTGGCCTGGTCGCTCGACGGGTTCGCCCCCGCGGCCATCGGCACCGCGCTCGGCATGCCCGCCAACACCGTGCGCTCGAACCTGCGTCATGCGCGGGAGCGGCTGAAACGCCGGCTGTCCGTCGACGAGGACGAGACCCTCGTGACCCTGCTGCTGGAAGCCGGCAACGCCTTGGCCGCCGCGCTGCGCCGCGGCCTCGACGGCGAAGCCGCGCTCGCCGCCGTGAAGGACCTGGCACCGCACTTCCCGGCCCACTGGCGGGCCGACGACGCCCCGGTCGCCGCCGCCGTCGCCGGTGATCCGCGGGCGGCCGCGCAGCTGCTCGCGGCCATCCGGCCCCTGGTCGTCCGCTACTGCCGCGGCCGCATCGGCGGGCTCGACCGCTCCTACTCCTCGGCCGACGACGTGGCCCAGGAGGTGTGCGTCGCGATCATCTCCGCCCTGCCCGCCTACCGCGACCTGGGCCGGCCGTTCCTCTCCTTCGTCTACGGCATCGCCCAGCACAAGGTCGCCGACGCCCACCGTGCGGCGGCCCGCAACCGGACCGATCCGGTGGCCGAACCGCCGGACGCCACGGACCCCGCCGACGGCCCCGAGCAGCGCGCCCTGCTCGGCGAACTCGGCGGCCACCTCGGCCACCTCCTCACGCGGCTGCCCGACCGCCAGCGGGAGATCGTGCTGCTGCGCGTCGTGGTCGGCCTCACGGCGGAGGAAACGGCGGACGCCGTGGGTTCCTCCCCGGGCGCCGTGCGCGTCGCCCAGCACCGCGCCCTGCTACGGCTGCGCACCCTCCTGTCCGGCGAGCCGGCCTGAGCCGCCCGCTTCAGGACGACCGTCACCCGCCTGGACGGACTGCTCACGCGCCCGCGAGTTTCGCGGCCACGAACTCCGCGAGGGTCTCCACCGGGCCGGCCGTCGCGTCGCGGGAGAGGAGGACGATCTCGACGTCGCCGGGGTCCGGGAGGCCGAGCTCGGCCGGGAGGGCGATGAGGCCGGGCGGGACGAGGCTGCGGGCGTGGACCGTGATGCCCAGGCCGGCGGCCGCCGCGGCGCGCAGGCCGGTGAGGCTGGACGTGAGGCAGGCCGCGCGCCATTCGAGGCCGGCCCGTTCGAGGGCCTCCACGGCGAGCTGCCGGGTGACCGACGGCATCGGGTACTGCACGAGCGGCACGGGCTGGCCGGGTTCGAGCACGGTGGCCGTCGAGCCGATCCACACCAGCGGTTCGCGGCGCAGCACGCGGCCGTCGCCGCCGGCGCCGGGGCGGCGCTTGCCGAGCACGAGGTCGAGGCGGCCCTCGGCGAGGCGGCGGGCGAGCACATCGGACAGTTCGACGTGCAGCTCCACGTCCACCAACGGGTGACTGCGCCGCAGCCGCGCGAGGATCTCCGGCAGCTCGTCGAGCACGAAGTCCTCGGAGACGCCGAAGCGCACGCGCCCGCGCACCAGCGTGCCGCGGAAGTGGCGGGCCGCGCGGTCCTCGGTGTCCACAATGGTCTGTGCGAAGCCCAGCATCGCCTGCCCGCGCGCGGTGAGGTCCACGGCGTGGGTGTCGCGTTGGAACAGCAGGCCGCCCGCTTCCCGTTCGAGCCGCCGGATGTGCTGGCTCACTGTGGGCTGGCCCACACCCAATCGGCGGGCCGCCGCGGTGAAGCTGCGGGTTTCGGCCACCGCGAGGAACGACCGGCACAGCCGCGAATCCAGCATGCGTCACATCTTATCGGCGTCCACAATGACAGTGAGTACGGTCATCGGGGTTCCGAATGATCGCACCGCGCCGGAGAATGGTGGAGAAAGGAGCTCCATGACGACTGTGCTCGCCCCCCTGACCCGCCCCGTCTCCGCCTTGCTGGCGAAGCTGCGGATCGACCCGTTCATCGCCGCGATCCTGTGCACCGTGGGCGTAGCCTCGCTGCTGCCCGCCTCCGGCGCGACCGCGACCGGGTTCGGGATCGCGTCGAACATCGCCGTCGGCTTGTTGTTCTTCCTCTACGGCGCACGGCTTTCCAGCGAGGAGGCGCTCGACGGGCTGCGGCACTGGCGCCTGCACGTGACTGTGCTGTCCGCCACATTCGTGCTGTTTCCGTTGCTGGGCCTCGCCGCTTCGTTCCTCTCGCCCGGTTTGCTGACTTCGCCGCTCTACACGGGCGTGTTGTTCCTGTGCCTGCTGCCTTCGACGGTGCAGTCGTCGATCGCGTTCACGTCGATCGCGAAGGGCAACGTGGCCGCGGCCATCTGCAGCGCGTCGGTGTCGAACCTGCTCGGCATCGTGCTGACCCCGCTGCTCGTCGCGCTCCTGCTGTCCACGGACGGGCCGGGCGTGAGCGGTTCGGCGGTGCTGGACATCGTGCTGCAGCTGCTGGTGCCGTTCGTCGCCGGTCAGCTCGCGCGCCGCTGGATCGGCGGCTGGGTGACCCGGCACTCGGCTCCGCTGAAGCTCGTGGACCGCGGGTCGATCCTGCTGGTCGTGTACACGGCGTTCAGCGAGGGCATGACCGAGGGCATCTGGCACAAGCTGGACCTCGGGCCGCTGTTCGTGCTGCTGGGCGTCTGCGTGGTGCTGCTGGCAGCCGTGCTGACGACCACGAGCGTCGGCGCGCGGCTGCTCGGCTTCGAGCGCGCCGACCGGATCACGATCGTGTTCTGCGGGTCCAAGAAGAGCCTGGCCAGCGGACTGCCCATGGCGACCGTGCTGTTCGGCCACGGGCAGGTCGGCCTGATCGTGCTGCCGCTGATGCTGTTCCACCAGATTCAGCTGATCGTGTGCGCTGCGATGGCCCGCCGCTACGCGCGCCAGGCCGCGGCCTCGGACGAAGACACCGACGAGCAGGGTGAGCTGGTCGCCGCGGGCTGACCGGTGAGTTTTCGCGGGCGCCGGAGTCGGTACGGGCGTCCGCGAATTCTCCGGGAGGTTCCATGAGCACGGTCCTGTACCACGTGACGATGTCGCTCGACGGCTTCATCGCCCGCCCCCGCGACGACGTGTCGTGGCTGCTCGGGGTGGGTGACGGGGTGCCCAACCCGGCCGTCGAGCGGCTGCTGCCGCGCATCGGGGCGGCGCTGATGGGCGGGCGCACGTACGCGCCGGCCACCACGGCCGCGGGCGAGGTGTACGGCGGCCGCTGGCGCGGGACGATCGTCGTGCTCACCTCCGCCGACCCGGCGACGGCCCAGCCCGGCTTCACCTTCCGCGCCGACCTCGCGTCGGCACTGGCCACGGCGAAGGCCGCCGCCGGCGACGGGTACGTCGCGGTGCTCGGGGCCACCACCGCCCGAAGCTGCCTCGAAGCCGGGGAGCTCGACGAGGTGCTCGTGCACGTGGCCCCGGTGTTCCTCGGCGACGGCGTCCGCCTGTTCTCCCGCCCCGGCGGCGACCCGGTGCGGCTCGAACCCGTGGAGCTGAGCCACGCCGGGCGCGTCGCGAACGTGTGGGCGCGGGTACCGTCCACATCGGACGTCAGATGAGGACGTTCTTGTAGAAGATGTTGGCGTAGCGGTCGACGCCGTCGCGGGAGCCGAAGCCGAGGAACAGCCGCGTCTCGCCGGCCACCGTGCGGTAGATCGCCAGGCCCTCCGGTTCGCGGTACACCAGGGTGCTGCCCGCCTTGGTGAACGCGCGGCTCTTCACGGTGCCCGTGTTCATGTCCACGCAGGTGACGTAGGAATCGATGTCCGCGGGGTCGTCGTGGCCGGTGCCGTCGAGGGTGTAGAGGTACTGGCCGTAGACCGCGTACCCCTGGAACGTCACGGTGTGATCGGTGAGCGCGGGCTGCGGGAAGTGCGCCAGCGGCCGGGTGAAGTTCCCGGCCGCGGCGTCCGCGAGCGAGTACAGGCTGAACCAGAACGCGCCGTTCTCGCTGCGGCGCACCAGGAGGCGGTTGTTGATCGGGTCCGTCGCACACGTGATCGTCTTGCTGCCCGTGAGGAACTTCTTCACCGACGGCGTGCCGCCGTTGACGAACTTGAAGCGTGCCAGCGCCGTGCCGCGCCCGTCGGTGCCGGTGGAGTCGGAATCGCACTCCATCCAGACGTACGAATCACTCCCGACGGCCTCCACGCCGATCGACACCCCGTGCCCGGCCCCGTTCAGGTGCATCGCCCCGAGCAGCTGCCCGTCGAAGCTCAGCTGGTTCACGCACAGGTCGTCGCCGGACGTCCCGTTCTGCGCCTGCACGACGAAGAGCCGCCGGTTCACGTTGTCGAACGTGAACCCCTGCATCACGTGGTGCGATTCGTGCAGCACCTTGCCGCGGAACAGGTCGTAGGACGGCTGGGTCAGGTCGAAGTACTGCGAACCCGGGACGGTGCCCGTCGCCGCCCCCGCTCTCGCCACCCCGGCGCCCAGCAGCGCCGTCGCGGCCACCAGCCCACCCCCGGCCCGCAGCGCGGCCCGGCGTGACAATTCGTGCATCGTGGTCCCCTTTCCCTGCATGACGTGGTCAGGGGGCCACGGTGCTCCGGGGGCGTACAACGGCCGTACAAACCGAGGTCAGTTGACCAATCCGCATCCCCCGCTGACCGGCATCACGGTCCCGGTGAGGAAGGACGCCTCCGGACTGGCGAGGAATCGGACGACCGGCGCCACCTCTCGAGCCGCCTCGCGCACGCTGACGGAGTCGGTTACGTCGCAACCGGGCACGGTCAGCAGCAGCATCTGCAGCCCGGTGGTGCCGGTGGAGGTCGAGCGAAGTCGTCGTGATCGCCTTGGCCGACGGAGTGCTCGTCAGCCTGGTGTCGAACAAGCTCTCCACCGGTGGCGCGCAGCCCTCCACCGCGTCCGGCAAGTCACCCGCCGACCTCGCCGACGGCGAGGCCAGCGGCACGGTGCAGGACCTCGTTTCGTCGGTCCCGCACGGGATCCAGTCGGCCTTCCGGACCTTCCTCACCGACGGTTCCACCGGTGCACTGCACACGATCCTCTGGGACATCGCCGCCTTCGTCGCCGAGCCGCCGCGCGTCGGGGACGCAGGCGTGGTCGAAGAAGATCTCGCGGCACCCGATGGCGACAGACTGCCCGGCCTCACCTCGGCGTGGGCGCATCGGAGCGCGACAGCGCCGCGGACCGGTGGCGGCGCACGATCCGGCCGGCACGTATTCCGGGTGGCCGGTGCCCCGACAGCACCGGCCGCGCGGGAGCCGAACTCCGGTCAGGTCTTCGCGAGGGGCCGGGAAGGCACGTTGTCCTCGATCACCAGCCGCAGGACGTGGTCGCGGAGTTCGGCGGCGCGGCGGTTGTCGAGGAGGCCCTGGCGGCGCAGCCGGGGTTTCGGCAGGTCGACCGGGACGATCTCCTTCACGGTGCCTGGCGAGGGCGTCAGCACCACGATCCGGTCCGACAGGAACACGGCCTCGTCCACGTCGTGGGTCACGAACACCGTCGTGGTGTTCGACCCCGCGACGATCGCGGCGAGCTCCTCCTGCAACCGGAGCCGGGTGAAGGCGTCGAGCGCGCCGAAGGGTTCGTCCATCAGCAGCAGGTCGGGTTCGCTGACCAGCGCGCGGGCCAGGCCGGCGCGCTGCTTCATGCCGCCCGAGAGCTGGCGCGGGTAGTAGTCGGCGTACTCGGTGAGCCCCACGAGTGCGAGTTTCTCCGCCACCTTCGCCTGGACCGTGCGGCGGTCGAGGTCGGCGCCGGTCTCGTTCAGGCCCATCACGACGTTGTCGCGCAGGGTGCGCCACGGCATCAGCGCCGCGTCCTGGAACACGAACCCGAGCCGTTTCGGCACGCCCCGCACCACGGTGCCGTCCACGGTGATGGAGCCCGCGCTGTACGGGGCGAGCCCGGCGATCATCCTGATCAGCGTCGTCTTCCCGCAGCCGGACGCGCCGACCAGGCTGACGAACTCACCGGAGGCGATTTCGAGGTTGACGTTGCGCAGGGTCACGTTCGCCGAGCCGCGGCGGCGCGAGTAGCGCTTGCCCACCCGGGACACGACCACGGTCGCGCCGGTTGTCGCGTGCGTCATTTCTGGCCGTTCCCCTTCGCTTTCTGAGCGTAGGACGCGTCGGCCCACTGGGTCACCGGTGCCGTCGCCTTGAGCGCGCCCGCCTGCAGGTACAGCTTCTGCTGCTGGTCCAGCAGGCCGGTGTCGAGGATGGTGCCGACGGGGTAGGCGTTGGCCTGGCGCAGCATGGTGAACAGCTGCGCGGTCTGCGCCCGGTCGGCCGCCGGCTGGATCTGCAGCGCCTCGTTCACGACCGCATCGGTGTTCGCGGGGTCGTTGAACCACACGTACGAGTCGAGCAGCGCCTTGTTGAACGCGACGGCGAGCGGTTCGTTCTTCGCCAGCCAGTCCGGAGTGGCGAACACGTTGTCGTCGTAGAGGTTCGGCGCCTCCTTGGTGAGGTCCATGACCGTCTTGAACCCCTTGGGCTCGAGCTGCAGCTGCGCCGCGTGGCTCAGCATGGTCACGTCGACGCGGCCCGCCACCAGCGCCGGCAGCCGCGAGCTCTGCCCGCCGACGGCGATGATGCTCACGTCCTTCGGCGTCAGCCCCGCCTTCTGCACGAGCAGCAGCGCCTGGGCGTAGTTGACCCCCGTGGTGTCCTGCACGCCGATCTTCTTCCCCCGCAGATCGGCGAGACTCGCGATGTCCTTGGACAGGAACACGTAGTCCTGCCGGGGCTGCGCGAGCGCGAAGTCCTTGAGCTGCACGCCGGCTTCGACCGCGCTCACCCCGCCGGTGACCGCTTCGGAGTAGGCGTCGATGTCCCCGGTCTTGAGCTGGGTGATGGCGATGTTCGGGCTGCTGTCGTTCCACTTCACGGACGCGTCGACGCCCTGCTTCTTCAGCTCGTTCACCGCGTGGACTTCGACGACCTTGTTGGCGTTGGCGGTGCTCTGCAGCATCAGCGTGAAGCGCGAGCCGGACAGCCCGCCGCTGCTGCTGCCGGCCGACGAGGAACCGTGACCGGCGCAGCCGGCGGCGGCGAGCGCGACGGCACAGGTGGCGAGCAGGGTGGCGCGCAGGCGCCGCGGTGGGCGCGAGAAGGCGATCGGCACGGCAAACTCCTTGGGGGAAAGGGAAAACGGGGGAGTGTCGCGGGCTCAGCCGCGACCGAGGTCCTCGCCCTGGGTCCACGAGAACAGCACGCGGCGCACGATCTCCAGCACCGCCGCGGCGATCACGCCGACGAGCGAAGCCGTGAACACACCGGCGAGCAGGTAGGCGGTCTTGAACGCGTTGCCGTAGTCCGTGACCAGTCCCCCGAGCCCGGTCACGCTGATCTCCATCTGCGCGATCACCATGCCGATGAGCGCCTTGCCCAACGCGATCCGCAGCCCGGCGAAGATGCTCGGCACGGCGTTCGGCAGCGCCACCTTCGAAACGGTCTGCCAGCGGTTGAACTTGTAGACGCGCGTGACGTCGATGAGCATCCGCGGCGTCTCCTTGACCCCGCTCGCGGTGTTGATGATGATCGACCAGACCGCCAGCATGAACGTGACGGCGACGCGCGCTTCGAACGCGACCCCGAACCAGATCACCACCAGCGGCACGAGCGCGATCAACGGCGTGGCCTGGAAGAAGTTCACGTACGGGTTGAGCACCCGCTCGACCACGGGGCTGCGGCCCATCACGACGCCGACGGCGATCCCGACCACCACGGCCAGCCCGTAGCCCACGGCGAGGTCGCCCATGGCCGTGCCGAACGCCGGCCCGAGCTGCCCGCCGACGACCAGCTCCCAGAACGCCTTGATCACGTTGACCGGGGTGGCCAGCAGGATCGGGTCGATCTGGTTGCCGACGATCTGCCAGAGCACGAGGAAGACGACCACGGACACGATCGGCAGGCCCCGGGTGAGCAGGCGCCGGCGCCGGTCGTGGGCCTCCACTTCGGATTCGTCCCACTCGTCGTCGGCCCATTCGTCGTCGTGCGCGGCGAGGTCCGGTGGGGATTCGTTCGTCACCCGAGATGCCATCAGCTACCCCTGTCTTTCGAGGGTGGTGTGTGTGCTGAGGTGCGTGAGGCAACCATGATGGATACTGAATCCACTTGAGTCAAGGCGCGGTTGCTACGGCCGTGTGACGATCGTGCGGCGGAATTCGCCTGGCCGTTAACGCGTCGAAGCGGATAAAGATCTTGTCCAGTAAGGCTTTTCGCAGCACAGCACGACAGGTTCGCCTCGAGGTTCGGCAACCGGATACGAGCACCCACTCCGACGGTTGCCCACCGGAAAGCGGTGCCCCTTGACGGCTCGCAATGATCGGGAACGGCAGTGGATCCGAGTGGTATAGACGAAGTAATCCTTGCTGTCGCAGGAAGTTCACCCTTGCTGCCTGCTTGCGCACCGGCTTACAGTGATTGAATCCAGAATCCACTAACGGGAGCCTTGATGACTCGCATCGAGTTCGGTGTCCGCGTTCCCAACTCCGGCCCCCTGTCGAGCGTGGCCAACGTGGTCCGCGTCGCGCAGGCCGCGGAGCAGCTCAGTTTCGATTCGGTGTGGGTGCACGACCACGTGGTCTGGAGCTCCCGGATGCACCGCCACCACATCTCGTCCGGTTCGGCCGAAGCGCTCGCCGACGACCAGACCGCGGACTTCTACGAGTCCCTCACCACGCTGGCCTACCTGGCCGCGAAGACGACCGCCGTGAAGCTCGGCGTGGCGTGCCTGGTCATGCCGACCCGCAACCCGATCTACGCCGCCAAGCAGACGGCCACCCTCGACCACCTCACGGGCGGCCGGCTCATCGTCGGGGTGGGCCTCGGCTCGAAGGCGACCGAATCGTCCAGCGAGTTCGACGTGTTCCAGGTTCCCTTCTCCGACCGGGGCAAGCTCACCGACGAGTACGTCGAGGTCATGAAGACGATCTGGACCGAGCCGCTCGCCTCCTACGCCGGCCGGACGATCAAGTTCACCGACGCCGAGGTGTTCCCGAAGCCGCTGCAGTCGCCGCACCCGCCGGTGTGGGTCGGCGGCTGGACCGACCGCGCGGCCGTGCGCACCGGACGGCTCGGTGACGGCTGGATCCCCGGCTGGCTCTCGCCGGCCGAGATGGCGCGGGGCCGCGACGTCGTGCGGCGCGCCGCGGACGAGGCCGGCCGCGACGGCGAAAAGATCGTGATCGCCGTCGAGAAGCTGGCGACGATCGCCGAGGACCGCGAGGTCGCGCTGAAGCGCGCGCTGCCGACGGTCCGCCAGAGCAGCATGACCTACGAACGCGACGTCGACGACCTGCAGTTCGCGCTCGACCGGCACATCTTCGGGTCGGTGGACGACGTCCGCCGCCGGGTCGCCGAGTTCGTCGACGCCGGGGTCACGCACTTCGAACTGAAACTGCTCTACGCCTCCCTCGACGAGCTGATCGAGCAGATGACCCTGTGGTCCACGCACGTGCTGCCCGAGTTCCGGTGACCGGTTTCCCCGTCCCCGCAAGACGTTCCCGCCCACAAGACACCGCCGACCCGAGAGGTGTGAGCCGTGCCCACGACTTCCTTCGCGCGTGAGTTCACCGTGCCCGCGGATCCACCGGCGTGCTGGCGCGTCCTGACCGACGTCGCGCGGCTGGCCGGCTGGGTCGGCATCCTCGACGACGTCAAGGAACTCAGCCCGCTGGAGAGCTACCAGGCCGTGCTGATGGACCGGCTCGGCCCGTTCCGGCTGCGCGCCGACCTCGACGTGGCCGTGAGCGAGGTCGAGGAACCGCGCCGGATCCGGGTGCGGGCCGCGGGTGAGGACCGGCAGGTCTCGTCGCGGATCGGCATCGACGCGACCCTGCAGCTGGCCACCGGCGACGACGGGGCCACGACGGTGAGCGTCGCGGGCACCTACGAAGTGGTGGGCAAGGTGGCAACGCTGGGTTCGGGCATGATCCGGCAGAAGGCGGCGAAGATCCTCGACGAGTTCACCGGGCACGCCGTCGCCGCGCTGGGCGGGCGCTGATGCTGCCGCCGTTCGAGCTGGAGCGGCCGGACGCGGTCACCGACGTGGTGGCCCTGCTCGGCGAGGACGCGGTGCCCTACTGCGGCGGCACGGAACTGCTGCTGGCCATGAAGATGGGGCTCCTGCGGCCCGCGGTCCTGGTGGACGTGAAGCGGGTGGCCGCGTTGCGCGGCGTACGCCGTGAAGACGGCCGGCTGGTCCTCGGCGCGAGCACCACCCACGCCGAGGTGGCGGGGCACCCGCTGGTGACGGCCGAGGTGCCGCTGCTGGCCACGGTGGCGCACCACGTGGGCAACGCCCGGGTGCGGGCGCAGGGCTCGATCGGCGGGAACCTGTGCTTCGCCGAGCCGAAATCCGACGTGACCACGGTTCTGGCGGCGCTCGACGCGGCCGTGACGCTGGTGTCCCCGCGCGGCACGCGGTCCGTGGCGGTGGCCGATTTCCTGCTCGGCGCCTACTGGGCCGACCGCGAGGCGGACGAGCTGCTCACCGAGGTGTCGATCCCGCTGCCCGCGCCGAAGGGCGCGTACCTGAAGCTGCAGACCGCGGAGCGCCCGACCGTCGGCGTCGCGGCGGTGCGCACCGCGACCGGGCTGCGGCTGGCCGTCGGCGCCGTCGCCGAACGGCCCGTGGTGGTGGACCACGACGGGCCGGGCGCGCCGGACTTCGCCACGCTCGCCGAAGGCATCGAGATGATCCCCGATCTGGCCGGTTCCGTCCGGTACAAGCGGCACGTGACCGCCGTCTACGCCCGGCGCGCCGCGACCGCGTGCGAGGAGAGGACACGATGAGGGCACGTGAGCTGAACACCGTCGTGAACGGATCCGCGGTGGTCCGCCGGGTCGAGAACCGCACCACGCTCGCCGAACTGCTGCGGGAGGAGCTCGGCCTGACCGGCACCAAGGTGAGCTGCGAACTGCAGGTGTGCGGGGTCTGCACCGTGCTGGTGGACGGCACACCCGTGAGCTCCTGCACGTACCTGGCCGCCGACGTCGACGGCAAGCAGGTGCAGACCGTGGAGGGCCTCGCCGGACCTGATGGCCTGCATCCGCTGCAGACCGCGTTCGTCGAGAACTTCGCGCTGCAGTGCGGGTTCTGCACGCCCGGTTTCCTGCTGATGGCGAAGGCGCTGCTGGACACCAACCCGAACCCGACGGAGGAGGAGGTGGTGCACCACCTCGAAGGCAACATCTGCCGGTGCACCGGCTACCGGTCCATTGTGGACGCGGTGCTGTCGGTGGCCGCGGGCGAAGGGGGCGAGTGATGAGCGACCACCGCTTCGTCGGCTCGTCGGTCAAGCGCCGGGACCTCTACGAGAAGGTGACGGGTGCCGCGGTCTACACCGTGGACGTCGTCCCGCCCGGCACGCTGCACGCCAAGGTCGTGCGTGCGGACCGCGCGCACGCGCTGATCGACGCCGTCGACCGCGAGGCGGCGCTCGCCAGCCCCGGCGTCGCGGCGGTCGTCGTGGCCGAGGACCTGGCAGGCTTGTTCGCGCGGTTCGGGCACATCGTGGCCGACCACTGCATCCTCGCCACCGGGAAAGTGCGTTACTACGGAGAGCCGGTCGCCCTCGTACTCGGCGAAACACCGGCCGCCGCGGCCGACGGTGCCGAGCTCGTGAAGGTGTCCTACACCGAACTGCCCGCCGTCATGTCCGCGGCGGAAGCGCTCGCCGACGGCGCGCCGCTGGTGCACGAACTCAGGGCACCGTCGACCCCCGACGAATCGTTCACCGCCATGGCCGCAGGCGCCGGCGAGACCGGTGAAGGCACGCCGGCCGCGGACAACATCGCGCACGAGGCCTCGCTGGAGTGGGGTGACGTCACCGCCGCGCAGGCGCAGGCGAACGTCGTCGTGGCGAGCACCGCGCGGTTCCCGATGCTCTACGCGTACGCCATGGAGCCGTACAACGCGGTGGCCTCGTTCGAGAACGGGCGGCTGCACGTGACGAGCTCGGCGCAGCACCCGTTCATGGTGCGCGCGGACCTCGCGCGGATCTTCGGCCTGCCCCTGACGAAGGTGACCGTGACGGCGCCCTACCTCGGCGGTGGTTACGGCTCGAAGTCCTACACCAAGGTCGAACCGCTCGCGGCCGTCGGCTCGTGGGTCACCAGCCGTCCGGTGAAGGTCGTGCTCGACGTCGAAGGCGCGATCTACACCACCCGCGCCGATTCGGCCGAGGTGAGCGTGCGCAGCGGGTTCACCGCCGACGGCACGCTGGTCTTCCGCGAGTTCGACATCGTGCTCGACTCCGGCGCGTACGCCGACAACAGCCCGCTCGTGCTGGCCAAGGCCGTCAACCGGTGCTTCGGGCCGTACCGCGTGCCGAACCTCCGGGTGCGCGGGCGGTCGCTGTACACGAACACCTCCCCCGCGTCGTCCTACCGCGGTTTCGGCACGCCGCAGGGCGCGTTCGCGGGTGAGCTCAACCTGGACCGGGCCGCCGCCGAACTGGGCATCGACCCGTTCGAGCTGCGCCGGCGCAACCTCGCCAAACCGGGTGAGGAGATCGTGCGCGGCAAACGCGGCGTGGACGCCGACCTGATCGCGGACTTGGCGATGCTCGAAACGTCGCTGCGCGAAGGCGAACGCGCCGAGTCGGGCTACGGCGTCGGGGTCGGCTGCACCGCGTCGGACGCCGGGGCGTTCCCGGTGTCGACGGCGCAAGTCCGGATCCAGACCGACGGTTCGGTCGTGGTGGCGTCGGGCTCCACCGAAATGGGCCAGGGCAGCCGGTCCGCTCTCGCGCAGATCGCGGCGGAGGAGCTGGGGGTGGAGCTCGACGTGGTCGAGGTGAGCCAGGCGGGCTCCGCCGGTCCGTACGAGCGCACGACCGGGGCCAGCCGGACGACGACGCTCGCGGGCATGGCCGTGCAGCGGGCGTGCGCCGAGGCGCTCGGGAAGCTGCGCGCCATGGCAGCCGAGGTCACCGGCACGAACCCGGGTGACTGGTCCGCCGCGGACGGCACCCTGCGGTCGCTGGACCAGACCACGCTCGGCTACGGCGAGATCATCAGCCGCTGGTTCGGCGCGAACGCCGGTGAGGTGACCGGAGTCGGGCTCGTCCGCCGGGAGGGCGCGACCGCCAAGATGCCGCCGTTCTGGGAAATCGGCATGGTCGGGGTCGGCGTGTCGGTGGATCCCGACACCGGCGTGGTGACGGTGGAGCAGCTGGCGACGGTCGCCGACGTCGGCTTCGCGATCAACCCACGGGCCGTGGAAGGACAGGATCTCGGCGCCGCCACGCAGGGGCTCGGCAGCGCGCTGTACGAGGAACTGGTCTACGACGGGCCGCAGCTGCTCAACCCGAACATCGTCGAGTACCGGGTGCCGCGGATCGGCGATCTGCCGCGGCGGATCGACACCATGCTCGCCGAACGCCGCGACGGGATCGGGCCCTACGGCGCCAAGGGGGCCGGTGAGGGCGCGCTGAACCCGATGGGCAGCGCCGTGGCCTCAGCGGTGGCCCGCGCCGTCGGCCGCTGGCCGGACCGGCTCCCGCTGACACCGGAACGCGTGTGGCGGCTGATGAACGATCTCCCGGAGATCGACGACGACTGAGCGCGAAACCGCCTGCGGTACGCTGGATCGGATCAGGAAAGGGCCTGCCGGACGAAGGGGTGGAGACCGCCAGATGCCCCCGAAGAAGGGCCGCAACCTCAGCGCCGACCACCGGGTGACCGCGGTGGTGCAGCAGCTCTCGGGCGGCTACCGCACGGTCGGGCAGATGGTCTACCAGGTCATCAAGGAACTGATCCTCACCGGCGCGTTCGCGCCCGGCGAGCGGATCCGCCAGGAGTCGATCGCGTCCGCGATCGGGGTCTCCCGGGTGCCGGTGCGCAGCGCCCTGCTGCAGCTGGAGACCGAGGGGTTCGTGACCTTCCACCCGTACCAGGGTGCGCGGGTCCGCAGCCTCGACAACGCGCAGATCGACGAGGTCTACCGGCTGCGCGCGCTGCTGGAGACCTACGCGCTGCGCCTGTCGATGCCCCGGATGGACGCCGAGCGCATCACGTCGCTGCGCACGCTCGCCGAGCAGCTCGACGCCGAACCGGAAGGCGCCGAGTTCCTCGACCTGCGCGTGCGCTTCTACCGCGGGCTCTACGACGCCGAACGCAACCCCATGCTGGTGCAGATGATCGAACAGCTGCGCAGCACGGTCGGCCGCTACCTGCTCAGCTTCCGCTTCAGCCACCGTCCGGCGAGCAAACACGCCGACCTCATCGACCGCGTCGCCGACGGCGACCTCCCCGGCGCGGAAGCCTGGCTCACCGCCCACCTCGACGGCGTCCGCGAAGGCATCGAAGCCTTCGGCACCCACGAGGACGACAACGGCGAGGAGTCGTCGCCGGAAACGGCCTGACTCCGCCACCGTCAACCGGCGGCGGCGTTTGGCAGGACGCACACGGCCACGGACACGCCAGACCACTGTGGACTCCCGCCGGGCCGACGCCTCGCCCGCCGTCCTCGGTTTCGTTGCGGCGACGACGAATCTCCCCGTCGCGAAGCCCAGCCGCCCGACTCAGCACTCGTCGCCTCGGCCTGAAATTCCTCGCTCAGTCGGCCGCCTGCGTCCCGCCCGGTGATGCCGCGCCCGCAGACCGCGGTTTCGACGCGACAGCGAACCTCCCGGCCGCGAGCCCACCCGACCGCTCTCGCCCGCCGCGCTTAAAGTTCCCGAGCAGCGAGCCGTCTGCCTCCGCTCACCGGGCCGAAGCCGCAGACCTCGATTTCCATGCGCGCGCCGAAACTCCCAGCCGCCGCGAGCTCACCCGACCGAAATTCGTTCGCCCGACCGGTCCCGCTCGCGCCGCCGCGCTGAAGCTCCCCGAGCAGCGAGCCGCCTGGTTCCGCCCGCCGGACCACTGAGGACTCCCACGCCGAGCAGCGCCGGGCCGGCACCGGTTTCGGCGTGTGTTTCAACGACCCTCCCCTACCGCACGACACGCGACCGGCCCTTGCCGCTCGCGCCGCCGTGCGGAAGATCCTCGCGCAGTCGAAGCCGGCTACTTCCGCGGGCCGCTCGCAGGGTGGGGCAGGCCGAGGTGGTCGCGGAGGGTGGGGCCGGTGTATTCGGTGCGGAAGCGCCCCTTGCGTTGCAGCAGCGGGATCACGTGGTCGACGAACGCGGTGAGCTCGTAGGGCAGCGTGGAGCCCATGATGGTGAACCCGTCGACGGCGCCGGCGTCCTGCCAGGTGAGGATGTGGTCGGCGAGCTGGTCGGGGGTGCCGACGAAGTGGTACTGGCCGGCGCCGCTCTTGAGGCCCTCGGTGATGTCGCGCAGGGTGGCCTGCGGGCGGGCACGGGAGGCGGCGTACAGCTGTTCCGCGCGGCTGGACGGCGCGGCGCGGCCGGTCCACAGCTCGGCCGGCAGCGGGGCGTCCGGGTCGAAGCCGTCGGGGTCGAGGCCGGCGGTGTAGAGGATGTTCTGCCAGCGGAAGTCCGGGCTGGCGAGGTCTTCGAGGCGCTGCGCTTTCGCCTGCGCTTCGGCCTCGGTGCCGCCGAGGGTGATCATCAGCGCCGGCAGCACGAGGACGTGGGCGGGGTCGCGCCCGGCGGCCGCGGCCTGCGTGTGCAGGTCGGTGCGGAACGCGACGGCGGCCTCGAGCGACGGCGGTCCGGAGAACACCAATTCGGCATAGCGCGCGGCGAGCCCGATCCCGGCCGGCGACTGTCCCGCCTGGACCAGCACGGGCCAGCCCTGCGGGGAACGCGGGAACGGCAGGATCCCCTCGACGTCGTAGAACTCGCCGTGGAAACGCGGCGCGTGGAGCTTGCCGCGCTCGGCCCACACGCCGCGCTCGCGGTCGCCGACCACGGCGTCGTCTTCCCAGCTGTCCCACGCCCGCGTGACGACGTCGACGAACTCGTGGGCACGCGCGTACCGGTCGGCGTGGTCGGGGTGCGCCGCCTCGCCGTAGTTCGCCGCGGCCAGCGGGGTGACCGTGGTGACGATGTTCCAGCCGGCCCGGCCGCCGCTGAGGTGGTCGAGCGTCGCCCAGCGGCGGGCGAGCTCCCACGGTTTGTTGTACGTGGTGGAGCCCGTGCCGATCAGTCCGATGTAGCTGGTCACCCCGGCCAGCGCCGACAGCACCGAGATCGGGTCGAACTGCGTCTGCGGCAGGTACGTCGTGCGGTACTCCGCGATCGCGATGTTGTCCGCCAGGAACACGGTGTCCATCAGCCCGCGCTCGGCCGTGCGCGCGATGTCCGCGTAGTACGGCAACCCGAGCACACCGCGCACGTCGTCCTCGACGACCCGCCACGCCGACTCGTGGTACCCGTTGGGCCACACGAACGCGTTGAAGTGCAGCTCTCCCGCAGTCATGGCTTCCGCCCCTCTCAGGCCAGTGTTTTCCCGAACCGCGCCGCCACCGCCTCACCGGCCCCGCTTGCACACAGCGTCGCGATGCCGGTCAGGCGTTGGCGAGGGCGGCTCAGGCCAGACCCTGCTGCTGCAGCCAGTCCTTCGCGACGTCGGCAGCCGGGTCGCCGTCGGCGTCCACGCGGGAGTTCAGCTCGCGCAGGTTGTCCGTGTTCAGCTTCGCGCTCACGGCGTTGACGACGTTCGCGAAGTCCGCCCCGCGCTCGTCGAGCACCTTCTGGCTCACGGCCGGCACCACGTTCTCCGTGGGCTCGATGCCGAGGTCGTCCTGCAGCACCACGTACTTCGGGTCACCCGCGACGGGGCTGACCGAGTCGACCGGGATCACGGTCGCGCCGCCGGAGTCGAGCTGCTGCACGCGCGGCCCGATCTCCTGCACGGTCTTGAACGTCGCGTTCGTCAGCTTGTAGACGTCGGTGAAACCCTTGAAGCACGGCAGCCGGGTCTCGCACTCCGGTCCGCCCGCCATGACCACTTTGTCCAGCTTCTTCAGGTCGCTGATCTTCGTGAGCCCCTTCGCCTTCGCGAGGTCGGCCTTCACGACGTACACGTCCTTGTCCTCGGCCGGCGAGTAGTTCAGCAGGCCGACGCCCTCCGGCTTGAACAGCTGCGCCAGCTGCGCGTGCTCCCCGGCGGCGTCCTTCACCGCGTCCTTGCCGAAGCCGGTCGCGATGGCCGCGCCCTGGTACTCCGGCACGAACTGCAGCTCACCCTTCTTCAGCGACGGGTAGATCAGCTCGCGCGAGCCCAGGTTCAGCTTGCGCGTGACCGGGTACCCCTTCGCCTCCAGCGCACCGGCGTAGATCTCCGCCAGGATCTGACTGTCGGTGAAGTTGAACGACGCCACGACGATCGGCGCGCCACCCTTGCTCTGCGCAGCCGGTTGATCACCGCCCCCGCACGCCGCCAAGCCCAGCGCGGCCACCGCCACCGCCGCGGCCACTCGGATGTTCCGGCTCCAGCCCACGTCCCCACACTCCTCACCAAGATCTACCGGGTGGCACCTTAACCGGGGACACCGACAAAAACCCGGATCGTGAGAATTACCTGTCCCGGGAATCCCCGGACGAGCGCGTGGGTTGCATTCGGGCCGAAGTGAACCGCTCGCCCAGCCACTCGACGATCCGGCCCGCTGAGAGACAGCCTCGTCGAACCCGCCGGCCGAAGATCGCGCCGATCCCCGTGTAGCTTGACGACAAGGTCGAAGTCACCGCGACGCTCGTCGACCACCCGCCCGTGTTCCCCGCGTTCGCGTTCCACTTCCGCACCCCGCACGCGACCGTGGTGTTCAGCGGCGACAGCACCCCGTGCGAAAACCTGACGAACCTCGCCACCGGCGCCGACGTGCTGGTCAACGAGGTCATGGCCGTCGAAGCCGCCACCGAGACGTTCCGCGGCACCCCGTTGTACGACACGATGACGATCCAGTTCACGAGCGCGCACACCCCGCTGAACTCCCGCCCCGCGGCGGGCGGCCACCCCCCGTACCCGGCGTCGGCGCCGTCGCCCGCACCGCCGGCGCCAAGGCGCTCGTCCTCACCCACGTCTACCCGGGCGACGGCTCCGTCACCGACGACCGGTTCCGCACCGCCATCGCGGCCGGCTACCGCGGCCCCGTGGTCGTCGGCAACGACCTGATGAGCCTCGACCTGGCCCAGCCGGCCGAGAAGTGAGCGCCGCCGGCCGGCCCTCCTCAGCCGTACCAGCCGCCATCGGCGGTGAAGGTCGCGCCGGTGACGTAGGAGGACAACGGGCTGGCCAGGAACGCGACGAGGCCCGCGTACTCCTCCGGCCGCCCGATGCGCCCGATGTCGTTGGGCGACAACGCCTCGACCAGCCGCGGCTCGATCTCGTCCCACGTGCGGCCCCAGTCGTTGCTCCGGCCGAGTTCCTCCAGCGCCGGCTGCATCGCCGGCGTGAGGATGCCCCCGGCCGCGACGGTGTTCGACGTGACGCCGGTGTTCTTCAAGTCCCGCGCGAGCGACTTCGCGAGTGTGTTGCGCGCTCCGTTCGTGGCCGCGTAGTGAGGCTGGGACGCGGCCGGGAGGGCGCCGAGGACGCTGCTGATCTGGATGACCCGGCCCCACCCGCGCTCACGCATGCCCGGCACGAACCGCTGGATCGTGCGCACGCTGGTGATCACGTTCACGTTGTAGAGCCCGGCCCAGTCCTCTGTGGACGCCGTGGCCCAGGTCAGGTTCGAATCGTACGCGCCGATGTTGTTGACCAGCACGTCGATCGGACCACCCTCGACGGCGGCCGCGGCCACCTCGTCCGCGCCGCGGTCGCTGCCCAGATCGCCGATCGCGTACGCCGCCTCGCCGCCCTCATCGAGGATGGCCTTCGCCACGGCCACCGTCCGCGCCTCGTTCCGCCCGTGCACCACCACGGCTGCCCCCTCGGCCGCCAGGCGCTTCGCGATCGCCTCACCGAGCCCGGAGCTGGATCCGGTGACGAGCGCGCGCTTGCCGCGCAACTGCAGTTCCATCTGTGCTGTCCTTTCGCCAGGTCTGCGTTCGCAGGGTGCCGACGAAAAAATGGACTGGCAAGTCCATACGTTGACCGACACCCCGGCCACCGGTCACCCGCTGGGGAACTCCCCGATGCAATGCCCGGCCGACCCGGATGAGGCTGCCAACGACGACCGGATCACCGACCGAGGAGGGCCGCGCCGATGGTGTCCTGGAGCCGAGTGGGCCACGCCGATGTCGTTCGCGCGCTGGAGGAGTACGACCGGCTGGGCGCGGAAGGCTTCTTCGCCGCGCACGGGTTCGGGCCGTCGCGGAGTTATGAGCTCGTGTGGCGCGAGCGCCGCTACCCGCACAAGGCCGTGCTGGGTACCGCGTACGAGTTCGCGACCGGTGAGCGCCTGGCCCCCGCCGACTTCGAAGGCGGCCGGTCCGGCGCGGTGAAGGTGCTTGAAAAGCTGGGGTTCAGCATCGTGGCGCGTGCGGCGAAGCAGTAGCAGGCCGACGCGCACCCTAACACTTCCGCAAGCCCCCGTAAGGCTT
Source organism: Amycolatopsis sp. NPDC051903 (assembly GCF_044452505.1). Taxonomy (NCBI): domain Bacteria; kingdom Bacillati; phylum Actinomycetota; class Actinomycetes; order Pseudonocardiales; family Pseudonocardiaceae; genus Amycolatopsis; species Amycolatopsis sp. NPDC051903. The sequence continues at coordinate 51,558 of NZ_JBITBT010000026.1, read as the reverse complement.
CATTAATGGCGACGGCCGCGGAACTTGCCTAGGGTTCGAGTCAGCGCCACCACGAGCGCACCGGCGCCGGGTGGACCTCGGCCTGGCCACGAGGGAGAAGACGTGAGCCCCCGCTTCGACGGCCTGCGCGCCGTGTTCTTCAACGGCACCCTGAAACGCTCCCCGGAACCGAGCAACACGGAAGGCCTCATCCGCATCAGCGCGGACCTGATGGCGCGCGAGGGCGTCGAGGTCGAGGTGATCCGGACGATCGACCACGACATCGCGATCGGCGTGTATCCGGACATGACGGAGCACGGCTGGGCGAGCGACGAATGGCCCACCCTGTACGAGAAGGTGCTCGCCGCCGACATCCTCGTCCTGTGCGGACCGATCTGGCTCGGCGACAACTCGTCGGAGACGAAGAAGGTCATCGAGCGGCTGTACGCCTGCTCGCACCTGCTCAACGACGCCGGCCAGTACGCCTACTACGGCCGGGTGGGCGGGTGCCTGATCACCGGCAACGAGGACGGCGTGAAGCACTGCGCGATGAACGTGCTCTACAGCCTCCAGCACCTCGGTTACACGATCCCGCCACAGGCCGACGCCGGGTGGCTCGGCGAGATCGGGCCCGGACCGTCCTACCTGGACCCGGGCTCCGGTGGACCGGCGAACGACTTCACGAACCGCAACACGACCTTCATGACGTGGAACCTGATGCACCTCGCGAAGCTGCTCAAGGACGCCGGCGGCGTGCCCGCGCACGGCAACCAGCGCGCCGCCTGGGACAACGGCGAGCGGTTCGACTTCGCCAACCCCAACCCCGAATACCGCTGAAAGGCCCGCGATGACGACTGTCGCCACGATGCTGGTGAAGAGCCTGGCCGACCACGGCGTGGCGGCGATGTGGGGGGTGGTCGGCGACGCCCTCAACCCGATCACCGACGCGCTGCGCCGCGAGCCGCGCCTGCGGTGGATCGGTGTGCGGCACGAGGAAGCCGGGGCGTTCGCCGCGGGTGCGCAGGCGCAGCTGACGGGCCGGATCGGGGTGTGCATGGGCACGGTCGGCCCCGGCTCGATCCACCTGCTGAACGGGCTCTACGACGCGAAGAAGTCCCACGCGCCCGTCCTGGCGATCTGCGGTCAGGTGCCCAGCGCGGAACTCGGCAGCGACCACTTCCAGGAAGTCGACAACGACGCCGTTTTCCGTGACGTCGCCGTGTTTTCCCGGACCGTCACCGACTCCGCGCAGCTGCCGTACCTGCTGGAGCTGGCGGTCAACACGGCCTACGCGCGCGGCGGCGTCGCGGTGCTCACGGTGCCGGGTGACGTCGGGGGGCAGGACCTTCCGCACGGGACCCGGGAGCCGCGGTTCGTGACGCAGCGCCCGCGGGTAGTTCCGCTGGCTCCGGTGCTGGCCGAGGTCGCCGACGTGCTCAACGACGCGGCGACCGTGACCATGCTCGTCGGAGCGGGCGCCCGCGACGCGCGCGACGAGGTGCTCGCCACGGCCGAAGCCCTGGGCGCGCCGGTGGTGCTGACCCTCAAGGGCAAAGAAGTGCTCGAAGACGGCAATCCGTACCAGGTCGGGCAAACCGGCCTGCTCGGCAACCCCGCGGCTCAACACGCGCTCGACCACGGCGACGCCCTGCTGATGGTGGGCACGGACTTCCCGTACCGCGACTGGTACCCGAAGAACAAGGTCGTGGTGCAAATCGACGCCGACGGCGAGCACATCGGCCGGCGCGTCCACGTGGACCACGGCCTCGTCGGCGACGCGCGAGCGACGCTGTCGGCGCTCCTGCCACGGCTCGAACCGAAACCCGCGCGCGAGCACCTCACGGCGGCGACGGCGAAGTACGCGGCGTGGCGCGACCGGCAGCGCCACCTCGCCGATCCGGCGTACGACTCCAGCGCCGCCGGCCGCGTCCGCAAGCACTTCGACAACCGCGAGCACGCCATCCGGCCGGAGGTGCTCGCCGCGGCCGTCGACCGCCACGCCGCGGACGACGCGGTGTTCACGTCCGACACCGGCATGTCCACCGTGTGGCTCGCGCGCTTCGTCACCCTGCGCGGAACCCGGCGACTGCTCGGTTCGTACAACCTGGGCTCCATGGCCAACGCGCTCCCGCAGGCGCTCGGCGCGGCCCAGCTCGACCCCGCCCGCCCGGTCATCGCGTTCTGCGGTGACGGCGGGCTCACCATGCTCATGGGCGAACTGCTCACGGTCGCCGCCTACGACCTGCCGGTGAAGATCGTCGTGTTCGACAACTCCCGGCTCGGCATGGTGAAGCTCGAACAGGAACAAGGCGGCATCCCCGAGTTCGGCACGCAGCTCGCGAACCCGGACCTCGCCGCCGTCGCCCGCTCCTGCGGCATCCACGGCGTCCGCGTCGAAAACCCCGGCCACGTCGACGCCGCCGTGCGCGACGCGCTCACCCACCACGGGCCCGTGCTGCTCGACGTCGTCACCAACGCCGAGGAGATCGCGCTGCCGCCCAAACCCACCGCCACGCAAGCGTGGGGCTTCGCGATCGCGAAGCTGCAGGAGACGCTCGTTTCCGCGCACGACACCGAGGAGACCCCGTAGCGGCACCGGGGTGTCAAGCACCGCACGGCGCCGTCCGGATCAAGCCCGCGGGAGCCGCGCGGCGACGACCTCGGCGATCGACTGAGCGCTCGCGCAGATGACGTCGAGGTGCCCCTTGTTCGCCTCGTCGGTGTACTCCACGAGCACGGTCTCGTCGCGTTGCGCCGGCGTGCCCTTCAGCGACGGGATCGCCGGGGTGTAGGTGCGGTAGTCGACGGTGACGTCGCAGGTGTCGCCTTCGTCCTCGTGCGGGTCGACGTACGCCGGGCGCCCGCCCGCGGTCGTGCGGGTCTGGCCCTCCGGCGGATCGGCCGCCAGCGGCCACTGCCGGTCGTAGTACAGATCCACCGATTCGGCGTCGTGGCCCCACGAGCAGGCCCAGTTCCCGAAGTGCCGGTCGATCGGGTGGTCCGGACCGGCGAACCGGCGCAGCGTCGCGTCGTCGACGAGGGTGCAGGCGTCCACGCGCGCCAGCGAAGCCGGGGGAAACGGCTGGGCGCGGCGCGCGATCGGGCCGCGGACCGCCCGTGCGTAGGCATCCCCGACGACGGCGTCCGCCATCGCGCACAGCTGCTGGGCTTCGCCGCCGTCGGCGCGCACGGAGCTGACGGTGACGACCGTCAAGTCCGGCAGGACGAAGTAGCGGCGGCACTTCCCCGGGTCGGCGTTCGGGCGCTGGATCTCGCCGAGCCGTCCGCGAACCGGGGGCACCTGCGGGTACTCCTCCGGAGCGGACAGCTCCAGGCTGGTCACGATCGTGCCGCCGTCGCCGGGCAGGGTCGTGTCGAGGTCGCAGCGGGCGAACGTGCCGAGGTTCGGTTCGAGGAACACCTTCCCGTACGGGCCGAGGGAGTTCACCGTCAGCAGCGAGCACGGGTCGGCGGTGGCGGGGTCCCCGACGAGGTCCACGGTCGCGTTCGCGGCCGGCGGCTCGCCGCGGGTGAACACCAGGAGCCCGGCGACCAGCAGCACGACGGCGCCGAGCACGCCGGCGGCCACGAGCTTCAGCCGCCGCCCGGGCCGTCTCCGGCGGGGTGACACCGGCGCCGCCGGCGCGCCCGTCAACAAGGCCTCCGCCTCGGCGGCGCTGGGGCGTTTTCCGGGCGAGCGGCTGAGCATCGCTGCGAGCACGGGTTCGAGCGAACCGGCGTGCCGCGCCGGTTCCACGGTGCCCTCGGCCGCGCGCCGCAGCTGCGCGAAGGGCCCGCGTTCCCCGCTGCCCCAAGGGGAAACGCCCTCGACGGCCGCGAACAGCGTCGCGCCGAGCGAGAACACGTCCGCGGCGGAGCCGGCCGCGTACCCGTTCGCGACCTCCGGAGCGAGGTACCCCGCCGTGCCGCCGACGCTGGCGCTGCCGGTGAGCGTGACCTCCGCCCAGCGGGAGATCCCGAGGTCCGCGAGCTTGGCCGTGCCGTCGTCGGTGACCAGCACGTTGCCGGGGGTGATGTCGCGGTGCACCATGTCGCGGGCGTGCATCGCGGCGAGCGCGGAGGCGATCTGCGCGCCGATGGCCGCGGCCCGCTCCGGTGCCAGGACCCCGTCGGCGCGCACGATCTCTTCCAGGCTGCGCGCCGGCAGGTACTCCATCACCAGCCACCGGTCGTCGCCGTCGGCGACGGAGTCGAACACCGCCACGACGTGCGGGTGGTGCAGCGATGCGCCCAGCCGCGCCTCACGCCGGATCTGCCCGCCGTCGCCGTCGATCGACCGCTTGAGCGCGACGGTCCGCCGCAGCTCCAGATCCGTCGCCCGCCAGACGACGCCCATCCCGCCGGCGCCGAGGCGTTCCTCCAGCCGATAGCGCTCGGCGATCACGTGCGGGGCAGCCACGCGCTCAGTGTAGGGAGCGCGCGGCCGCCCAGTGGCGGGATCACGTCATCTCGTCGCGATCAGACCTTCGCCGCTCAGGATCGGCCGAGCCGGGACTGGGAGGCGATGCCGCGGGCGACGAAGTCGTCGGCGTCCACTCCGGACTCGACCAGCAGGGCGTGGGTGTGCTGCCCGAGCGCGGGGACGTCGCCCATGGCCGCCTCGACGTCGGCGAACGTCGCGGGCGGCAGGAGCGCGTCGACCTGGGCGAATTCGGTGCCGACCTTGCGCCACCGGTCGCGGGCTCGCAGCTGGGGGTGGTCGACGACCTGGCCGACCTGCTTGAGCTGGGCGGCGGGCACGCCGGCCGCGGCGAGCCGCTCGTCGAGCTCGGCGTTGGTCCAGCGGACGGTGCGGGCGGCGACCGCGGCGTCGCATGCGGCGCGGTGGGCGACCCGGGCGACGTTGGTGGCGAACCGCGGGTCGCCGGCGAGTTCCGGGGCTTCGAGCACCGAGGAAACCAAGGTGCGCCAACCGGTGTCGTTCTGCACGCCGATCAGCAGCTGCCCGTCACGGGTCGGGAAGGCGTCGTAGGGAGCGATCGAGCTGTGGCTCAGTCCCATGCGGGAAGGCTGGGTCCCGGAGTACATCCGGGTGTAGAGCGCGTAGCCCATCCACTCGACGGTGGCCTCGAACATCGAGACCTCGATGGTGGCGCCCTCGCCGGTGCGCCAGCGGCGCAGCAGTGCGGCCAGCACCGCCTGCGAGCAGTACATGCCCGAGGCGATGTCGGACGTCGGGATGCCGGTCTTGACCGGCGTCTCGGGTGTGCCCGTGATCGCGATGAGGCCGGCCTCGGCCTGCACGAGCATGTCGTAGGCCTTGCGGTGCTCCATCGGCCCGCCCGAGCCGAAGCCGGACACGTTCACCACGACGAGCTCGGGGTGCTCGGCGCGCAGGGCGTCCGCGCCGAGGCCGAGGCGCTCCGCGGCGCCCGGGGCGAGGTTCTGCAGGAACACGTCGGCGTTCGCGATGAGCCGGCGGACGACGTCGCGGCCCTCCGGCGTCTTGAGGTCGAGCGCGATCGACTCCTTGCCGCGGTTGAGCCAGACGAAGTGCGCGCCGGTGCCTTGGACGACGTGGTCGTAGCTGCGCGCGAAATCACCGCCGTCGATGCGCTCGACCTTGATCACGCGAGCGCCGAGGTCGGCGAGGTTGCGGGTGGCCAGCGGCGCGGCGACGGCCTGCTCGATGGCGACGACGGTGACCCCGTCGAGCGGGCGCGTCACGACTGCTTCTTCTTCTCGGCCCGCACGAGCCCGCCGCCGATGATCAAGCGCTGGATTTCGCTGGTGCCCTCGTAGAGCCGCATCAGCCGCACGTCGCGGTAGATACGCTCGACGGGGACCTCCTTCAGGTACCCGCTGCCGCCGTGCACCTGCACGGCGAGGTCCGCGGCCTTCCCGGCCATCTCGGTGCAGAACAGCTTCGCCGCCGACGGCGCGATCCGGCGGTCCTCGCCGGTCACGTACAGCCGGGCGGCCTCGCGGGCGAGGGCGCGGCCGGCGAGCACGCCGGTCTGCTGGTCGGCGATCATCGCCTGCACCAACTGGAAATCCCCGATCGGCGTGCCGCCCTGTGTCGCGGTGGCGGCGTAGGCGACCGATTCGTCGAGTGCGCGCTGCGCGGTGCCGACGGCGAGCCCGGCCAGGTGGACGCGGCCGCGGGCGAGCGACGTCATCGCGGCCCGGTAGCCGACTTCACCGTCCCCGCCCACCAGCGCGTCCGGGCCGACGCGGACCCCGGAGAAGGTGACGTTCGCGGTGCGGGAACCCTCCTGCCCCATCTTGGCGTCCTTCGGGCCGACGTGGATGCCCGGTGCGTCGGCCGGCACGAGGAACACCGCGATCCCCGGACCGGACTCCGACGCGGGCCGGGTCCGGGCGAACACGACGAACAGGCCGGCTTCGGTCGCGTTGGTGATGAACTGCTTGCCGCCGTCGATGAGCCAGCCGTCGCCGTCCGGTTTCGCGCTCGTGCGAAGTCCGGCCGGGTTGGACCCGGCTCCGGGTTCGGTGAGCGCGAAGGAAGCGACGACCTCGCCGGACGCGATGCCCGGCAACCACCGCGCCCGCTGTTCGTCCGTGCCGAACCCGACGAGGACCTGGCCGGCGATGCCGTTGTTGGTGCCGAACATCGAGCGCAGGGACAACGACGTGTAGCCCAAGGTCATGGCGACTTCGACGTCCTGGATCAGATCGAGGCCGAGCCCGCCCCACTCCTGCGGGATCGCGTACCCGAACAACCCCATCGCGGCGGCTTGGTCCCGGAGGTCGGCGGGGATGGCGTCGGTGGTCATGATCTCGCGTTCGCGAGGCAGGACGCGGGTGCGCACGAAGTCGTCGATCTGGCTGAGGACGTCCGCGAACACGTCGTCGGGGACGTCGGGGTTGCCCGTGTACATGACCATTACTATCGACCGGCGATTGATATCAGTCCAATACCTAATCAGTCCTTGTGCGATACCATCTGGACAATTATGGATGTCCAGCAGCTCCGTTCGTTCCTCGCCGTGGCCGAAGAACTGCACTTCGGCCGCGCCGCCGAGCGGTTGCACGTCGCCCAGCCGCCGCTGAGCCGCACGATCAAACAGCTGGAACGCGAGCTCGGCGTGCAGCTGTTCGAGCGCAACACCCGCTCCGTGAGCCTGACCGCCGGCGGGCAGGCGCTGCTCGACCCGGCGAAGGACGTCCTCGAAGCGTTGCGCCGTGCCGAAGCCGCCGTGCGATCCGCCGGCGACGGCGAGGTCGGGCTGGTGCGGATCGCGTTCGCCGGCGTCTCCACCCACCCCCTGGTCGCGCGGCTCGCGCGGCTGATCCGGTCGCGTCGCCCCGGCATCCGGCTGGAGCTGTCGAGCCAGAACTTCGCCCAGCCGGCGATGAAGAAGCTGGTACAGGGCGAAACCGACATCGCGCTGGGCCGGTGGGACGTCGTACCGGGCGACGTGGCCGCCGAAGTCGTGATGCCCGACGCCCTCGTGATCGCGCTCCCCGACACCCATCCCCTGGCCGGCGCGCAGCGGCTCTCGATCGAGCAGCTGAAGGGCGACACTTTTGTGTCGCTGCCACCGCACGAGGGCGCCGTCCTGCCGGATCGGCTGCGCCGCTTGGCGCACGCCGCGGGTTTCGTCGCGGACGTCGTGCAGATCGCACCCGACACGCAGACCTCGCTGGCGCTGGTCAGTGCTCAGGTGGGCTGCCACCTCACACTCAGTTCCGTCGCCCGCAACGTCACCGACCCGCACGTGGCGTTCGTCCCGCTCGACGCTCCACCTCAGGACGTCGATCTGCGCGCGGCGTGGCGCCGTGACGACCGCCGGCCCGAACTGCGGGCGGTGCTCGACGAACTGCTGGCGCTCTGACCCGTCCACATCAGACTGTGCGGTCCACCGCGGACGCGAACAAGGCGGAAAGCTCTTCGCACGTCGCGAGCAGCCGTGGTGCGCAGGCCCGGCCGTGGCGGATCCGCTTTCCGCCGATGGCACGATGAAAACGGCGCCCGAGCGAGAGGTTCGCTCGGGCGCCGGATCGAAAGCGTTGGTACGGCTCAGGAAGTGACCCCGGCCCCGGCACCGGCGGGAGCGGGGAAACCTCCCACCGCCTGCTCGTAGGCGTGGGCGACGCGCAGGACGGTGGCGTCGTCGAACCGCTTGCCGATGATCATCATCCCGGCGGGCAGGCCGTCCACGAGCCCGGCCGGAACGCTGCAGGCGGGGTGCCCGGTCACGTCGAAGGGAGCCGTGTTGCCGATCATCGACAACGCCGTGTCCAGGTAGTCGGCGAGGGAGATGTCGCGCGACGGCAATTCCCGCGCGACGTAGGGCAGCGTCGGCATCACGAGGACGTCGTACTCGGCCAGTGCCGCGTCGTAGGCGTCGCGCAGTTCGTAGGAGAGGTTGCGCGCCATGGCGTAGTACTTCCCGCCGCCGAGCTCGAAGGTGTAGCGCCCCGAAAGGCCGACGAGTTGGACCGTTTTGGACAGTTCCCCGCCGCGCGCGAGCCGGCCCTGGGCGTAGTGCGCGATCAGCTCCGGGTCGTACTGGCCCCAGGTGCCCATTCCGTAAGCGTTGCCGTCGACCATCTGGTACGCGGCACCTTCGGTCGCGATCACGTTCCACACCGCCATGGCGTCGGTGTGCCACGGGACCGAGACCTCGTCCGCGGTCAGCCCGGCCGACCGCAGCACGTCCACCGCGGCCCGGACCGCGTCGTCGACGCCGCCCAGCGACACCGGCGTCCCGAACCCTTCCCGCACCACGCCGATCCGCAGACCGGCCGGGCTCTCGCGCAGAGCGGCGAGGTAGTCGACCGGATCGAGCACGGTCGGCTGCCGGGAGTCGTACCCGTCGACGCCGGCCAGCACGCCGAGCATCAGGGCCGCGTCGCCCACCGTGCGCGTCATCGGGCCGAGGTGGTCGATGGTCTGCTCGATCGGGAAGGCGCCGGTGTAAGGGACCAGGCCGTACGTCGGCTTGTGTCCCACGATCCCGGTGAACGACGCCGGGATCCGCACCGAACCACCCTGGTCGCCGCCCACCGCCAGGTCGACGTCGCCGTTCGCCACCAACGCGGCGCTGCCGCTGGACGACCCGCCCGCGTTGCGCGAACGGTCCCACGGGTTGCGGACCGGCGCGGGCCACGACGTGAAACTGGCGCCGGAGAAACACAGGTCTTCACACGTCGACTTGCCGGTGATCGTGGCACCCGCGGCGAGCAGCCGGCGCACCACCGTCGCGTCCCGCCTCGGCACGAAGCCGTCCATCGTCGCCGATCCGTTGACCATGGGCACTCCGGCCACGGCGATGTTGTCCTTCACCGCGACCGTGCGGCCCGCCAGCGGACCTTCGGTCGTCTCACTGATCCTGGTCCGCACCGACCAGGCGTTGAGCGGATTGTCCGCCGGCACCGAGGATTCCCGTTCGGGAACCGCGGGCGCCGTCCTGGCGTGCAGCCGTTCGACCTCCTCCGAAGCCGCCAGGGTCGCCTGAACCGCGGGGACGAATTCGTCGATCTCCGCCTCGGCCAAGGCGAATCCGTAGTGCTGGGACAAAGCCGCGAGCCGGGCCGCGTCGGGCGCGGGAATAGCCATGACCGCTCCTTCGGGTGGGCGAGTGCGTCGAACCTAGGGAGGACCGCCCGACTCGTCAACGAAGGGCGAACCATTCGGCCGAACGCCCGCGGACCCACGGTCCCCAAGTCCACCCAGCGATTCGTGGCGAGCTGAGCACATCACCGCGCTCCGAAGCCGTCCAGGAAGGTGGTCACGAGCACGTCGGCGGCCTGCGCTGCAGTCAGCTCGGACATCTCCTGGGCCGCCAGGTGCAGCAGATTGCCGAGGACGACGCCGGCCCACCCGTCCGGCATCCCCGGCCGCATCAGGCCTTCGTCGGTGGCCCGCCGGAGGAAGGCGTCGACTTCCACGATGGCGCGCTGCCGCCGTTCGCGGATCGCCGGCTCCGCGCGCATGCGGGTCAGTTCGACCGGCCAGGTGCGGTTCACCTCGATGATGCCCTCGACGTAGCGGTGCAGCGCGACCGGGGCCGGCGCCTCGCGAAGCCGCGCCGCCTCGATCGCCGCCTCGATCGCGTCCAGCCGTGCCTGGTAGACGGCGGCCAGCAGTTCGTCGCGGGAGGCGAACCGGCGGTAGACCGTGCGGCGGTCGACGCCGGCCTCGGCCGCGATCGCGGCGATGCTCGCGGCCGGGTCCTGGGCGAGCATGCGCGCGCCGGTGGTGAGCACGAGTTCCACGTTTCGCGCGGCGTCAGCTCTCATGCCTCCAACCTACACCACGGTGTGACGCTCCAGACAGTAATTGCCACACTCATGTGACACATAAGTGCTACAGTGGTGAGGCAGATAGAGAGAGCACCCCGTCAAGGAGACACCGTGATCACCCACCCCGACCTCTTCATCGGCGGCACCTGGACCGAGCCGAGCGACCCCCGGCTCCTCGACCTCCTGTCGCCGCACGACGGCTCCCTGCTCGGCCAGGCCGCGCAGGCGCAGCCCGCCGACGTCGACCGCGCCGTGGCCGCCGCCCGGCAGGGGTTCGACGAGGGCCCCTGGCCGCACACGGCGCCCGCCGAGCGGATCGCGGCCGTCCGCCGGCTCACCGCGCTGCGGGAGGAACACGCCGACGAGATCGCCTCGCTCATTTCGGCGGAGAACGGCTCCGCCCTGTGGTTCACCCGCGCGGGCCAGCCGGGCCTCACCCGCCAGGCGAACGCGTACCTGAAAGCGGCCGAGGACCTCGGCTGGGAGGAGACGCTGGAACCGTCCGATCCGAACGCGCCCTTCCGGTCCGTGGTGCGCCGCGAAGCCGTCGGCGTCGTCGCAGCGGTGATCCCGTGGAACTCGCCGTTCTCGGCCGCTCTGGCCAAGATCATCCCGGCGCTGCTGGCGGGAAACACCGTCGTGCTCAAGGTTTCGCCGGAGAACTCGCTGAGCATGAACCTGCTCGCGCAGCTGCTGGAGCACGCCGAGCTCCCGGCGGGGGTGATCAGCGTGCTGCCGGCCGATCGGGAGACCAGCGAGTACCTGGTCACGCACCCGGGTGTCGACAAGATCGCGTTCACCGGTTCCACCCGGGCGGGCCGCCGCATCGCGTCGCTCGCCGGCGCGCAGCTCAAGCGCGTCAGCCTCGAGCTCGGTGGCAAGTCCGCGGCCGTCATCCTGCCCGACGCCGACGTGGAGAAGGCCGCGCGAGGACTGCAGTTCAGCTCCCTGCTCAACAACGGCGAAGCCTGCATCGCGCAGACCCGGATCCTCGCGCCGCGCAGCCGCTACGATGAGGTTGTCGGCGCGCTCAAGGCCGTCGTCGAGTCCCTGCCCGTGGGCGATCCGAGTGCCGACGAGACCTTCATCGGGCCGATGGTCCGCCGCGACCAGCAGCAGCGCGTGCTCGACTACATCCGGACCGGCCTCGACGAAGGCGCCCGGCTCGTCACCGGCGGCCCGCAGATCCCGCCGGGCCTCGAAGGCGGCAACTACGTCACGCCCACCGTGTTCGCGGACGTCGACAATTCCATGCGCATCGCCCAGGAGGAGATCTTCGGGCCGGTCCTCGTCGTCATCGCCTACGACGACGAAGACGACGCCGTGCGCATCGCCAACGACTCCGAATACGGTCTGTCCGGCGGCGTCTGGTCCACCGACGAAGCGCACGCGCTCGCGGTCGCCCGCCGCATCCGCACCGGCACCGTCACCATCAACGGCGCCCCCATCGGCTTCGACGGCCCGTTCGGCGGCTTCAAAGCCAGCGGAATCGGCCGCGAATACGGCGCAGCCGGGCTCCTGCAGTACACCGAGTCGAAGACGGTCACCGTCTGACTGCCGCCCGACTCACTTGCTCACTCCTCACGAGCGGGCCGGCCACAACGACGCTTTCGACCGGCTCGCTCGACTCGCCCTGATGACACGCCCGGCCGGCGAGCACCTGCGGCACTGCACGCAATTCACACCTGGCATGGGCAGCCACACGGCCCTCGTGTCTCCCACCGCCCGCTTGATTCACGCTTGGCGGGACCCCGCCAAGCGGCACCTGGACTGTCTGGCGGGCTCTTAATTCGCACCCCAGAGCCGAGCCGATCAGCACTCGTACTCACGAGTGACTCACCCGATTCGCATCCGCAGGGCCGTCGCACCCGATCCCGCTTCTTCCGATCCACACCCGGAGGGCCGCAGCTGCCTGGCCGGCTCTCAATTCACACACCGCAAAGCCGAGCCGACCACCACCCGTACTCACGACCGACCCACCCGATTCCCATCCGCAGACGCCGCCGCACGCGACCCCGCCCCCTCCGACCCAGACTCGCAGGGGCGCAACACCCGCACTGTCTGGCCAGGTCGCCCGGTTCACACACCGCAGAGCCGAGCCGACCAGCACCCGTTCTCGCGACCGACCCACCCGATTCGCATCCGCAGACGCCGCCGCACGCGACCCCGCCCCCTCCGATCCATACCCGCAGGGCGCAACACCTGCGCTGCCCGGCCCGCTCTCAATTCACACCCCGGCAGAGCCCAGCCGACCACCACCCGTACTCACGACCGACCCACCCGATTCGCATCCGCAGGCGCCGTCGCACGCGATCCCGCTCCTTCCGATCCACACCCGGAGGGGCGCAGCACCTGCACTGTCTGGCCAGGTAGTCCGGTTCACACCCCGCACAGCCCGGCCGATCAGCACCCGTACTCCCGATTCCCGCTCATCACACCGCGCCGCCGCACCAGTGCTTCGGACCGGCTCGCGCGGCCGGACCCCGGCAAACCCCCCACCGGCGCTCGACCGATTCACCCACCCCACATCCAGCAGGCCCCGGCCGTGCCAGCCGCTCCTGCACTCTTTTCTCGAGGTCGTTTCCCATGCGTAGTGCAACCTCCGACACATCCGCGAGATCCGCGATCCGGCTCGCCATGACCGCGTTGGTGCTGGCCGTGTTGCTGGCCTCCCTCGACCAGACCATCGTGTCCACCGCGATCCCCCGGATCGCCGCCGAGCTCAACGGGTTCAGTGACATCGCGTGGGTCAGCGCGGCGTACCTGCTCGCGTCGACCGCCGTCACGCCGTTGTGGGGCAAGCTCGGCGACATGCTCGGCCGCAAACGGCTGTACTTGGTCGCCACGAGCACTTTCCTGGTCGCGTCCGCGCTGTGCGGCCTGGCCCGGAATCTGCCGGAGCTGATCGCGGCGCGCACCCTGCAGGGCGTTGCCGGCGGCGGCATGATCGTGCTGACTTTCGCCTTGGTCGGCGATCTCGTCAGCGCCGCCGAGCGCGGCCGTTACCAAGGTCTGTTCGGTTCCGTGTACGGCGTCGCGAGCATCGTCGGCCCGTTGCTCGGCGGGGTCTTCACGGACCAGCTGTCCTGGCGGTGGGCGTTCCTGATCAACGTGCCCGTCGGGTTGGTCGCGCTGGTGATCGCCGCCCGGGCGCTGCCGGCCGCGAAGCGCACCGCCGCCGCCCGCATCGACTACCTCGGCGCGGTGCTCCTCGCCGGTGCTGCGACCGCGCTGGTGCTCATCGCCTCGTTCGGCCAGCGGTGGGGCTGGACGTCGCCGGGCGTGCTGGGGCTGGGTTTCGCCGCTCTGGTGCTGATCGCGCTCGTCATCCCGGTCGAGCGCCGAGCCGGCGCACCGGTGCTGCCGCTGTCGCTGTTCTCCTCCCGCACGGTCGTGCTGTCGTCGGCGGTCGGGTTCATCGCCAACGTCGCGATGTTCAGCGTCCTGGTCTACCTGCCCACGTACCTCCAGATCGTCGACGGGGTCACCGCCACGCTCTCCGGCGTGCACATGCTGCCGCTGGTCGTCGGGCTGGTCGTCAGCCAGAGCCTCGCCGGCCGGTGGGCGGCGCACCCCGCGCGGCGCAAGACCGTCCTCGTCACGGGAATGGCCCTCAACGTCGCCGGGCTCCTGCTGCTCAGCACTCTCGCCCCGCACACCGTGCCGATCGCGCTCTTCGGCTACTTCTTCGTGACCGGGATCGGCATCGGCCTCGTGCCGATGGTGGTGATGACGGCCGTGCAGAACTCCGTCGCCGCCACCGATCTCGGTGCCGCCAGCGCCGTGGTCACCTTCGCCCGCTCCATCGGCGCCGCGTTCGGCGTGGCCGCCTTCGGCAGCCTCCTGGCGAGCGACTTCGCCCGCCGGATCCCGGCGCACACCATCGACCCGACACGGCCGGACACCATCGCCGCCCTCCCGGCCGACGTGCGCGCCCCGCTGCTGACCTCGTTCGCCGACGCCATCGGGCACGGCTTCCTCTGGCTCGTTCCCTTGGTGGCAGCGGGAACCGTGCTCGCCGCCCTGCTGAAGACCAAGGCGGCATCCACTGGCTCCGAGCGTCAAGACCTCGACGGCACGCCACCGCAGCACCTCGCAGCGACGAAGTGACACCGAAGGGGACTGTCCGAAACGGACAGTCCCCTTCGCGCCGTGACGCGCCGACTCGCCTGAGGCGGCACATTCTGCTTCGCGAACACGTTGCTCAGAGAGTGATCGCTACTTGCTCGGCGACCACGAGCAGCCGCCGGACAGTTCGAGGAATTCGCCGCTCTTGACGGTGACCGTGGTGGGGCCGGAGACCAGGCCGTTGGTGATCAGGGCGGCGAAGTCGCCGGAGTCGTTGCGTTCGCGAGCCCAGTAGCAGCCGAGGTCGCCCCCGCCGGGGCCGCTGGTGCGCCATCGGCCCGCGGGAATGTCGCTGCCGACGTGGTAGACCCCGTCGCCCACTTGACCGGATTGTGCTTTGGACTGCTCGGCCTCGACGGGAGCCGGGACTTGCTGGGTCACCGTCGCGGTTGTGGTCACCGTGGACGGGGCCGGCGGGTCGACGGCGGCGGGGTCGTCGTCTGGGTCACCGCGACGGTGCGGCGGCCTGAGCAGCCGCATTGGTTTCACGAGGCAGTGGGGCACAGCGGGGGCGTCGCGGGTCGCGGAATCCGGTCGGGGCCGGGGGTGGCGCGGGCGAGACCGCCGCATGAAGCGGCGAACGAGTCCGGCCCCGGCGGGTTTCGGGCCTGCCGGGGCCGGAGGTGGGGTCAGTTCAGCTTGCGCGTGTCCGACGGCAGGCCGCCGCCGGCGTAGACGTCCTCGGCGAGCTTCGCGAGGGCGGTGAGGGCCACGTTCTGGCTCCACGGGCCGTAGGAAACCCGCGAGACGCCCAGTTCCTGCGCACGCGCGAGCGGGATCGAGCCGGGGATGCCGATCAGGTTGACCTTGCGCTCGCCGAGCGCGTCGACCAGGCGGGCCACCTGGTCCTCGTCGAGCAGGCCGGGCACGAAGAAGTTCGACGCGCCCGCCTCCAGGTAGGCGCGGCCGCGGGCGATGGCGTCGGCAAGCACCTCGTCGGGGTCGCGGTCACCGGCCTTGACGAACGCGTCCGTGCGGGCGTTGAGCACGAAGTCGACACCCGTGTGCTGGGCGGCGGCCACGGCGGCCTCGACCGCCTTCACCGAATCGGCCAGCGGTTTCATCTGGTCCTCGAGGTTGCAGCCGACGGCGCCGACGTCGATCGCCCGCGCGACCGTGCCGCCCGGGTCGCCGTAGCCGGCCTCGAGGTCGGCGGTCACGGGCAGGTCGCCCGCGACGCGCACGATCAGGGCGACCTCGGCGATCATCTCGTCGCGCGGGATGTTCTCGCCGTCGGGGTAGCCGCGCGAGGCCGCGATCCCGTGGCTGGGGGTGGCCAGCGCCTTGGTCCCGGGCGTCTCGGCGACGACCTTGGCGGTGATCGCGTCCCAGACGTTCACGACGAGCAGCAGTTCCGGGGCCGCGTGCAGCTCCTGCAGGAGCGTGGCCTTGTCTGCGGTGGAAGTCATGCCGTCAATCTATCGCCGGGCCGTCGATCCGGGACGTCCGTGCTCCAGCCGGTCGCCCTGGGCGGGGCCGCATCCCTGGTTTTCAGCCGCGGACGAGTTACCGTCGTATCCCGGGACAACCCCGGCGCCGGAGAAACGAGACCACGATGAGCGACGAACAGGCGGGACCCGACACCAGAGGCGTAACGGTGCAGGTCCTCGCGACCGTCGACCTCGCCCGGGAAATCGCCGGGATGGCGGGGCGGCACCTTCGCATGCGGATGGTGACGATCGAACCCGGCGGCGTCTACGGCCCGGTCCGCGACCACCGCGGCCGGCCCGGCACCGTCTACGTGCTGCAGGGAACGATCACCGATCACCGGGACGGGGTGACCACGGACTACGGTCCCGGACCCGGCTGGCCCGAGGACCGGAACACGACGCACTGGCTCGAGAACCGGGGAACCGTTCCCGCCGTGGAGATCTCCGTCGACATCGTCGGAGAAGGCTGAAGGCGCGCTCGCTCACTTCGGTGGTCGCGCGGCGAAGATGCCGCTGGCGGTCATGATCACGCGCCCCTCCGCGTGGAAGGTGGCGCGGGCGAACGACAGCCGGGAGCCGTGGCGGGTGACGTCCGCCTGGCCCTGCAGCCACGTGCCGCGGTGGGCCGACCCGGTGAAGTCGGTCGTCAGCGAGACGGTGACGATCGGCGGGGATTCGGGGAACGTGCGCAGGATCGTGTGGCCCAGGACGCTGTCGGCCAGCGCGACGAGCAGTCCGGCGTGGACGAAGCCGCGAGCGTTGGTGTGCTTGCCCTCGAGCCGGAGGCCGATGACGAGCGGGTCGTCTTCGGCTTCGTAAACCGGCCCGATGAGCTCGAGGTACGGGCTCGATCGCCGATAGGGCACGAAGCCAGGCGGAGGTGAAGGGTTCTCCACCTGGTGACCGCCGACGTCCGGGTTGACCGGGTTCACGCGTGCTGCCCGGTGAGCGCGGAACCGGCGGCCTGGCGCTCTCGCTCGCCGTGGTCCGGCGTCGCGAGCAGGTGCGGGATCCTGGCCGCCGCCTCGATCGCCGTCCGGTTCATGACGTCACGAAGCTCGCGGCGGCGCGGGTCGGCGGGGTCGAGACCACGCTGAGCGGCGCCCAGCGCGTTGAGCCGGCTGCGGGAAACCCAGCGCGCCACCTCGGGCCGCTGCCGCCACCGAGCGGTGTTCACCAGGGTGGGCAGCCACATCGTGAGCCAGTCGAGCGGAACCGTCGGATACGGCACCACCTGGCACATCGCGTTCTTCTCGTCGTCATCGACCGACAGGCTTTCGACGAACCCGATCAGCGCCGCGCTGAACACCGGCTGGACCTGCCGCGTCGGAAGGATGTTGACCGCACCGGGTTCGAACACGGCGAGATCCGGCGGCGGCTGGTGAAGCGCCGCGGCGCTGCAGTCGACGTACAGCGTGTCCGGGTCCGCCTCGACGGTCCCGTCGTCGAGCACGATCCGGTTCGTCTCGATCGTGGTGACGTGCCCCAGCCGCACCACGTCCTCGATCCGCTGCAGCTGCGCGAGCTCACCCCGCGACAGCACCGCGGCCCGGTAGGCGGTCGGCTCCACCTCGGAGTCGAAGCGCATCAGGACCCCGTACGATTCCAGCAGTGCGAACAGGTTCCGAGGTGAGGTCGCTTCGGCGATCGCGCGGAACCCGTTGATGGAACTGCGCATGACGCGTTCGAAGTTCTCCGCGAACGGCTGCAGGCCGGCGCGATCCATGACCCACGGATCACGCGGCCTGATCCACCGGATGCGGCCCGGCTCGACGCCGTTCGCCAGCAGCCACAGGCACGCGTCCATCCCGGTCTTGCCCGCACCGACCACGGTGTAACAGGGGTGGCGCCGGCGCAGCGACGGCAGCCCGTTGATCGGGATGAGCTGGACCTGCGACATCACGCTGTAGCGGGGCCCGTGCGTCGCCGCGACCTCCGTCGCCACGTGCGTCGCGTCGACCAGTTTCCGGCGCAGCGCAACGTCGATCCGCGACTCACCGAGCAGGGACGTCACTGAGTGCTCGCCGCCCGGCCCCCGGCGGTATTCACTCATCGGCAGCCACGTCACCCGGCCCGAGGGCAGGAACCGCTCCTGCATGACCCGGTCGAAGTAGTCGAGGATCTCGGCCTTCGACGCGAGGTCGTACCCTCCCGCGTTCGGACCGCTCGGGTACTTCACACCCCGGCCGAGTTCCCGCGAGCCGACACCGTAGTACGCCGAAGGCTGGTGCAGGCGGACGAAGGAATACGCGTCGTTCCAATGCCCGCCCGGCTGCTCGTGCCGGTCCACCATCACGATCCGGTGATCCGTCTCGTCCAGCAGGGTGTCGACGAACGCCATCGCACTCGCCCCACCCCCGACGACGAGGTAGTCGGTCTCGAGTTTGCTTGCTGCCACGGAAACTTCCCTTGCGCCTGAGTCGAACCCTTAAGTTACCGATAAGTAACTTGAGGGCGAGCGTACCCGGACGGCAAGGGCCTGCCGCTACCCGTAAATGGGGGTGATCTCGTCGGGACGACGAAGGCGGTAGGAGACATCGTTGGCCAGGCGACCCCGCGGCAGTGCTGCCCGCCGACACGGGAACGCTCCCCGAGTAGCCGCGACGGCTCAAGTTGCCGATCGACACGCGCACCACGCCTCGCAGCAGCGAGCGTCCTCGCCGCCACCCGGCGCTGGGAGGCGTGGATTCCGACGGGCGGCACCGAATGACCGGGCGAGCAGTCTCGTAGGCGCGCTGGACGTGGAGCTTCCCAGCACAACCTCACGATCCGCGCTCAGCGTGCCGGAGCGAGCTCGGGCACCTCCCGGTAGCCCAGTCGCGCGGACAGTTCCCGCGCGCCGGTGCGCACGAACCCGGCGAGCTCGGCGCGGGCTTCCTCGCTCCAGCGGATGGTGGGCACGGTGATGCTCATGGCCGCGACGACGGTTCCCCCGGCGTCCCGGACCGGGGCGGCGACACACGCGGCGTCCTCATTGGACTCGCAGTACTCGATCGCGAGCCCGGTGTCCCGGATCTCGGCGAGCTGTCTTTTCAGCTCGGGCAACGAAGTGATGCTGTTGGCCGTCATGGCGGGCAGCGCCCGTTTGCCGTACAGCTCAGCGAGTCGTGTCGAGTCCACATTGGACAGAAGCATTTTGCCGACCCCCGTGCAGTGCGCGGGCAGCCGGCGTCCGACGCCGGAAACCAGGCGCAGGCGGTGGCTGCTGTCGACCTTGCCGATGTAGGTGACCTCGTGGCCCTCGAGGACCGCGAGGTGCACCGTCTCGCCGCACCGCGCGGCGACGCCGGTGATCACCTCGTTGCCCTCGCGGGCGAGATCGAGCTGTTCGGAGAACACGCTGCCCAACTGGTACAGCGGCACCCCGAGCCGGTACTTCCCCGGCTCCGGGGCGCGCATGAGGTACGAACGCTCCAGCAAGGTGTTCACCAGCTCGTGCGCGGAGGTCCTCGGCAGCGCGAGTTTCCGGGTGATTTCGGGCAGCGAGTGGTAGCCGCCGTCGAGGAACACCTCCAGGATGTCCAGCGCGCGGCTCAGCGCGGGAACGGCCCGTGCCATGTCTTCTGCCTCCTCACCGTGTGCTCCACCGTGATGGCCGCCAGCATACTGTCGCGCATGCGCCTGCCTACCTCGCCTCCCAGCGGGGTTCCCGCTTCTCCACGAACGCGCGCACGCCTTCCTCGCGATCACGCGACAGATACGGGTTGGGTCCCGCGTTCAAGCGCAATGCCGCGGGCACGGACATCTCCCATCCCTTGGTCGCCATTTCCTTGTACCGACGTAGCGACAGCGGGGCGTTCGCGACGATGCCGGCCACGAACTTCGCACTGAACGACTCGAGCTCGGCCGAGGGCACCACGTGGTTGAGCAGGCCGAGCTCGCGGCCGCGGTGCGCACTGACCGGCTCGCCGGTGTAGAGCATCTCGAGCGCGAGCGAACGCGGAATCAGCCGCGGCAGGACGACGCTGCCGAAGTTCGCGCCCATCCCGCGTTTGGCCTCGGGCAGGCCCAGCTGGACGTGGTCGGCGGCGATCCGCAGGTCCGCGGCGAGCGCGAGCTCGAACCCGCCGGCCAGCGCGTGTCCGTTGAGCACGGCGATCGTCGGCTTGTACAGCTCCAGCAACGCCTCGTGGGCGTTGCGCGCGGGACCGGTCATCGGCACCCGGATCGGCCTGCCCGCACGAGCCTCCTCGTCCAGTTCCTTGAGGTCCGCACCGGCGCAGAACGCGCGGTCCCCGGTGCCGGTCAGCACCACCGCCCACACGTCGCCGTCCCGGCCGCACTCGGCGAACAGCTCCACGAGACGGTCCATCACGGCGTAACTCAACGCATTGCGGCGCTCGGGCCGGTTCAGCGTGATGTGGGCGACGCGGTCACGGACCTCGTAGCGCACCTGGTCGGTCAAGGCCGCCTCGGTCATCGCTGCTCCCCTTCTTCCTGATTCGAAACGGGCCGGCTCGAAGCCCTTCCGCACAGCCGGTTCAGCACCACCGGAAGCTCGTCCATCCGTCCACCGTAGACGCTGTCGACCAGGCCGGGCACGTCCTCGCACGCGTGGCCGACCTCGTCGAAGAGTTCGATCAGCGTTCGTGTTGTCGTGTCCTGGTCGCGGAAGAACATCGTGCTCGGCAGGTCACCCGCACTCCCCCGGCGGTCCCCCTCGGCGAGTTCGACCTCGACGACCCCGTCGAGGTACCCGAAATCGGATTCGGGCACGATCTCGGCCTTGCCCACCAGCCCCATGATCACTGCGTCTTCGAGCGGCCCGAGGTAGTCGTCGTAGCGAATGCGCCCGCGGGCGAGCATCGCGGCGACACCGTAAACCGTGCTCGCGATCGCCTGGGTCGGACGGGTGAAGGGGCCGCGGTAGCCCGTCCCGGGATAGGCCGCGAAATCGGCGTTCTGGTGGACGCGGATCGCGCGCACCGCGGCCGGGTCCAAGTCGCCTTGCCGGCGCACGGCCAGAGCCGCGGCGATCACGGCCATGTTGTCACCCAGCGCGGGAAACGGCTTCGCCCAGGCCGCCAAGAGGGACTCCGGGGCCGGTTCGTCCGGGAACGTCCCGGTGTCGCCGGATCCCGCGAAACAGTTCAGGAACCCCACCTCACTGTCGAACATCGTCGCGCTGCCGTCGATCCCTTCGCGCGCGGCCAGAGCCGCCACGAGCCCCTGACTCGCGGCGGCCGCGTTCTGGAGCCGGAAATCCGATGAGCCGGAGCGAACGGTGTCCAGCACGCCGCCGGCGATGCCCGCCGCCATCGCGACCGCGTGCGCCGCACGCCGCGGGTCGAGCCCGAGCACAACACTCGCGGCGGCCGCGGCGCCGATCCCGCCATAGGTCGGGCTGGTCCGGAAGCCCCGGCGCACCATGGACAGCCCGAGCCCACCACCGCCGAGCCAGTGGATCACGCTGTAGCCGGCGACGATCCCGCGCAGCACGGCGTCGATGCCGTCGCCGCTCAGCTCCGCGCAGGCCACCGCGGCCGGCACCACCAGCGAACCGGGGTGCGCCCACGACGCCATGTCGCAGTCGTCCTGGAACCGCGCGTGAGCGGCGAAAGCGTTGGCCGCCACCGCCTCGGTCGCCACGGCCGCGCCCTCGTCGGCCCACAGCCGCACGAGGCCCTCACCGGGGCCGAACCGGTGGATCGTCCGTCCGAACGCGACGGTCGCCGGCTCGGCGCGGGCCGCGATCCCGAGGCCGACCGCGTCGAAGAAGCAACTCGCGGCCTTGTCCCGGACCTCGGCCGAGAGCTTGTCGGCCCGCAAGCCCGCGAGGTACTCACCGAGCCGTTCGGTGATCAATGCGCTCACGCGCCCACCTCCGTGAACCTCGGAAGCGGTCCGGCGCCGACCGCGCCCTTGGGCGACATCTCGGAGAGCAGCTCGCGGCGCCGCAACAACTCCACCGCCAGGTGTGCGCGACGGACCCGTTCGCGCGCGCTCGCCACCGCGACGGTCTCCAGGTGCACACCCGTCGGATAGATCTCCGGCGCATTGCGCAACCCGAACTTCAGGTACACCGGCGCCGCCGCGGAGACGATCTCCGGTGCCTCGTGGTGCCGCACGAAACCACCGAGCCCGTCGGGGGATTCGACGTAGAAGTCGATTGCCGCGGCCGCGGCGCGGCGCAGTTCGGCGAGCTGCTCGATCGTCAGGTCACCGGGCACGTTCACCGAGTCCGCGCCGAGCGCCGCCACGACCGCGAACGACGCGGGATTGGCCGGCCCGGTGATCGCGGACATCTTCAACAGCAACTCCGGCGGAAGCTCTCCCTTGCTCCGCAACGTGTGCAGCGTCCACAGCACCCCTTCATCCGCGACGAGCAGGCACCGCACACCCAGGTCGCAGGCGCGCTTCGCGTCGTCCACGCTGTAGCGAAGCTGGTCGGCGCCCCGCACCCGAGCGCCGGTGGCCGCACCGGGTGCGCCCGCTCCGGCCCCGACGTCCCACGTGCCGCGAGGGCCGAGGAACAGGCACAGCTCGACCTCGGCGGCCGCGCACTGGTCGAGCATGTCGGCGATCTGGTCGTCGTCGAGCATCGCGACACCGCTGCCCTGGCTCACGCGATGGATCGTGACGTTGTAGCGGTCCGCCTCCTCCAGGACCGCACGCAGCGGAGCCGGTCCTTCCACGGACGGGATCTCGAGGCGGAACGCTCCCCCATCGGGGAACCGGCGGGCGGATCGCTGGGTCATGGCTGGGCTCCCCGTGTCTCGACGGCGGTTTCGGCGGTGAAGGCGCGGGCGGTCGCTGCGGTCAAGTGCCGGCGCAAGGAGTCCGGCGGTTTGGCGTAGCGGCCCTGCCTGCTCGTGCGCAGCTCGGTCGCGCGCCGCAGCCGGACGAACATCTCCGCGTGGTGCACCACGAGCCCGAAGGCGTCGAGCACCGGGACCCCGTCGATCTCGGTGACACCCCGGCGGGCGAGCAGCGTGTTGAGCATTCCTTCGCCAGGGATCAGCAGTTCCGCCCCGGCGGCGATCGCGGTGCGGCCCGCGCGCCGGACCCGCTCCACCACGGTGGCGTGGTTGGCCGGGTCGTCGAGCTCGTGTTCGGTCAGTTCCGGGGTCACCGGGACCATCGCGGCGATCCGGTCGGCCAGCCCGTACCCGCGCGCGAGCACGAGCATGTCGGCCGCCATCGCGCCGCCGAGGCCGAGCATCCCGACCGGTCCGGCGACCACCGAGGACTCCGTCAACGACGTCTCGAGCGCACTGACGACGGGAATGTCGACGACGGAGCGTGCCTCACGCAGTGCCGGGTCGAGGAAGCAGCTGCACGCCACCGCGTCGTAACCCGCGCGTTCGGCCTCGATCGCGGCGAGCACGATCTGGTCGCACAACAGCTGGTGCGCCCACGGATAACAGGTCGTCCGGATCGGAGCCACCCCTTCGGGGTAGGTGCCGGGCGCGACACCGTGCACGTCGACGGTGACGTCCGGCCCGCACACCGCCGCCGCGTGCTCGCGCAGCGCCTCGGCGTAACTCGGCAACCGCTCGAGCTCGGTGATGCTCTGGTGCCAAATCCGGATCGGCGGGCTCACGACGGCCGCGCCGGGGACGTGATCGGAGCCTTCCACGGCGAGATCCCGCCCTCGTAGGCCTTCGGGCCCAGCCGGAAATGCTGTGCTTGCTCGAGGGTCTCGACGAACGGCATGTCCATTGCGTACCGCGCGTCGCCTCGCGGGCGCCCACCCGCCTTCGACACGTGCCCGTACAGTGCGTGCCCGACGACCTCCTCGGTCAGCACCACGGCGTCGACGAGCTTGTCGAGGTCGACACCGGTCGGGATGCCGAGTTCCTCCAGCAGGTAAACGAGGTCCTCGGTCGGCATGAGCGAGGCGGCGCGCCCGTTGCCGCAATACGGGCAGCCCGCCATCCCGCCGACGGAGGCGTCCAGGATCAGGTGGTGCTCCGGACCCAGCACGCGCAGCGCGGTGTGCACCGAAAGCGGGGCCGTGCCCCGGGTGTTGTGCAGGTGCAGGTGGAACGTCGTGATCTCGGGCCAGACGAGCAGGATCTCGCGCAGCTGGTCTTCGACCTGGTCCGGCATGTTCCAGCCCATCGGGTCGCCCAGGAACACCTTCGTGACCGCGATCCCGTTCACGCGCCACAGGTCGTACTGCCGCCGCAGCAGCGCCATCCGGTCCTCGAGGGCGAAGTCGCCGAGCCAGTTGGAACCCCAGGCCGCGTTCACGCCGATGCCGGCCTCGTGCGCGCCCCGCTCGAGAGCGCCGCGCACGATCCCGTCCCACGAATCGATTTCCGCGGCTTGGGTGCGCCCGGTGTTGCGTTGCGCGAAGATGTCGCACACGTGCACCAGCGTCTCCGGCAGCTCACTGGGGAACGACAGTGGAGGCACGTGTTCGGCGAGCCGTTCCCGCCCGCGCTGGTTCAGCGTGAGCGCGGTGTAGCGCACTCCCGGTGCGGGGGTCAGGCGGTCGACCAGTTCGTCGACGTGCGCCATTTGCGGTGTCCACTTCGGGCTCACGAACGAGCCCACGACGATGTTGCGCAACCCCGTGGCGGACAGCGCGTCGAGCACCCGCAGTTTGTCCTCGACGGGGATGTGCGCGTCCTCGATCTGGAATCCCTCGCGCATCCCTTCCTCGATCAGCGTGACGCGCGGGTAGTCGCGGTCAGACATCGGCCTGCTCCTTTCCCCGTTGTCCGTCCAGCAGTTCGGCGTTGGCCTCGCCCGGCGCCGGGGGCACCCGGCGTACCGGGTAGTACTCGCCGTCCACCCGGATCGGCGTGGCCACGGACCGGTAACCCTCGATACCCGGGTGCGCCACCTCGCGGAACGCGCCGAGCGCGCGGACGTGTTCGTGCGCGGCGACTTCGTCGAGGGTCTGGATCGGTGTCACCGGCACGGCAGCCTCGGTCAACGTCTCGATCCAGTGCCGGGACTCCCGGGCGCGGAAGGTCCGGGACAGCTCTTCCGACAGCGCGACCCGGTTCGCGACCCGGTCCGGGTTCCCGGTGAAGCGCGGGTCGTCCAGGAGATCGCGCCGGTTGATCGCACCGCACAGCTTGTGCCAGAGGTTGTCGTTGCCCGCCGCGACGATCAGCCAGCCATCAGCCGCCGGGAACGCCTCGTACGGTGCGATGCCGACCGTGCCCGAGCCGAGCCGCCGCGGCACCTCGCCTTCGGCGAAGTATCCGGTGAACTGTCCGGGCAGCCACATCAGCGCCGTCTCGAGCAGCGAGGTTTGAACCAGCGAGCCCTCCCCCGTCCGGTCCCGCCGCCGCAACGCGTCGAGGATCCCGATCACCAACCACATGCCACTGCCCTGGTCCAGGATGGAAGCCGGGATCCGGGTCGGGGAACGGCCTTCTTCCCCGGTGAGGCTCATCAGCCCGCCGAACGCCTGCATCAGCGGGTCGTACGCAGGGCGGCCCGCGAGTGGGCCCGTCGGGCCGTACCCGGTGATCTCGCAGTAGATCAGTTCCGGATGCGCGAGATGCAGCTCCGCCCAGCCGAACCCGAGCTTCTCCAGTGTCCCGGGCCGCAGGTTCTGCACCAGGATGTCCGCCCCGGCGAGCAGCCCCGACAAGGCCTCCTTGCCTTCAGCGCTCTTCAGGTCCACGAGCAGACTGCGCTTGTTCCGGTTGAGCCCGTGGAAGGTGGCGCTGTCCTCACCCCAGAACGGCGGACCCCAGCGGCGGGTGTCGTCACCCGCGGGCGGACGTTCGATCTTGAGCACCTCGGCGCCGAGGTCACCGAGGATCTGGGTGGCGAACGGGCCGGCGACGCTCATCGTGAGGTCGACGACGCGCACGCCGGTCAACGAGCCGAGCATGACCCCTCCCTCACGACTTGTCGTCGCCGCCGTCGACCACGAGCGTGGCTCCCTGCACGAACCCCGCGCGTTCGGAGGCCGCCCAGGCGACCAGGTCGGCGACGTCCTCCGGAGTGCCCCAGCGATTGCCCGGCAGCGAGATGCCCGCGCCCCATTCGTCACGGACCGCCTGCGCGGCGGCCTCGTCGAGCTCACGCCCCGCCATCTCGCGCTCCCATTTCGCGAACCGCTCCGGCGTGTGGATCAGCCCGGGCACCACCGCGTTGACCCGGATGTTGTGCGGGCCGAGCTCCGCGCCGAGGATCCGTGACAGGCGCACCTCGGCTGCCTTCGCCGGGCCCGTGCACGAGGAGCGGAACGGCGGCTGCGTGACCCGGATCGCCGTCTCGCCCGTCACGTTGACGATGGATCCGCCACCCGATTCGATCATCAGCGGCGCGAACCGCTGGATGAGCCGGAATTGGGCGAAGAAGTTGATCTCCATGCCGTACACGAGCTCTTCGTCGGTGACGTCCAGAAACGGCTTGTAGGTCCCCGTTCCGGCGTTGTTGATCAGCACGTCGAGCCGCCCGTAGGTGCCCCTCACCCGCGCGACCAGTGCATCGAGATCGGCGACCTTCGTGACGTCGACGACGACGTGATCGACCTTCTGCCCCGTCTTCTCACCTATCGTGCGGGCCGCGTCGGCGAGCACGTCCGGGCGCCGCGCCGCGATCACCACACGCGCGCCCTCGCGGGCGAACAGTTCGGCGGTGGCACAACCGATGCCGCTGCTGCCGCCGGTGATCACGGTAACCTTGTCCTTGAGCGCCAAATCCACCGCGGACTCCCTCTTTTCGAAAATCCTGTTCTACGGGAATGCTGTTCGGGTCAATAGCTCTTGGGCATGCCGAGCGTGCCGTGGCCGATGTAGGCCAGCACCAGGTTGTTGTTGATCGGCGCGACCATCGGCAGGCGCGCTTCCCGGAATTTGCGTTCGATGTGGTATTCGGTGGCGAGCCCGTACCCGCCGTAGGCGTCCATCGCGGCGTTCGCGGCGGCCCAGTTCGCCTGGGAGGAAAGGAGTTTCGCGGCATTGGCCTCGAAACCGGGTTGACCGCCGCGCTCGAACAGCGCCGCCGCCTTGTTGCGCATCAGGCTCGCGGCCTCGAGCTGCGCGTACGCTTGGGCCAGCGGGAACTGCACGCCCTGGTTCGCGCCCACGGGTTTGCCGAACACCACCCGTTCGCTCGCGTAGTGGGTGGCCTGGTCGATGAACCAGTACCCGTCACCGAGGAATTCCGAGCTCACCAGGATCCGCTCGGCGTTCATCCCGGAGAGGATGTAACGGAACCCCTTGCCCTCCTGACCGATCAGGTTCTCCGCCGGGACCCGCAGATCGTCGAAGAACAACTGGTTCGTCTCGTGGTTGACCATCGTCTCGATCGGCGTCACCTGAACGCTGTCCCCGGCCGTCCGCAGATCGACGAGAAAGACACTCAGCCCGTCGATCTTGCGTTCCACGTCATCGTATTTCTCCGTGCGCGCGAGCAGCAACAGCAGATCGGAATGCTGGACCCGGGAGGTGAAGATCTTGCGGCCGTTGATGACGTATTCGTCGCCCTCGCGCCGCGCGAACGTACTGATCCGGGTTGTGTCCGAACCGGCGTCGGGCTCGGTGATCCCGAACGCCTGCAACCTCAGTTCGCCGGCCGCGATCTTCGGCAGGTACCGTTGCTTCTGCTCCTCGTTCCCGTGCCGCAGCACCGTGCCCATCGTGTACATCTGGGCGTGCGCGGGCGCCCCACTCGCGCCCGATCGGTTGATCGTCTCGAGGATCAGCGCAGCGTCGCTGATCACGCCACCGCCGCCGCCGTACTCCTCGGGGATCAGCACACTCAGCCAGCCGGCGTCGGTCAGCGCGCGCACGAAGTCCTCGGGATAGGCGTGCGCGCGATCGAGGTCGCGCCAGTAACCGGCCGGGTAGTCGGCGCACAGTTTCGCGACGGACTCCCGGATGGTCTCCTGCTGGGGGGTCAGAACGTAATCCATGGCTCGGCAGACCTTTCTCGTGAACTCACTGCACCCAGCCGCAGTCCGCTTTCGAGCCGCACGACCACGCGGACAGATGCGAGACGACGTAGTCGAGAGCCGGATCGGTGAACGCGCAGCCGATCCCTTCCGACGACTTGATGTAGGCGTCGAGCTGGTTCTGCGGAATCGTCAGGTACGGGAAATTGACGCGTTTCGGCACGGTTTTCCCGGTCGCGAGCTGATAACCCTCGTACACCGCGGCAGCACCGATCCCGGGGTCCATCTCGCTGGAGATCGTGGTGAACCCCGTCTTGGCGTGTTGCTGCTGCCACCACTGCAGGAAGTTCGTCCGGTTGCCGCCCTCCACCGCGGGCACACCCCGGCCGTCGGCCGCGAACGCCTGCAGCGCACCGTAGGCCTCACCGCCTTGATCGATGATGCCCTGCACGGGCGGCAGTCCGGGCAGGGCCTTCTGCACAGCGTCCTCGCTGATCGAGTCGTCCCAGTCGCCGTAGAGCGTGTTGACGACCTTGATCCCGGGGTATTTCCGCAGCGCGTCCTGCGTGCCGTGCTCGAAGCCCGCGTCGGCCCCGGTGCCGGCGGTCCCGCGGATGCTGAGCACGTTTCCCCGGCCGTGCATCTGCTTGAGCAGGTACTCGATGCGCTGCTCCTGGCCGCCGCTGAAATCCGACTCCAGCTCGTAGGGCACTGTGCTCGTGACCGGACCTTCGGCGAACACGAGCACCGGGATGTGCGCGCGTTGCGCCGAGGTGATCACCCCGTTGAGGCCCGCCGTGGAAGTGGGCTGGATGAGGATCGCGCTGACCCGGTTGAGAATCATGTCCTGCACTTGTGAGACTTGCGAGCTCACGTCGTTGTTCGCGTTCTCGACCTTGACGTCGGCGACCTCGTGCCGCGCCTGCAAGTTCCCGACGGCGGTGTCGACCTCGTGGATCAGCGCCTGGTTCCACGTGTTGTTCGCGAACCCGATGGAGATGCCCAGTACCGGGCCGGACGCACCGGCCGTGGCACAACCGGAGAGCACCGATGCGCCGAGTGCCAGCGCGCACGCGGCGATCACGAGCCGCTTGGCCCTACTTGTCAGCACGGGTCTGCGCCCCTTTCCCCGGACGTACAGCGGACTTCGCGCCGCGCAGGCGCGCGGCGACACCCGCGGTCACGACCACAGCGATCACGACGAGCCCCTCGGCGAGGTCCTGCGCGCCGGCCGAGGCCTTGGTCAGTTCCAGCATGCTGACGAGCACGGTCATCACCAGCGCACCCGCGATCGTGCCGGTGACCGAGGTCCGCCCGCCGCTGACCGGCGTCCCGCCGACCACCACCGCACCGACCGAACCGAGTAAGTACACGTCACCCATATCGGCGAAAGCGCCGTTGTCGTAGGCCGAAAGCAGCACCCCGACGATCCCGCCCAGGACGCCGCAGACGACGAAGTTGAGCACGATCATCCGCGCGACCGGGATGCCCGCGAGTTTCGCGGCCTCACGGTTCTGGCCCATCGCGGACAGGTACCGGCCGTACACCATCCGCGCGAGCAGTCCGGCCAGGAGCACACCGACGACCACCTCGAGCACGATCACCGCCGACGCGCCGTCGGCCTCGAGGTGCACGAACCCGGCCAGCCCGGCGCTGACGTCGGTCGCGGAATCGCCCTGGACGAACAGGATCGCGCTGAACAACACGTAGCCGATGGCCAACGACGCGATGATCCCCGGCAGTTTCAGCGCCGCGGTGAGGATTCCGTTCGCAACGCCGACGATCGCACCGAGCGCGATCGCGATCACCACCCGCAGCACCGGCGAGACCGGGATCACCCCACTGGAGAGATAGCCGGCGAGCGTGATCGTGTACGGCAGTGAGAGGTCGAACGAACCGTCGCCGCTGGCGAGTACCACCATCTGCCCGAGCCCGGCCAGTGCGAGGAACACCGCCAGGGTCAAACTCACCAGCAGCAAACGGACCGAGAATCCGCCGGAGATCGCGCAGGCCAGCAGCCACAGCAGGAGCGCTGCGGCCCACGGCCACGGCCGCACCACCGAGATCCGCCGGCGCAACCGGCTCCGCGCGACAGCGTCGAGCGCACTCATGTCCACTCCTTCGGGGACGGTTCCCGTTCTCGGGCAGGCACGTCGGTCATCGGCGGGCCCTCGATTCCCGGCGCGCCAGCCAGCGGGCGGCCATCACCAGGATCAGGATCACGCCCTCGACGGCCGGTTGGTAATTGGTGTTGAGGTCGAACGCCACCAACAGGATCGGGATCAGTGCGAGCCCGATCGAGGACACCACGGTGCCGACCGGTTCGATGATCCCGCCCGCGAACTGGCCGCCGCCGATGATCACCGCGACGATGCTGGTCAGCGTCAGGGTCTGGGAGGCGTTGATGTCACTGCCGGAAAACACGACCGTGGTCATCATCCCGGCGAGCGCGACGCAGACGCCCGCCAATGCGTACAGCGTCGCACGCGCGTACCACGGGGAGCGACCAGTGCGCACGAACGCCGACGGGCTGCCGCCGAACGCGCGGAGCACAGCGCCCCAACGCGATCGGCGCAGGACGAAGTAGCCGAACGCAGCGAGCGCGACCACGAGGTAGACGGGTTCGGGAACGCCGGGCAAACTCGCGCCGAGCGAGTCGGTGAGCCAGTCCGGCGCGGTGCCGCCCGGCGTGTCCTGGATCATCAGCCCGATCCCGAGCCACACGAACGAGGCGCCGAGGGTGATCACGATGCCCGGCACCTTGGCGGCTTCGATCAACAACGCCATCACGACGTAGCCGGCGACGATCGCGACGAGCGAGAGCACCCCGAAGAAGACGTTGTGCACCAGCACTGTCGCGGACACGACGTTGGCCAGGCCGACGGAGTAGCCGATCCCGACATCGAGATCCCCGGCGAGGATGACGAACTGCTGCGCCATCGCCACCAGTACGAGCGGCAGCGCCGAGGACAGCAGCAGCCCGATCGCGTCGCCGGAGAGCACGGCCGGGTCCCGCACGATCAATCCGACGCCGAGCACCACGAGCAGGATCACTGAAGCCGCGCTTCGGGAGTGCCGCAGGTTCTGTGGCCACGACCGGTTGGCCGGCAAGCCGAACGAGTCCGGGGCGAAGGTCGTCATGACGCCTTGACCTCCTCGGCCCGCTCGCCGGTCAGCGCGTAGGACCAGCGGATGATCTCGTTGACGGTGATTTCCGCGTCGCGAAGTTCCCGGACGACACGGCCCTGCGCGAGGACGTAGACGCGGTCGCATTCGAGGAACTCACGGTCCTCGGTCGAGTACAGCAGCGCGCCACGCCGTTCCTCGCGCACCAGGCCGAGAACTTCGTAGAAGTCGCCTTTGGTGTGGATGTCCACACCGCGGGTCGGATCGTCGAGCAGCAACAGCGACGCACCACTGGCGAGCCCGCGCGCGATCAGCGCCTTCTGCTGGTTCCCGCCGGAGAGCGCGGAGATGGGTGCGTCCGGTCCCGCGGCGACGATCTTGAGCAGTCGCGAAAAGTGCGCCGCGACCGCGCGGGCCTTCCCCACGCGCAGCCAGCCCCAGCGCGACAACCCGCGCAGCCCGGACACGAGGATGTTCTCGCTCACGTCCCACAGCGCGAAGACGCCTTCACGCTGACGGTCGCCGCTGACGTAGGCGACCGATCCGCGCAGCCGCGCCCCGGCGCCGTGCCGGTGCCCGCGGGACTGGTCGTGGATCGCGTGCAGGATCCGGCGCTGGCCCGCGTCCTCCAGTCCGGCGAGGCCGACGACTTCACCGGGCCGTACGGTGATCGGGATGCGTTCGCCGTCGTGGGGTGCGGTTTCCAGCTCCAGCACGGGATCGGCGTCCACTCCCGCCGCGACCGCGCGCCCGCTCGAGCGTTCCTCGATCTCCTTGGCGCCCAGCACGGTCAGCAGCCCTTCGCGCGTCACCTCGGCGCTTTCGCCGTCCCACGCGATCTGCCCGTCGCGCAGGACGACGATCCGGTCGCACAGCGCCAGCACCTCGTCGAGCTTGTGCGTCACGTAGATGACGGCGACACCCTGCTGGGCGCGGCTGCGCGCGTATTCGCGCAACCGCGCGGCCGCCTCCCTCGACAGCGCGGAGGTCGGTTCGTCGAGGATC
This sequence comes from Amycolatopsis sp. NPDC051903, assembly GCF_044452505.1. Classification (NCBI taxonomy): domain Bacteria; kingdom Bacillati; phylum Actinomycetota; class Actinomycetes; order Pseudonocardiales; family Pseudonocardiaceae; genus Amycolatopsis; species Amycolatopsis sp. NPDC051903. The sequence continues at coordinate 19,845 of NZ_JBITBT010000026.1, read as the reverse complement.
AGCATCGTGATGTCGGGGGTGGACGCCACGATCCCGATCTCCACGCTCTGCCGGTCCGACACCGGGAGAGCCGCGACTTCCGTGCGCGGTGGGATCGCGTACTCGGGGAAGACCTCCCGGATGGCTTCGGTCGCCGCGTTCCCGGTCGCACGCCGGGACCCCGGCGCCGTCCCACCCCGCGCGAGGCGGAAGTTCTCCGCGACCGACAGGTTCGGGAACAGCGCGAGTTCCTGGTACACACAGGCGACACCGTGTTCGGCCGCGGCGGCCGGACCGTACTCGCTCGCCGGGATGCCCACTCCGCCGAGTGCGACGGTGCCGGCCTCCGCACGAACCGCGCCCGTGATGATGTTGAGCATCGTCGACTTCCCGGCGCCGTTGGACCCGAGCAGCCCCAGTAGCTGTCCTTTGCGGACGGTCAAATCGATCCCGCGCAGCACGGGAACCGGGCCGTAGGATTTCGTGATTCCCCTGAGTTCCAGCACCGCTTCGCTCATGGCCGGCTCCCCAGCGCCCGGGCCCCGAGCCGCTCGGTCTCCGGCAGCGCGCGAAGCTCGGCCAGCAGTGCCTCGGCGTCGCCCGCACCCGAATACGCGACACAGTCGCGGAACTTCGCGGCCAGCTCGTCGTCGGTCAGCGGGAGGCGGGCATCACCCCGCGGGATGTCCACCCGCTTGCGGTGGGTCTCGCCGCCGACCTCGATCTCGACCGCTGCGTAGGCGTAATCGTATTCCGCCGGGCCGAACGGCACGCGGGCGGACTCGCGGAGTTCCACCTTGCGCAGCAACGCCTGCGCCTCGTCCCGGCGAACCGCTCCGTCGCGGAAGGACTCCAGCGACACCCGGCCGTCCAGCAGGGCGGCCGCGCACACGTACTCGGAGCTGAACTTCGCCTCGAGCCCGGTGACCGGGCGGTGGCGGATCAGCGGATCGCCGCCACCGGGCTCGACGGTGATCGTGATCGCCGTGACCTCGGCGGTCCTGCCGTGCAGTTTCGGTACCAGTTCCAGCGTCGCGTCCGCGAGGCGGTGGGTGTTGTAGCAACACGGGTATTTCTTGACGTTGATGCCGTCGGCCAGCAGCGCCCAGTCCCCCGCCAGGCGCTCTGCCGCAGCCACCGGGTCTCCCGGTTCGCCGTACATCGCGAAGTACCCGAGCGGCGATTCCAGCTGCGACTCGTCCGCCGTGAACCCGTTGGCCGCGAGGTGCGTGGCGAACACGGCGTCCCGACCGGAAATGCCGGGGTGCAGCGGTTTGGTCATCGTGCCGAAGTTCTGCCGGCTGCCGCTGGCCATCGAGGCCGCGATGCCGATCGCGCGCCGGGTCGCCGCGGTGCCCAATCCGCACAGTCGTGCCGCGCCCGCCGTGGCCGCGACAACGCCGGTGGTGGCGGTGGAATGCCAGCCCCGCGAGTAGTGCTCGCGGATCGCCAGACCCGCACCGAGCGCCACGATCACCTGGTAAGCGACCACGTACGCGTCCAGCAGATCGGTCCCCGACGCGCCCTGTTCCTCCGCGACGGCGAGCAGCGCCGGCACCAGAGCCACACTGGCGTGCCCGTAGATGGGGTGGGTCACGTCGTCGTAGTCCAGCGCGTGCGCGGCGAGCCCGTTGAGCAGCGCGGCTTGGGTCGCGGTGGTCCGGCCGCCGGTGGTCAGGATCGTCGAAGTTCCGGGGCCGCACTCGTGGCCGACCGTGCGCCACAGCGCTTCCACGGCGGCGTCGCCCTTGCCCGCCAGGCTGACACCGACGGTGTCGAGCACCGCCCGCAGTGCCCGCTCCCGCAACTCGGCGGGCGCGCTCGCGACGTCGGCGCCGACCGCGAATTCCGCTATTCGTTCGGTGATTGCCTTGCTGGTCATCGTGGCGCTCCTTCGCGTTCGCTCACGTGCGGCAGAACTTCGTCGAGCAGCAGGTGTTCCGCCTCGGCCTGTTCGTCTTCGCTCGCGCCCCGGATCCGCGTCGCGAAGATGATCCGGTCGAGGCCGAGCGCCTTGAGTTCGGTGAGCCGCCGGACGCAGTACTCGGGCGGGCCCGCGACGGCGAAGCGGTCGATCAGCTCGTCACTCATCGCGGCGGCGTGGGAGCTGCGGTTCTCACCGTGGTGTGTCATGTCGTAGGACGTGCGCGCGGCTTCGAGCTGTTCGCGCGTGCGGTCGTCGACGCCGGCGAGCCGTGCGCGCGACTGCATGACGGACCACCGGCCGGCCAGCGCGACGCCTCCGGCGGCGAGCTTGCGGGCCTGCGCGCGGTCGCGGTGCGGGACGACGGTGATCAGTGCCGAGCGGGTGAACTCGTGGTCCGCCAAACCCGCGCCGGCGCGTTCGGCCTTGGTCAGTTCCAGCATCGCGCGCAACCTCGTCACGTCGGCGCCGACACCGAAGGTGACGCCGTCCGCGTGGCGTGCGGCGAGTCGGAGCACTTTCGGCCCGGAGCCGGCGACGTCGACGGGGACCTTCGGCTGGGTCCCGGGCAGCCAGCGGATCCTGCTCCCGCTGGGCGCCGTTTCGTAGCCGAGGGTGTCGAGCTTCGGGAGGTCCTTGAGGTCTTCGTCGTCGAACGAGACCTCCTCACCACGCAGATATCCCTGAAGCTGGGTCAGATATCGCTCGAAGCGCCGCAGCGGCGCCGGTGCGCGCCCGAGGTAGGCGAGCGCGGAATCCCCGCGCCCGACACCCAGCACCACCCGTCCGCCGGAGACCTCCTGCAGGCTCGCGGCGGCGTCGGCGTTGACGGCCGCGTGCCGGGTCACGGGATTGGTCACAGCGGTACCGAGTTTGAGGGTGGTCGTGGCCGTCGCGGCGACGGTGAGCGCGACCCAGCATTCGAGCCAGAGGTTCTGCGAGTCGGTGATGAACATGCCGTCGAAGCCGGCGTCCTGGGCCTGGCGCGCCTGCCGGATGATCTCGTCCGCGCGGGCGTTCCACGCGGACGTCCAGAATTCGGTCATGGGAACCGGTTTTCCCTTCCACACGGCGGAGAGTGGGGACTCTGTGCCGTCCCGCTCCGCCCGTGACTAGGCGAAACGGCCGCGGTCGAGCACAGCTTCGTCGTGGCTCGGGATGACCTCGCACCCGAGGGATTCGATCTTGGTGAAGCTCGCGTCGTACTCGTGCAGGTTCGTGTACAGCCCGGACGGGATGTGGTCGGCGGTCTCGTCGCCTTCCCAGTTCTCGTAGGTGTCCACGCAGTCGCCCGCGATCAGGTACTTCTTCTCCGCCGCCTGGACGAGCACCCCCTGCGAACCGGGTGTGTGCCCCGGCAGTGCGACGACGTTGATCCCGGGTGCGATTTCCGCGTCCCCGTCGACGACCTCGAGCCGATCCGCGGCCTTCCGCCACGGCGCCTCGATACCGGGCAGGTGCTCGAACGCGACGTTGTGCCAGGGCAGCGGACCATTCGCGTAGTCGAGTTCTCGTTGTTGCACCACGACTTTGGCGTTGGGGAAGAGGTCGTTGTTCGACGAGTGGTCCCAGTGCAGGTGTGTGTTGACGACGAGGCGCACGTCGGCCGGGTCGATCCCGGCGGCCTCGAGCACGGCGGGCGGGCGCTCTTCGGACGCCTGCTCCATCCGGTACTTGTGGTGGCGCCAGACGTGGTCGGGGTCCAGGGGGCCGGTGTCCACGACGACGGGGTGCTCGCCACCTTCGATGACGAACATGATCAGCGGTGATGTGTGGTACTCGCCCCAGTGCCGCAGGTAGATGATCGTCGGTTTGTGCAATCCGACCAGGCGTCCCAGTCCGAGGGCGCGGATCGACAGGGCCATCGCACTCCTTTGCTCGGCATCGTTGCCAGCGGGCGTGTGGAGAAACCCGTCCAACTCATCTGAACGACCGACGAGACCTTTGTTCGATATTTCGAACAACGTCCCGTATACCGTTGACCGTACGGCGGGCCGAATTATGCTGTCAAGGCCGGCCCCTCCAATGGAAGCTCCGCAAACCCTTTGCAGAGCAGGAAAACCGCTCCACATCTCACCCGCGGGGAAACTCCGCCGGAGAAGGAGAACCGTTCGATGACCGATTCCATCGCCCGCCTCGGACTCGTCGTACGCGACCTACCCGGACACGTGGTCGCAAAACTCGCGAAACGTGCGGAAGCAGCCGGATTCACCGATCTCTTCCTGCCGGAAATGGGTTACGTCGCCGCCGAGCACGTCACGGGGCGCGACCCGTTCCTCGCGTCCGCCTCCGCCCTGTCCGCGACAACCCGGCTGCGCGTCGGTCCCGGGGTCGCGATCACCCCGGTCCGTTCGGCGCGCGCGACGGCCTTGCTCGCGGCGGGGTGCCAGGAGGACTCCGGCGGGCGGTTCGTGCTCGGCTGCGGCGTCTCCCATCGCGGGGCGCTCGCGGCGATCGGCCTGCCGTTCCCCGACTCCCCGCTGACCCACACGGCGGACTACGTGGCGCACCTGCGCGATTTGTCGCGGCGAACGCTCGCCTTCGGTCGCGACTTCCCGGTCCTGCTCGGTGCGCTGGGCCCGAGGATGCTGCGCCTGTCCGCGACGACCGCCGACGGCGCGATGCTCAACTGGCTCACCCCGGAACACGCGAAGACGGCCACGGAGACGATCGCCGAAGCCGCGGCGGGCGCTCCGCGTGAGTCGGCCCTCTACCTTCGCGTCGGCACTCCTTCCGCCGTCCGGCAGGAAGCCGAGCTGTACCTGACGCGTTTCCCCAACTACCGCAAGCACTTCGCGCGTCAGGGAATCACCTCGGTCGACGAGGCGGCCCGCCGGACTGCCATCCCCTCTCTCGCCACCTCGACGATCCGGGAGGTGGCCGAGTCGTACCGTGCCGCCGGCGTCACGTTGCCGTGCCTGTCCCCCACCGGATTGTCGACGCGTGAGATCGGCGAGCTCGTGGACAGTTTTGCGAGCTCCTGAACCGATTCGGGCGACAACGACGGACGGGACTTCTGGGGGGGGCACCCGCTGAACACTCTCAGGCCTCGGCGAGAACGGTGGCCGTAGCGCAGGCGCCAGCTGGACACCGGCGCACCGGTCGTCGCGCCCACGGACAGCGGAATCACCGGCAGGTAGTAGCGCACCGGAAACGCGCCGAGCGACCGCCTGGAGCCCGGGCACATCGCCCACGGCCCAACGCCGGAAAGTCAGCCGGACCCAACCGATCTTCCGAGCGGGCGGTCATGTCAGGCGGTGGCCTGCTCCGCCACCGGCGTTCCGGTGACCGGTTCCAGCCGGTTCCGGCGGGGCGCCAGCAGCAGCACCGAGAGCGTGATCATCAGCCCGCAGGCGCCGACGAACAGGAACACCGGGACGTACCCCGTGCTCAGGTAGATCTGCCCGATCACCAGCGGCCCGAGTGCGTTGAGCACGCGGCCGATCCCGTAGCAGAACCCGGTGCCGGTGGCCCGGACCGCGGTCGGGAACAGGCGCGGCGTGTAGGAGTACATCAGCGCCACCAGGGTCTGGTTCAGCGCCGCGACCAGGATGCCGAACGTGATGATCGCCGCGGGTTCGAACGTCAGCCCGTAGGCGATGCCGCTGCCCGCGAAGACCAGGCTGAACCCGATGATCGGCCCGCGCATCCCGAACCGGTCGGCCACCGGCCACGCCAGCAGCGCCCCGGGCACCGCACCGAGCGTGGTCAGCGCCGAGTAACCCACGCTGCTGGTGACGCTGAACCCGTGCTCGTGCAGCAGCGTCGGCGCGAACGACGCGAAGCCGTAGTAGCTGATCGTGAGGAATGCCCACACCAGCGCCAGCATGATCGTGCGGCGGGCGAGCTTGCCGCGGAACAGTTCCCGCACCGGGACACGCGGCGCGGGCGCCGCCGCCGCGGCGGCCTCCGGCACCGGCGGGAGTTCGTGCTTGCGCGACACCACGGCCTCGATCCGGTCGACGACCGCTTCCGCTTCCCGGCCGCGATCCTTCGCCAGCAGCCAGTGCGGGGATTCCGGCAGCCGCGAGACGAGCACCAGCGCGACGAGCCCCAGCCCGCCGAACAGGAAGACGAACCGCCACGCGTTCTCCCCCAGCCCGATCACGCCGCGGGCGAAGAACGACATCGCCGGGATGCCGAGCAACCCCAGCGCGAGGGTGGCTGCCTGCAACCGCCCGCGTTGCGCCGCGGGCACCAGCTCCGCGAGGTAGGTGATCGCGATGACGGTCATCGCGCCCAGCCCGATCCCGGTGGCGACCCGTGCGATGAACAACGTGGTGCCGTCGAAGCAGACGGCGTTCAGCAGGGAGAACACCGAGAACCACAGCACCGACACGCGCAAGCCGGCGCGCCGCCCGACGCGTTCGGCGACGCGGCCCCCGATCGCGGCACCGAGGAACATGCCGACGAAGCCCGCCGCGGTGATGAACGAGACCTCGCGGACGCTGATCCCGAGGAAGCTCCGCAAGGCGGGAGCCGCGTAGGCGAAAGTGTTGATGTCGGCCAGCTCGAACGCGAAACACAGCGCGAGCGTGGCGACGACCCGTCGTTGATGACTGGACCAGGGCAACCGGTCCAGCCGGGCGAGCACAGTCATCGGGCCCTACCTTTCCTTGTTTTCAGGGCGTTCCTGCCAGCGCGCCCAGTACGGCGCGCAGCAATCCGGGGTGCCGGGGCCGCGCTTCCAGTGCGGTCCTGGCGATCACGAGTTCGGATCCGGGCACGACGAACACGGCCTGCCCGAGGCTGCCCAGCGCGTAACAGACATCGGGCAGACCGGGTCCGAGGTGACCATCGGTGGTGAGCCACAGCGAGGTTCCGTACGGATGGCGCATCGCCGCCGGGCCGGCCACCTCGGTGACCGGTGGCGCCGAACGCATGGCGTCCGTCACCAGCGCGCCGATCCGGGCTAGGTCGCCCGGCGTCGTGTACCAACCGCCGCACAGCAGCGGGATGCCGTCGGCGTCCGTTTCCAGCACGCTGTGCCGCAATCCGAGTGCGGGCAGGACGGTCCTGGTCAGCTGCCCGTGCACATCGTCTCCGAGCACAGCCCGCAGGGCGAGAGCCACGGTGAGGTGATCGATGCTCTTGTAGCAGAACAGTTTCCCCGGCGCGGCCTCGACCCGCGCCCGGGCGACCATGCGTTCGACGGACACCGGGCGCACGTACATGGCGAAGTAGTCGTCAGCGTCGCTGAGCATCTCCGGCGAGCCGTCCTCGAACCGGCGGACGGCGAGCCCGCTGCGCAGCCGCAGCAGGTCCAGCCACGTGATGTCCGGCAAGCCGTCGACCGGAACCGGGGCCGCGGGATCGAGTTCGCCCTCGCCCGCCAGGAAATCGACGATCAGCGCCGTCAGCGTCTTGGCGGTGGACCAGCCACGGGCCGGCGTCCGCGGGCCGAACCCGGGCGCGAACTCCTCGACCACGAGCTCGCCCCGGTGCGCCACGGCGACGCCGCGGGCGCCGGTGACGCGCAGGTGTTCGCGCACCGCCGCCCGCATCGCCTCGTATCCGGGCTTTCCGCTCACGGAGTCGCCCACCGGCCATGGCCGGGGATCGAGTTCCCGGTGCGGGGCCGGGCCTTCGCCGGATCCCCGCTCCAGCAGTCGCGCGCCACGGATACCATCGGCCACTGCCCGGCGGGACGCCCCGTCCGGCAGGCGCCCGGTCACGGACGCACCGTCCACGGTGAACTCGATCTCCGCAGGCGCCAGCGCTCCCCCGGCGAACCGGGTGCAGATCGTTTCCAGGTCGGCCTCCGCGGCGGCGCGGGACCTGCCGGACACGAACAGGGCGGAGCACAGCTCCTTGGTGCAGAAGCCGAGGGCGTTGTGTCGCCGCTGCGTCCGGAGGTCTGCGCTCATGACCGGTCCGGTGCCGTGAGGGCGAACATCCCGCACCGTCCGTCGAGGGGTTCCGCCGACGACGTGAACCCGCACTGCCCGAGCGAGGCCGCCTCGACCGCGTCGGTTACCGCCTTTCCCTGCTGCCGAGCCTCGGCGTCGGTACCCGCCGAGGCGGTGAGCCCACTTGCCTGCGTCGCGCACAGGCCGAGCTGTTCGTCATCGAGTGCACAACGCCATCCAGCCACGGTGCCCGCGCCGATCACTCCAGCGGTGGCCCGCACGTCCCAGCCCGGTTCGGGGTGCGGGAGGCCGAACTCGACGGTCACGCGCTCGGCCACCTGGCAGCCGAGCGAGACGGCGGCGACCGCCCGGTCGCCTCCACCCGGCGCGGTCGCCGCGGCGCACACGGCGATCCGCGGCAGTCCGGGAGCACCTTTCGCCGCAGCGGTCCGCTGTGGATCTTTTCCGGCCGGCAGATCAGGGGCGGTGCCCGCGTCGCCAGCGCTTTCGAAGCGGCGCAGCAGTTCCCGGGCCGCCTGGTCCTCCGGCCTGGCTTCGCGGGCAACCTGCAGGACCCAGCCGGTCGTAGGCATATGCGCTTCTCCTCGGCTGGGCGGATCGTGTGCACGCCGAGCGCGGCGTCCAGCCCGTCGACCGCATCGCGGATCGCGAGCGCTCCCGGCACCCAGGACCGGCTCGGTCAGCCCATCGACCACCAGCTCGACGTCGGTGAGCGGCCGGGCCGGGCTTCCCCTGGCGGGTTCGATGTGGACAGTCACCAGCTCTGCAGCCCGCTGTGCCACGCGTGCGGCTTCGTCACGCGTGCACCGTTCGTCCGGCTCGGGGGTGATCAGGTCCCACCGGGCCCGAGCATCGGGCGCTTGCGCGCGTTCGCTGGTGAACTGCGGCAGCCCCACCACGCCGTCGAGCCGGCCGGCGGCCGCCACGTGGTACGCGCTGAATCGCGCCTGCAGACCGTCGACGGGACCGCGGCGACCCATCAGCTCCGGCGGGTGGCGGGTGATCGACACCGCGGTGATCACGGACGGGTCCACCCGCGGCGCGGTGCCCGGTGCGGCGTCGATCCCGCACGGGTGGGGTTTGAACGCGTTCTGCTCCAGCTCCCCGTAACCGCCGAGCTTCGTGGTGTCCACCGCGGGCGCGAGCACGCCGAGCACCCCGTCCGGCCCGACGGGATCCGCCATCCCGGTCCAGCCGCTCGCGGCGGGCCGCGCTGCCAGCAGCCGGGCGCAGAACTCGGCGGTGACCGGCGTGGTCGTGATCGCTGGCACCATGCCCGCAACGCTAGGAACCACCGGTCAGGTGAACAACGCCATCCCAGCGGCGAACCGTTGCACCTGACGTAATGATCAGCCCCGCTCACGGCCTTCCCGGCGGGCAATCCTGGCCAGCATCAGCACGCCCGGGCGCACCCCGCCGCCGGGATGGGCCAGGAAACGGTGCGGGACGCCGAGCCGGGATCGGCGTCCCGCAGCCGCAGATGCGGCTGGTCGTTCATCCCCGCCGGCCCGAGCCCGGCACCTACCATGGACTCCACCAGGAACAGGTCGTTGGCCTCCACCGCGATCCGCGGCACGACCCCGGCGCGGGCGCACGCGTCGACCAGGTGCGTGCGGCTGCTCGAACCCGGCTCCATCGAGACGAACCGCCTGTCCCGTACCTCTCTGCCGGCTCGACCGCGGCCTGCCCCGCCAGCGGGTCGTCGGCAGGCACGGCCACCAGCACCGACTCGGTGACAGGGGGTCGCCCACCGTGCTCGCCTCGGTGGGCGCGACGGATGTGAACGCACCATCGACGTCGCCACGCAACAGGGTGGAAACCACGGACGTCGCCGAGCCCTGCCAGCAACGGAACCGAAGCCTCGGCAGGCCCTTCAGCAGCTCTATCAGCACGGCAGGCACGAACCGAGGCCGAGCGAGTACGTGTGCGCGACTCGCAGGACCCGTTGCGGCGCACCGGCTGCCGTGGGCGTGACGTCCACCGCGTCCGCCCGCGCCCGCAGCACGCCGTGCGCTTCTCGGGCCCATACCTGGCGGCTGTAACGCAGCCGCACCCGCCGGCCTGCCTGCTCGATCACGCCCGTGGATCGGAAACTTGGGGCAGGGCGACATGGGTCGCAGGCGAGAGCAGGTCGAGCGATCGTGACCCCGAGCTCGAAGCACATGGTCGGCTGCGGCACGTTTGTCTCCCGCCGCTTCGGGACGCCCGGTGAGAGCTGAACTCCGGCTCCGACGAGGTCGCCTCGGGAGAGCCGGCTCACCGGTCTCCCAACCGACTTGAAAGATCGGTTCGCCATCTCAAGCTCAGCCTCGTCCGGATGCGGAGGTGGCGGAGGCCGGCGTCGCCGAGGGAGCGCGCAGGAGTCGCCCGTCGGGCGACCGTTGTTGTTCCGGCAGTCCGGCCTGGCCTCCACCGAGGTCGGCGTCGCCACTCGGCGGTGCCGCCCTGGGCCGCACCGACCGCCGCAACGGCTTTTCCTGATCGTCGCCATGCCCTCGTCCGGTGCGCGCACGGCACGAAGCCGTGCGCGCGCCGGACGACGTCGGCCCGCGAGACAGGCGAAATCACCGAAACCGGGGCAGGGTCGTTCCTGATTGCTCGCTGATCGTCAGTTGTGGTGGGCGTCAGGGATCAATTCGGCCGGCACCGGTAGGCCGAGGTGATCGAGGAGGTCGGCCAGCTTGGCGTCGAGTTCTCGCCCGACCTGCGCGATCCGCGGGTCGTCGAAGCTGTCGAAACGCGTGCTGGGCTGGTCGATCGTGAACCAGGTGCGATCGTCGTGGTCCACGTAGATCGCGGTGCGCAACGGCGCGTAGAGCATCACCGAGGGGTCGTGCCGGAACATGCGCTGGGCGAAAACGTGATTGCCCATCAGGTACTCCACGCACGGGCGCGATTCGGCGGCCAATTCCATCAGAGAGGCGACGTCGGTGCCCCAGTACCTGATGAAGCTGTGCGGGGCGTTTTCCTCGGTGGCCTGCCGGACGAGGTCCCAACTGGCCTGTTCCCTCTTGAACTGCTCGTATCGGTCCGCCTGAAGCGCCGGTACCGCGCGCTCGTAGCTGTCTCGGAATCCCGCAAAGGTTGTCGTGACGGGGATGGCCAGGCGGACCACCTCGTGCGGGAAAGTCTGGATGGAGTGGGAATCGCTGGCGGACATGGCGTTGCCGTCCTTTGCTGGTTTGCGGGACAGGGTCGGGGGGACCGGGGAAAGCGGCCACGGTGTCGATCGCCGACGGCACCGTGGCGGCCCGTCAGTCGCCGAGGAACTCCAACACCTGCTGCACGAACAGGTCGTGGTACTGGAAGATCCCCCCGTGGCCCGCCTCCGGGTAGATGCTCAACGTGGCGTTGGGCAGCAGCCGCGCGAGGTGGAACGAGCTGATCGTCGGCACCAGAATGTCGTTGTCGCCGTTGACGACCAGGACGGGCTTGTCCACGTCGGCCAGACCGGCAGGTGAGGTGCCCTGCTCCCATTTCGTGGCCGCAGTCAGCTGGGCACCGATCGTCTCGTCCGTCACGGGCGTGTCGCGGTCCTCGATGCGCTCGTCGAGGCGAGCGAGAAAGGCGTTCGCGGCTGCCTCGCCGCGGGGTGTCGGCGAGAAGAAGAGAAAGTGCTTGGGGTGCTTGCCTTCAGTGGCCGACCGCCCGAAAGCGCTTTGCAGCCCGGCGCCCCAGCCGGCAGGCCCTTCGTCACCGGCGGGCGAGGTGCCGGCCAGGACGATCCGCCGGACCAGGTCGGGTCGCTGCTGGACGACCGCCTGGGCGACCATGCCACCCAGAGAAAAGCCCAGCAGATCCGCGTTGTCCAGCCCGAGAGCCTCCAGGAACGCCACCGTGTCGGCGGCCATCGCCTCGATGCTGTCGGGGGTGGTGCCGCCGGAGCCGCCGACGCCCCGGAGATCCACCACGATGACGCGACGCTCAGCCGCCAAGCCGTCGACCAGGGCGGGGTCCCAGTCGTCCAGCACCGCGGTGATGTGGTTCAGCAACACGAGCGGAACGCCGGCGGCAGGACCCAACTCGCGGTACGCGAACGGCGTTCCGCCCACGTCCACCGTCTCAGCCGGTGCTTGCACAAAACTCGCTGCCATGTCTTACCTTTCTTGCGCGGTGGCTCCGCGCTCTCTGAGGAAATCCGCCTACTGGCGCTGTTCGACAGCATCGCCGGGATCGGCGAGGAGCCGCTTCCGTCGGAAGACCACAGTCGGGCAGCGCGACACCCCGCACCAGGCAGTCATTCCTCCGTACCACCGTCTTGTGCGCAGGTCGGCGCAGTCAGGACGGGCTGACGAAATCAGGTTTCATGATGATCTTCGCGCACACTGAACCGATGGGGGTCCCACCGGGCCGGCGATCGACGGAAATCCCCTGCCCGTGACCGTGCAATCGTGTTCAGCGCCGGCTCAATGAGCCACAGTCTCGCTGCCAGTCATTCGACTCATGCGAACGGATTCCGTCCTGCCGACACTGATGCGGCAGCCGGGGGTGAGCTGGTGAGCCGGCCCGTGCCCACCGTTCTCGGTCACCGCCCCGCCTCCCTGATCTGCCGAAGACCAACGAGGAGCACCATGGCACAGATCGTCCTTGTTACCGGGGCTTCCAGTGACCTCGGAGCTGCCACCGCCAACGCGCTGGCCAGTTCGGGCCACACGGCGTACGCGGGGATCAGCCCGGCTGTCGTCCACCGGGCCGGCCGCCTCGCCGAGCCGAGCGGCCACGGCGCGCGCCTGCGCCCCATTTCTTTGGACGTGGCCGACCAGCGCTCGGTCTCGACCGCGGTCGGTGACATCCTGGCGGAAGCCGGAAGAATCGACGCGGTGGTCCACGCCGTCGGCCCGGTGCCCCGCGGGCCGCTCGAATCCTTCACCCCTTACCAGCTGGCGCAGATCTACGACGCGCATGTGCTGTCCACGCAGCGCGTCAACCGTTCCGTGCTGCCGCAGATGCGCGAGCGGCAGGAAGGCCTGCTGGTGTGGGTGGTGCCGGCGCACCACGATGCCGAGGACGCTCCCTACCTCGCGCTGCACTCCGAGGCGGTCACGATGATCGACCACCTCGCAGCGAGCTACGCCCAGGAGCTGACCGAGTTCGGCGTCGAAACCACGATCGTCGTCCCCGGTTTCCCGGTCCCCGAGACCGGCCGGCGCGTTCGCACAGTCCATCCGGACGACGCCGAGACGGCTCAAGCCTATGAAGGCCGATACCCCGGCCTGGTCCACCGCGTGGACTCGAAGCTGGCCGAGCACGCGCTCACCGGCGCGGAAGTCGCCCTCGCGGCCCAGGCCATCGCGGCCGTCGTCGGCAGCCCCAAGGGCACCCGTCCGCTGAGGATCGCTCCCGGCCGGCCCAGCGCCGCATCCGGCCAGGGCGCCGTGTGGTAGGTCGGTCCACCCCGCGCGGATGACGACGGCTCCGCCGACTCGTCGTTCACCACTGTGGCGGTGTCATTTCTCCAGGGCCGCCAGCGCGTCGCGAAGTGCAGCTCTGGAGGTGATCCCGAGCTTCGGGAAGATCTGGTACAGGTGCGCGCCGATGGTCCGGTGCGAGAGGTACAGACGCTCGGCGATCTGTTTGTTGCTCAAGCCGGAAGCCGCGAGATCCGCTATCTCCCGCTCCTGCGGCGTGAGCACTTCGCCGCTCGCCGTGGTTCTCGGTGCGCCCCACCCGGTGGCACGGAGCTCCTTGGCGGCCCGGTCGACCCAGGGCCCGGCGCCGAGCAGCGTGAACGCGTCGTACGCCAGGCGCAGCGGCTCTCGGGCGTCGGTGTTCGCCCGGGCGCGTCGCAGCCGTTCCCCATACGCCAACCGCACCCGGGCCAGATCGAACGGCCACCTTTCGACACCCGGCCTCGCCAGCGCATCCTCGAACAGGCGCACCGCCTCGGTGTCGTCGGTGGCGCACAACGCCGCCGAACCGGCGGCAAGCAGGCTGAGCCGCGGGGACAGCGCAGCGATGTCGGCCTCCCGCATGGCCCGCACGTGAGCGGCGGCGGCGCTGTGCCGATCGGTCCGTACCGCGGCTTCGACGAGGTCCAGCGCCACCCACAACGCATGCGGCACGTGGGAGGCGAACGTACCGGCTGGGCTGATCGCCGTCGCGTTCTGGTAGGCGCTTTCGAAGTCACCGCGGCCGGAGTCGGCCACTGTGCGGACGTGCCGGGCGCAGTGCAGCGCTGCCCCCACTCCCCGGGGTGTGGCCCAGCGAATGATCTGGTCGGTCAGGCGGTCGACCGCCTCGTCGTCGCCGCGCGGTGCGGCGACGACGGCTCGGCAGTACCAGAAGTAGAAAGTGAAGAAGTGGTACCCGGAGTCCTGGCACACCTCGATTCCTTCATCCGCCAGTTCCAGGCATTCGTCCCACCTGCCAGTGAGGTAATCGTCCACGCACAGGTGCAACAGCGCGCCGACGTGCGGGCGCGCCGGGCCGCCGTCGCGCCCTTGGAGAACGACTCGCCAGGACGGCTCGCGGACATCCGCCAGGCGATCGAGGTAGAGCGAGCCGGTGCCGGCGCGAACGATCCGGCCGGGGTCGGTTTCCTTCTGCAAGTCGCCGAGCACGGATTCCAGCTGATCCAGAGCTGCAGCACCGGAACGGGCTGGGTCGGACCTGGCCTTGGCGGCCACCGACAGCAGGGCGGGCGGCTCCGGTCGCAGGCGTCGGAGCGTCGCGTACAACGGGTCCCACAGCTCCGCACGGCCGCTGAGGGAGCACAGGAGCAGCAGCAGGTGAAGCGCGTCGATGAGGGCGCCGTCCTGGGCGTCGTAGCGGTGCGTGCCGGACTCGACCGCGCCGGCCAGCAGGCGGTGGGCGGTGTCGATGTCCCCGTCGCCGTTGAGGATCAAGAAAACAGCCACCGCCGCGAAGTGGAGGGACCCCTTCAGCTCCGGGTCGGCCAAGCGGGCGCCTTCGAGCAGTTCCGAGGCGTTGCGGAGTTGCCCGGTCGCGTCGGCGCCGATGTAGGCGGCCTCGGCGAGCCGGCGAGCGCGATTCGAGGCGTGGGGGCTCAGATCGGCAGCCCTGACCAGCGCCGCGACCGCGCCGACGGCGTCTCCGCGGGCCGCGATCCGACGCGCCGCCTGTTCCAGCAGGCCGGCCACGTGCTCATCCGGCTCGACGGAAGCTTCGCCGAGGTGCCAGGCCCGCCGCTCGGGGTGGCTGACCAGCACCTGGGCCAACGCTCGATGGGCCACTCGGCGCTCGGCACTCGTGGAAGCATCCACGACTGCCGAGCGGATCAAGGGGTGCCGGAAAACGAGCCGGCGCGTGCCGTCGTCGAAAGCCACCAGCCGATCCTGCTCGGCCGAGACGAGGCCTTCGAGGTCGCATTCGTAGCCGGCCTGCCGTGCCGATGCCTGCAGGACCGCGAGATCGCCGGTTCCCTCCAGCGTCGCGAGCAGCAACAGCCGCCGTGCGGCGAGGGAGAGGACGGACACCCGGGAGACGAACAGCGCCCGGAGCCGTTGGCTGAGCGGGAGTACGGCCGGAAGGCTCTCCAGGGCCACGCGCTGCTCCCCGCTCAGCGCCGTGGGCAATTCGAGCAGGGCCAGGGGGTTCCCCTCGGCCACCGACAGCAGGCGCTGACGCACTCGAGCGGCCAGCGTCGGAAATCGGGTGGTGAGCAGGAGCTGTGAGGACTCCCCGTCCAACGGCGGCACCTCGTACTCGGGCAGGCCACCGCGGTTGAAGAAGGTCTCGCTTCCCGAGCGCATGGCGCCGAGGAAAGTGACGCGGGTGCCGTTGAGCCTGCGGGCGACGAAGCCCAGTACGGCGGCGCTGGCCCGATCGAGCCACGGCAGGTCGTCGACGATCAGCAGCAGCGGGCCGGCCTTGGCCACGTGACGCAGGAGCATGAGAGTCGCGTTCGACACGACGAGCCGTTCCGGTGGTGCTCCGCTCCCGAAGCCCAGGGCGACTTGCAGCGCATCGGCATGCGGCGTCTCGAGTTCTCCGAACTGCTCGTAGAAGGGGAAGAGGACCTGGTTCAGTCCGGAATAGCTCACGTCGGCCTCGAACTCGACACCGGCGGCACGCAGGACCCGCGAGCCACTCTCGACCGCGGCTTCCGCCACGGCGTTGAGCAGTACGGTCTTGCCCACCCCCGCCGCCCCCGACAGCAGGAGCGCTCCACCACGATCCGTGGCATCGAGGAAGCCGCGGATGCGCTCGAGCGCCACGCCGCGTCCCACGAGGGAATCGACACCACGGTGTTCGAAAAGTCCGTTGTCGCCCACTGGATCACGCTCCCCCGCCCACGCGGGCCGCCGAGGCTTCCCGGCCTGGTGCGCGACCTCTCGGGCCGGACTGTCCACAAGCGAATCGCCGGTGTTCACTTCGGGCTGTCAACGTACGAATCCTTCACCCTGGCCGTGCGGAGTGCCGACGTCAGCTGTCGGCAGACCTCGCGCTGAAGCACTCGTGCCTCGTTCGGGCTGTCAATGATTTTGGACGATGCTCCACAGCATCGCGTGAAACTTCGCGTGGTCACGGGTGGGGATCGAGGACAGGCGACGCATGATCGCCGTATCGCGGGCGATGGCGACCTGGTCCTTCACCTCGACACCTTTCGCGGTTGCCCTGGGAATGCGCACGCGCCGGTCACGAGCTGAGCGTTCGCGGACGACGAGCCCGTCGCGCTCCATCCGGTCGAGAATCGACACCAACGTGGTCTTGTCGACACCGAGTTCCGTGGCGATCTCCAACTGCGTCCGCTCCGGACCGTTGCTGATCAGTTCGAGAACGAGCCAGTCGCGCAGATCGGTCAACCCCGCATCCCGCGAGACCTCGTTGAACGCGTCGCCGAGCGCTGCCGCCGCCCGATGCGCCAGCCAGGTCAGGTCGCCACTCGCCGACGTGGCGGCGGGTGGTGGCACCGCGCCGCGGCGTTCGCCCTTCGGAGGCACTGCGCGACCATATCATCCGCAGCCGGATCATCCAAGGTTGGATTAAATCTGCCGAAATGATCCGATGCCATACGGTCGTGCATGATGGGGTTGCCTCCTCAGCCGGGAGCGCCGGGTCCGCTCGGGCAAAACCACTCGCTCGTTCAGCGTCGCAGCCTAGAAGGAGGTTCGAAGGAAAACATGGCTCAAGATCCGGAAGACTTTGCCGATTCTCCACAACCGCCGGCTCACGGCGAGCACGACGCGCTCTCGGACGTGCTGCAGGCGATCCACCTGCAGGGTGGCGAGGTGCGGCGCCGGTCGAGCCCCCGTGAACGGCACCCGGCCGGGGCGAGGTTGCTGCACATCGTCGAGGAGGGTGAACTCAGCGTCGAGGTCGCGGGCGAGCACAGCGTGGAACTGGGCACCGGGGACCTGGTCCTGCTCGTGCGGGGTGATGCCCACCTCGTCCGGGCGACGCCGCACACGACCTGGGTGACCGGGGAGTTCCTCGTCGAGACGGTGGTCGCCGCGCCGCTGCTTGGTGTGCTGCCGCCGGCGATCGTGATCCGCGGCGACTCGCGATCGAAGGCGTGGCTCCCGCCGATCAGGGAACTCCTTGTGTCCGAGGTGGTTCACCGGGCACCCGGCGCCCGCGTGATGGTGTCGCGAGCGCTCGATCTGCTCTTCATCTGGTCGCTGCGGTCGTGGGCCGCGTCCGGCGACGTGCGCCACGCCGGCTGGCTGACGGCGGCGATGGACCCGGTGCTCGCTCCGGTCCTCACCGCGATCCACCGCGACCCCGGCCGTGACTGGCCCGTCGACGAGCTGGCGCGGCTCACGTCGCTGTCGCGTTCGGCGTTCGCGACGCGGTTCGCCGAGTCGGTCGGGGAAACGCCCGGTTCGTATGTGTTGCGGTGCCGGCTGGGCCACGCGGCGCACCTGCTGCGCGCCACGGCGGACCCGGTCGGCCGGATCGCGGCCCGCGTGGGCTACACGTCCGAAGCCGCCTTCAGCCGGGCCTTTTCGCGGGCCTACGGCAGTTCGCCCCGGGCGTGGCGCGGCGGGGCTGGTTCTGAGTCCTTCGAACGAACGCCGGAATGATCGACCGGTGCGCGGCCTCGCCCTCCCGGATCCGAGCTGGACGACGTCCACTCGATACACCGGGCCCCAGGGCGGTTTCCGCCACTTGGCCATGGAGGCCGGCCACGTCCACGAGACGAACTTCGGTGACGGGCGCCGGACGACATCGCCGGGGTTGACCGGTGGTGTCGTCCGGCCGGCGTCACCGGGTGGCCGCGACGGCCCGTTCGATGAGGTCGACGACGATCCCCGGGTTGGTCACTTGTGCTGCGTGGGGGGTGTTCGCCTCGACGATGTGGGAGTGGGCGCGGGTGGCCATGAAGCGCTCCGTGGCCGGCGGGATCACGTGGTCGGCATCGGAGACGAGGGCCCACGAGGGGATGCTCGCCCAGGCCGGCTCGCCGGACTTCTGGGTCAGGGCCGCCGAGTTGATGGGGCTCTGCGTGGCGGCGAGTTCCGCGGCGGTGGACGCGGAGACGCGGTTGCTCAGGAACAGGTTCCGGTACTGGTCCGGCTTGGCGTACAGATCGACCTCGGTGCCGCCGGTGTCGGCGTTGGTGTAGAGGACGGGGCTGAGGGCGGTGGGAATCTGCGCGTGGGGGTCGTTGGTGATTTGGCTGCCCGGGAACTTCGCGGTCAGGCTCTCGACGGTGTCGTCCGTGTCCGGCGCGAAGGCCGAGATGTAGACCAGGGCCGTGACGTTGGGGTTGTGCGTGGCGGCATTGGTGATGACGAATCCGCCGTAGGACTGTCCGACCAGGACGATGGGGCCCTGGATGGTCTTCAGGTAGGAAGCCAGGTAGGCGGAATCGCCGGAAACGCTGCGCAGGGAGGTCGGCGGGGCGACGACCGGGTAGCCGGCTGCCTGCAAGGGCTTGACCACGCTGACCCAACTGGCCGCGTCCGACCAGGCTCCGTTGACGAGGACGATCGTCGGTTTCGGAGCATTGGCGGTCGAGCGCGAGAGCGCGACAGGCGCGGTCTGGTGCGCTGGTGCGGCCGACGCCAGCGTGGTGATGCCGGCGGCGAGGGCGATCCCGGTCACGCCGAGGACGGCGGAGCGGAAAACACGACGGTTACGCACGGTTTCTCCTTGGTCGAAACGGTTGTCATAGCTGTCCGTCAGACATGTCTGTCTGCGGGGGTAAGTGGTGGTGGGCCAGGAGGCGTCGACAGTCACACGCCGGCGGGGGCGTGCTCCTCGGCCCAGTTCAGCGCGTAGTCGGCGACTTCTTGCCAGCCGTCCTGGCCGATGATGAAGTGCGAGCGCCCGGGGAATTCCCGGTAATCGGTGACGGCCGCGGACTTGCGGGAGAGACGCCAGTTGGCCTTGTTGACCTTGGGCGGCACGATGTGGTCGGCCTGCCCGGCGATGAACAGGAGCGGGGCCCGGCGCTGGCGGAAATCGACCCGGGTCGCGGCGCGGGGGTTGAAGTTGGCGAACGCCCCTTGGAACAGCACGCGGGCCGAGCCGGGTACGGCGTACCGCTCGTAGCGGGCAGCGGACTGGCTCTCGGTGAGCGTGTTGGTGACGGCGTAGTGGAACTGCTCCGGCGTCAGCGAGACCGCTTTGTTCTTGTTGGCCGGGTTTCCCAGGACCGGCCAGGTCGACTTGAGGGTCGACAGCGGCAGTGGAAGCACACCCTTGACGGCCGCCGAGTCGATGGCGACGCCGACGCTGCCCAGTCCGCGGTCGAGCAGGATCTGCACGACGGTGCCGCCGAACGAGTGGCCCATGATGATCGGCGGTCGACCCAGCGCGCGGATGATGTTCTGGTAGTGGTCGACCACCTCGCGAAGGCCGACTCCCGCGATACCCGCGGGGTCGCGCCGAAGCTCCTCCACCTCGCGGTCCAGCCCCGGCCAGGCCGGGGTGAGCACCCGGTATCCCCGAGCCTCGTAGTGGTGCTTCCACCCCTCCCAGCTGCGCGGGTTCACCCAGAGGCCGTGAACGAGCACGATCGTATCGGCCTCGTCGGCGGCGAAATCATTCATGCGGACCTTCCCTTGGACTAAGTGATGTCTCGTAACCCGGTTTGAGCTCGGTCGCGCTGATCGTTGATCATGTAGTTGTGCAGGTGATCTCGGCATCGCGTTCGGAATGGAT
>NZ_JBITBT010000025.1:0-140800 GCF_044452505.1 Amycolatopsis sp. NPDC051903 | reverse complement strand
TGGATCACCTTGTCAAGGCTGGAAAGCGTGCCTTGACAAGGTGATCCAGACCGCGTGGAAGGCGGGGATCGAGGTGCAGGGCGGGGGCTGGGTGCAGGGGTGGTTTGGGTTGTTGGCCGGTGGCTTTGAGGCGTGGGGATTCGTTGGGTTGTTGGGTGGCGGTTTTGAGGCGTGGGGTTCCGGTTGGTTGGTGGCCGGTGGTTTTGAGGCGTGGGGTTCCGTTGGGTTGTTGGGTGGCGGTTTTGAGGCGTGGGGTTCCGGTTGGTTGGTGGCCGGTGGTTTTGAGGCGTGGGGATTCGTTGGGTTGGTGGGTGGCGGTTGTGGCGGGGGTGTTGCGGGCGTGGGCAGGGGCGGTGCCGTCGTTCGGCAGGGTGGTGCGGGCGGGATCTGCTGATCGAGGTGCGGTGCCCGGTCGTCGCGGGGTCGGGGCTCGAGGCTGGCCGCTCAGCAGGCGGTGAAGCTCATTCGGCGCCGGTGAGGGTGAGGGTGTGGTCGGTGTGTGCGGCCAGCAAGGGGTCGTGGCTGGCGATCAGGACGGCGGCGCCGGCGTTGGCGGCGGTGCGGAGGGCGGCGAGGACCAGTTCGGCGTGGGCGCGGTCCTGGTGTGAGGTCGGTTCGTCGGCCAGGACGAGGGTGGGGGCGGTGGCCAGGGCGCGGCCCACGGCGGCGCGTTGTTGCTCGCCGCGGGAGATTTCGATGGGGAGGCGGGTGGCGAGTTTGGTGAGGTCGAGGGTTTCGAGCAGCTTCGGCAGGTCGGCGTGGGTGCCGGTGCGGGCGGCGAAGGCGAGGTTGTCGGCGACGGTGAGTTCGTCGAACAGGCCGATGGACTGCGGGACGAAACCCAGGTGCTGCCAGGGCATTCGCGCCAGCGGTACGTCGGGCAGCGCGGGGCCCGGGGTCACGGTGCCGGTGTCGGGAGTCTCCCAGCCGCCGGCGATCATGAGGAGGGTGCTCTTGCCGGAGCCCGACGGGCCGGTCAGGGCGACGAGTTCGCCGGGTCGCAGGGCGAAACTCGTGGGCCGCAGCACGAGCGTGCCGCGGTAGGACTTGGACACGTCGGTCAGGGTCAGCACGGTCATCGGATCCGTCCGTCCACGAGTTCGAACACGTCGTCGGCCGCGGAGACCAGGGTCGGGTCGTGGGTGGCGACGACGACGGCGTGGCCGAGCGAAGCCAGGCGCCGCACGGCGTCGGCGACGAGGTGGGCCGACGCGCGGTCCAGCTGGGCCGTCGGTTCGTCCGCGAGCAAGGCGGCCGGGTCGCCGGCGGCGGCGAACGCCAGCGCCACGCGTTGTTGCTCGCCGCCCGACAGTGCGTTCGGCAAACTGGCGCGGCGGTGCCCCAAACCCAGCGCGTCGAGCAGCTCGCCGGACGCGGGCCCGGAGCCACGCAGGCGGGCGGCGAGCTCCAGGTGCTCGTCGACGGTCAGGTAACCCAGCAGGTTGTCCACGGGGTTCTGGAAGACGTAGCCCAGCCGCTTGCGCCGCAGGCCCCGGCGGCCGCGTGCCGACAGCGCGGTCGCGTCCACTCCGGCCACTTCGACCGTGCCGCGCACCGGGCGTTCCAGGCAGGCGAGCACGCGCAGCAGCGTCGACTTCCCGGAACCCGAAGGGCCGACGAGCGCGGTGACCCGGGCGGGCGCCGCCGACACGGAGACTCCCTGCAGGGCGGCGACTTCGTGCGTCGCGGTGTGGTAGGTCTGGTGGACGTCCACACAGGACAGCGCGTCAGTTCGTGTCACGCAGCACCTCCGAGGCGCGGGCGCGCGAGACGGCGCGCTGGGCGGCGAGTGTCGCGAGCACGGCCGCCAGCAGCGTCGCCGCCGCGAGCCGTGCGGTGAGCGACCACGGCGTGGCGAGGAGCGTGCCCGGCGCGGCCGCCGGGTCGAGGTCGTACCCGGCGCTCGTGAGCGCGACGGCGATCGCCGCGAACCCGAGCCCCGCGGCGAAGCCGGTCGCGAGCAGGCCGCCGACTTCGTACAACAGCGCGCGCCAGTGCGCCCGCGCGCCGATGTCCATGCGCCGCAACAACAAGTACGCGCTGCGCCGGGCCCGGGCCCGGGAATTGAGGTACAGCAGCAACCCCACGAGAACGATCGCGCCCGCCAGCACGGAGACCGCGGTGAGGAACAAGAACGTGTAGGTGATCGCCGTGTAGACACCGTTGGCGGTGACCTCACTGGCCTGGCTGAGCGTGCCGACGGGCACGTGCGCCGCCGACAGCGCGGGCACGACCCGCGCCGGGTCGCCACGCAGCCACAGCTGGTGGTGCAGGTTCTCGCCGGCCAGCTCGTCGAGCACGTCGCGGCGCACCAGCATCATCGGGAAGCCGGAGCTCTTGCCGGGCAGCTGTGCCACGCTCGTGATCGAGAACGGCACGGTGCGCCCGCCGACCTCGACGTTCGTCGGCCCGGACACGCCGGGGATCCCGGCCAGCACACCCACGGGCGCGCCGGGGGCGGACAGCTGCTCCACCAGGTCGTCGAGCGTCGGCCCTGGCAGCGCGTCGTCCCAGAACGCGGCGGTGGTGAACGTCGCCGGGTCGACGCCGACCACGTTCACGGTCGTGTGGCCGACGGTGCCGGAGTCGTAGCGGTCCACGAAGCTCGCCGCGAACCCCGGCGGAGCCTTCGCAGGTCCGGTCAGGTCCACGACCACGTCGGTGCCCACCACGAGCTGGCCCTCGGCGTGCAGCGTCCGGTCGACCGAGCCCGTGACCGTGGTCGCGTACACGGACAACGCGATGGGGATCGCCGTCGCGCCGATCAGCACGGCCGCCGCGGCGGGAGCCGACGCGATCCGCCGCCACGACAGGAACGCGACCGCCCGCGAAAGCGACACCGGCCGGATGCGCACCACCGCGACCCGGACGATCCGCGCGGCCAGCAGCGCCAGGCCGATCACCAGCAGCAGCGGCACCACGATCAGCCTCGGCGGGATCCGCGCGACGGACCCGGCCGCGCCCACGTTGTCCTCCGCCACGCCGTCGAGCACGAAGTAGCAGACGAGCGCGGCGCCGAGCGGCAGCAGCTCCCACGGCCAGTGCCGCTGCCGGGTGGTGTGGGCGTCGAACAGCGCGGTGATGCGCCGCCCGCTCGCGAACGCGATCGTCCCCAGCGTCACCAGCAACGCGGCGGCCGCGCCGAGCACGGAACCGGTCAGCGCGCCGGGGGTGACGAGCGGGCTCGGGCCGAGCGTCGCCACGAGGTAGCGCGCGAGGAACCAGCCCGCGACGCTGCCGAGCACCACGACCGTGCCGACCTCCAGCGCGGCCTTGCCCACGAGCGCGAGCGGTCCCACGCCGCGCGAGGACAGCACCGCCAGTTCGGCCCGGCGCCGGTCCACCCAGAACGAGCCGGCCGCGGCGGCGATCACGAGCCCCGCCAGCGCGCCGACCGCACCCATCGGCACCACCGTCGTCGCCAGTGCGGAGGTGACCTGGTCGGCGCGATCGACCATGCCGCCGAGCGACGACGTGAACTCGGTGCTGCCGTAGCGGTGGAAGGTCTGGCCCAGCACGTCCTCCGGGTTCTCGGTGCGGGCGCGCAAGTGCTCGAGCCCGGCCACGACGGCGGGCGCGCTGGCCGTGGTCATGCCGGTGGTGTCGACCGAGCTCTCGACGAGGTTCTGCACGCCGGACTCAGGCGTGGTGAAACTGAAGAAGTCGTCCGTCGTCACCAGTGCGATCGGGTACGTGCCGCTGTTGGACAGCGGGTCGCCGCGGTAGACGCCGGCGAGGCTGCACCAGTACGGCTGATCGGGCAGCGAGCGCAGGTCGCGGTAGATCCCGGCGACGCGCAGCTGCCGTGTGGGTCCGCCCGAGAGTGGTCTGGCCCGGTCCGCGGGGGCCAGCGAGTTGCGCGAGCCGCCGGTGACGGTCACGAGGTCGCCCGCGTGCAGGTTCTTGATGCTCGCGAACTGGTCCGGCAGCCAGATCCCCGGCCCCGTCCCGCGCTGCACCACCTGGATGTGGTCCTGGAAACCGGTGCGGGACACGAGGTTCAGCAGCGTCTGCTCCGGGTGCACCGGCGTGCCGGTCGCCTTCTCCACGGACGCGCCGGTGACCAAAGTCGACACGGGCGGCGACGCCTTCGGCACCGTCGCGGCGGCCTGGGTCGCCTGCTGCACCCGCGCGTCGTAGAGCGCTTTCCCGACTTGCTCGGGCACCGCGGGGTCGCGTTGCGCACCGGGCAGGGCGCCGCTCCACTGCGCGCCGACGGCCCACTCACACGCGAGCGACGTCTGCTGTTGCAACGTCGCGTTTCCGGCGGCGGAGAGGAAGAGCGCGACGGCCGTGGCCGGTAGTGCGACGAGGATCGCGGCCGCCGCGACGGCGATCACCACGGCCGGTTGCCGCCACCCCGTCCACACGGCCCGCGACCACGGCGTAGCCAACCCCCATCTCGGCATGTCGTGGAGTTTCACACAGCCGGAGACTCAGCCGGAGCACCGAGATCCTTTTGAGACAGCACGCTTTCCCACCGCAGCCGAGCGGCGACGCGCGGTGGCGGAATCCCGGTGACCGGGTCAGTGCGCGGCGGGGTGCGGGAGCCCGTCGGGCGAGCAGTGGGAGCAGACGCCGGCGAGGATTCCTTGCTCCCCGGTGCAGACCGCGTCGAGGCGGCCGCAGTTCGTGCACAGCAGGTGTCCGTGCTCGGGTCCGGTCAGCTCGTAGCGCTGCGCGACGCCGACGGTGTCGAAGCGGCGGACGAGCCCGGCCGCGACGCCGGTGGCGAGCACGTCGTGGATCGCGCGGGTGGACGCGAACCGGAGCCGGTCGCGCACGTGGGGCAGCAACTCGGCGACGGTGGTGTGCGGCTGCTCGGCGAGGGTCTCCAGCACGACCTGGCGGGCGGTGGTCACGCGCAGGCCGGCCCGGCGGAGCCGCTCGCCGGCGTCGATCGAGGCCGGCCCCGGCTGAGGAAGCGTGGAAGACGTGGGCACCCCACCTTTGTAGTCCCTAGAGTTGATCCAGTCAATTGTCTGAAGAAGTCAACTGTGTGAATCGCTTTCAGGAATCGCCGGGCGGGGTGAGCTTCGCTGTGAGCTACTCCACCTCAGACTTGATGCAGTCAATTCTGAGGTACAGTGCCCGCATGGACGCGTTCGGGGTGCGGTTGCGCCGGAATGGCCTGCGCAACACGCCGCAGCGGCGGGCGGTGCTCGCCGCTGTCGAGCGCTACCCGCACTCGACCGCGACGGAAATCGCCGTCGCCCTGGAGACCGACGGCGTGGCCGGCGGCCTCTCCCGGCAGGGCCTCTACAACGTGCTCGAAGACCTCGTCTCCGCCGATCTGCTGCGGTCCCTCGAACCCGCCGGCTCACCCGCCCGCTTCGAACCGCAGACCCACGACAACCACCACCACCTCGTGTGCCGCACCTGCGGCGCGATCCAGGACGTGCCGTGCGCCGTCGGCGCCCCGCCCTGCCTGGACCCCGTGTCGGCGCCGGGCTTCCGCGTCGACACGGCCGAGGTGACGTGGTGGGGAACCTGCGACGAGTGCGCGGCGGCCGGCTGAACCGGCCTGCTGGCTTACTCGCTGGATATCGCGCGGGTGCCGCGGTCTCGCGCCGAGCCGCCGCGGTGGAATCGACGCCGGCCCAGGTGCGCTTGTCGGCAAAGTGACCCGGTCCTGTCTGCCGCCGTTCCCGCTTGGTGCCATGGTGATGTCGGCGTGTCTCGTCGTCGATCGAGCCGGCCCGGTCCGCGGCGACCGGTTGACCGGACCTCAGTCTTCGCCGTCCCGCTGCGCGCGGAGGTGGCGCCGCAGCGTCTCGTCGCTGCCCAGGCCACTGCGGCGGGCCGCGGCGGCGATCGTTTCGCCGCTGTCGACGAGGGCGATGGCGGCTTCGCGGCGGACGGCGGCGACGTAGGTGGCGGGCGTCTGGCCCGTGCCCTGCTTGAACAGGCGTGACAGGTGGCGCGTGCTGAGGCCGGCGCGCTGGGCCATGCTCGTGAGGCAGTGGTCGCCCGCGGGGTCGGCGGCGACCTCGTCGCACAGGGTTCGCACGACGTCGCGGCGGGGGCGCGGCGTGCGGGCCGGCACGGACAGCTGCGGCTGCGCCCCGCGGCGGCGCATGAACACGACGAGCTCGCGCGCGATCTCGTGCGCCAGGATGTCGCCGGCGTCTTCCTCCACGAGCGCGAGCGCGAGGTCGATGCCTGAGCTGACGCCGGCGGAGGTGAGCACGCGGCCGTCGCGCACGTAGATCGCTTCGGCGTCGACGTCGACGCTCGGGTAGCGGTCTTGCAGCGTGTCGGCGTGCCGCCAGTGCGTGGTGGCGCGGCGGCCGTCGAGCAGGCCCGCCGCGCCGAGCGCGAAGGCACCCGCGCACACCGACGTCACGCGCCGGGCGCCGCGGGCGAGGAGCTGGATCGCGGTGAGGAGTTCGTCGTCCGCGCCGGGCTTCACGAGGCACTCGCCGCCGGGGACGAGCAGTGTGTCGACGCCGTACACCTCGGCCGCGGAGCGCTCGACGCCCAGGCGCAGGCCGCTCGACGTGGTGATGTCGCGCCCGTCGGGCGAGCACACCGTGACTTCGTAGCCGGTGCCCAGTTCGGCCGCGACGTCGAACACCTCCAGCGGGCCGGTCACGTCGAGCAGCCGGACGCCGTCGAACACCAGCACGGCGACCGGTACGGACCGGCGCGGAACGCTCATTCCGGGAATCTACGTCGGGAGCCCGCCGGGAAGAAAGGGCTGGATGTGTGGGCCGCGTGTCCGGCTCCGGACGGTCACCCGGTGTTAGCTTTTTCACGGCGACGCAAGGTGGTGCGGATGAAGCTCCAACACGGCCTCGGCGGTCTCGAGGGCCTCGAAAGTTTCCCGCTGGTGTTCGACAAACGAGTTTTCGCGCAGGACTGGGAGAAGCGGATCTTCGGCATCCACACCGCGATGATGGGCCTGAGCTCGTCGCTGCGGGAGTCGGTGGCCGGCTACGACCTCGACGCGGTGCCGACGACCTTCCACACCACGTGGACGTGGGCGCACCTGCGTTCGGGTGCCGAGGCGATGCACCCGTTCGAGTACTTCAAGTACCGCTACTACGAGAAGTGGCTCGGCGGGATCACCGCGTACCTGATCGAGCAGGGCTACCTCACCGAAGCCGAGCTGGACGCCGCCACGAGCCGCTTCCGCGGCGAGCCGGCGGCGCCGCTGCCGGAGCGGGACGACCCGGCCGTCGACGACCAGGTGCTCGACTACCTGCGCCGCGGCGACAGCCCGCGGCGCGGCCCGGCCGAGCCGGCGTTCGCCGTCGGCGACGAAGTCGTGGTGCGCAACCCGCCCGCCACCGACCACACGCGGCTGCCCGGGTACCTGCGCGGGCACCGCGGCCGCGTGCAGCGGGTGTTCGAGGGCAACTACTCCTACTTCGTCTCGACCGGCGGCGACGGGCTCGGCGAGCCCATGCCGGTGTACGTCGTGCGGTTCGAACCCCAGGAGCTGTGGGGCGAGGAGACCGAGCGCAACGCCGGTCCGCTCTACGCCGAGCTCTACCAGGTCTACCTGTCCGAGGCGAAGGGAAGCCGATGAGCGAGCTGTTCTCCTACCCCGCGGATCGCGAGGAGTCGAGCGCCGCGCGCGTGCGGGCGCTGGAAGGGCTGCTGATCGAAAAGGGTGTCCTCACCGGGTCCACTGTGGACAAGGTGCTCGGCTACTTCGAATCGGAGATGACGCCGCTCAACGGCAAGAAGATCGTCGCCCGCGCGTGGGTCGATCCGGAGTTCGCGCGGCTGCTCGCCGAGGACACCCCGCGGGCCATCGCGCAGCTGGACCTGCCCGACGGCATGGCGGGCGCCGAAGGCGAGCACATCGCCGCCGTGCTGAACGAACCCGGTGTCCACAACCTGGTGATCTGCTCGCTGTGCTCGTGCTTCCCGTGGCCGGTGCTGGGCCTGCCGCCCTACTGGTACAAGGACCCGGTGTTCCGCGCCCGGGCCGCGCGTGAGCCGCGGGTGGTGCTGGCCGAGCTGGGCCTGCCGCTGGACGACGACACCGAGGTGCGCGTCTGGGACTCCAGCGGGCACTCGCGGTGGTTCGTCGTGCCGTCGCGGCCCGAAGGCACCGAAGGCTGGAGCGAAGAACAGCTCGCGGACCTCGTGACGACCGAATCGATGATCGGCGTGGCCCTCGCGGGCCCGGCGGCGTGAGGGGCGAGCAGTGGCGATCGACATCACCGTCCTGGACTACGACGAGCAGGGCCACGTCAAGTTCCACTCGTCGTGCTCGGCGGACCTCGGCCAGCCCGTGTTCGACGAGGAGTGGCAGCGGCGGGCGTTCGGCCTGGCCGTCGCGCTCTCGGAGTTCGGCCACTACGCGTGGGCGGACTTCCAGCGCGAGCTGATCGCGTCGATCGGCTCGTGGCAGCAGGCGCCGGACGACGCGAAGGGCCGCTGGGAGTACTACGAGCACTGGGTCGCGGCGCTCGACACCGTCGTGCGCCGCCACGGCCTGCTCGAAGACGGGTATGTCAACCCCGAGGACCGCGTCTGACGCCTTAGACTCCCTCCTCACCGGGCCGGCGGGGACTCGCCCGGCGACGACGCGGAGGAGGCGGCGAGTGGTCAGCCGGGCCGAGAAGAACGAAACGAACCCCGACCTGGGGGTGCTCGCCGGGAGGCTGCTGTTCGCCGTGCAGCACGAGCTGTTCACGTCGTTGGCCGCGCAGGGCTTCGCGGACCTGCATCCACGGCATGGTGCGGTGCTCGCGTACCTCGACACGGACGGAGTGCGGGCTACTGAGTTGTCGCGGCTGAGTGGTCAGCACAAGCAGGTCATCGGGACGATGATCGACGAGCTGGAGTCACTGGGGTATGTCCAGCGGCGGCCGGATCCGGCGGATCGGCGGGCGAAGCTGGTGTGCCCGACCGAGCGGGGGCTGGCGGAGATGCGGGCTGCGGGACGGATCATGCAGGCGATGCAGGATCGGCACGCCAGGAGGTTGGGGCGGGATGTTTATGGGGAGTTCAAGAAGGTGCTGATGGATGTTGTTGAACATCAGCGGAAGAAGGTGGAGGGGTGAGGTTCGTTTGAGGGGTGCGGCTCCTTGCGCTGGCGCGCAACGTTGCGCACGGGGTGGTTGCGTGGGGCACCCCGATCTTTGATGGTCGCCACGGTCTGGACCACGTGTCAAGGCGGGAAAGAGTACCTTGACACGTGGTCCAGACCGCGGAGAAGGCGGGGATCGAGGTGCAGGGCCAGGGCTGGGTGCACTGGTGGGTTTTGTAGATCAGTGCCGGCCAGGCTGAGTGCGCTGGTGGGTTTTGTAGATCAGTGCTGGTGGGTTGGCAGTGCTGGTGGGGTCGTACGTTGGTGCTGGTGGTTGGGTGCGCTGGTGGGGTTCGTAGGGCGGTGGCCGTGAGCGTGGTGTTGGCCGTGCCGGGTGTTGGCGGCTAAGGGGTTTTGAGGGCGTCCTGGAGTGCGGCCAGGCCGACGGGGCCCACGGCGAGTGCGTCGTGGTGCCATTGGCGTAGGGAGAAGGCCGGGTGGGCGGCGGCGGTGGCGCGGGCCTGGAGCCAGGAGCGTTCGCCGAGTTTGTAGGCGATGGCCTGGCCCGGCCAGCCCAGGTAGCGGACGACTTCGGCGTGGACGCGGTGCTGGGCGGCGAGGCCGCGTTCGTGGAGGAAGCGGCAGGCCGTGGCGAAGTCCCAACGGGAGCCGTCGGGGAGGGGGAGGTTGAGGTGGGCGCCGATGTCGATGACGACGCGGGCGGCGCGCATGGCGGAGCCCGCGAGCATGCCGAGGCGGGTGCCGCGGTCGGTGTACCAGCCGAGTTCGTCGGCGAGGCGCTCGGCGTAGAGGGCCCAGCCTTCGGCGTGGCCGCTGACGGAGTGGACGCGCGCGAAGCGGCTGACCTTGCCGGTGGCGAGTTTGGCGGTGCCGATCTGCAGGTGGTGGCCTGGGACGCCTTCGTGGAAGACCGTCGTCAATTCTGACCAGACGGCGAAGCGGGTGCGGCCGCCGAGGGGCCACCAGGTGCGGCCCGGGCGGGAGCCGTCTTCGCTGGGGCCGGTGTAGTACGGGGCGCCGGAACCGGAGCCGTGGGCGAGGGTGACGTCGATGGCGCGCAAGGGTTCCGGGATGTCGAAGTGGGCCGCCGCGGCTTCGAGGGCGCGGTCGTGGGCGGCGCGCAGCCAGTCCACATAGGCCGGTTCACCGTCCACGAAGAACTCTTCGTCGAGGATGGCCATGGCTTCCAGGGGGGTGGCGCCGGGACGGATCGAGTCGGCTTCGGCGGCCAGTTCCTGTTCGATGCGCTCGAGTTCGGCCCAGCCCCACTCGTACGCCTCGCGGATGTCGAGGTCGGCGCCGAGGCTCAGCCGGGCGCCGGCGGCGTAGCGTTCTTCGCCGACGCCTTCCACTTCCGTGGCGCGCGGGGCGTAGTCCTCGCGGAGGAACCGGGCGAGGTCGGTGTAACCGCGGTCGGCGGCGTCGGCCGCGGAGCGCAGGTCGGTGGCGAGCGGGCCGTCGCCGTACTCGCTCACCAGCTTTTCGTGCGCGCCGGCGAAGCGTTCGGCTTGCCCGGCCGTCTCCAGAGCCTGGCGACGAGCGGCGACGAGGCCGCGGTCCAGACCGGCGCGCAGCGACGTCTGCCACGCGGCCAGCATCGTCTCGATGCCGGCCATCCGCACGGCGACCACGTGCCAGTCGTCGTCGTCCTTGCGCGGCAGCATGTTCACGGTGTCGTGCAGCGAAGTCAGCACGCCGAACTGCGCCTTCACGGTGCGCAGCGGCTCGCCGAGGTCGTGCCACGCGAGCTGCGCCTCGAGCCGTTCCTTCAGGTGCGCGCCCGCGATCCGGTCCTCGGCGGACTCGGGTGTGAGCGTGGCCAGCGTCGCCAGCGTGCGGCGGTTCTGGTCGGCGCGCGCCTCGAAACCGCCGGGGGAGAAGTCGGTGAGCGCGGCGGGATCGGGGGTGGTGATCCCGCGCATGGTCGCCGTCACCGGATCCAGGGCGGCTTCGGCGGAAACGTGGTCGTCGGAGAGCTGGAAGATCGGCGTCACGGCGCCCACGCTATACCCCGCCCGGCGACGCGGGCGTGAAACTTTCGTCGGCCCTACCTGCGTAAACAGGACAAACCGCACCGTGGCGAGAACGCGGGCATCCGCTAGGATCCCGCCATGCACACGGTGGTCGTCCTCGCGCTGGACAAGGTCGTGCCGTTCGACTTGGCCACGCCCATCGAGGTGTTCAACCGCACCCGTTTGCCCGACGGCCGCGCCGCCTACCGCGTGCGCGTCTGCGGGCCGGCGCCGGTCGTCGACGCCGGCGCGTTCACCATCCAGCCGCAGCACGGGCTCGAAGCGCTCGCCGAAGCGGACACGATCATCGTGCCCGGTCGCGACGAGGTCGGCGAAGTCCCCGAAGAGGTCGTCGACGCCCTGCGCGCGGCCGCGGCCGGCGGAACCCGTCTCGCGTCGATCTGCTCCGGCGCGTTCGTGCTGGCCGCAACGGGCCTGCTCGACGGGAAACGCGCCACCACGCACTGGGCCGCCGCCCCGCAGCTGGCGGCGCTGCACCCCGAGATCGAGGTGGACCCGGACGTGCTCTACGTCGACAACGGGAACATCCTCACCTCGGCCGGCGCCGCCGCGGGCCTCGACCTGTGCCTGCACCTCATCCGCCGCGACCACGGCTCCGCGGTCGCCGCCGACGCCTCGCGCCTGTCGGTCATGCCGCTGGAGCGCGAGGGCGGCCAAGCGCAGTTCATCGTCCACGACCAGCCGCCCACGCCGCGCGGTTCGGTGTTCGAACCGCTGCTGAGGTGGCTCGAAGAGAACTGCGCGAAGGACCTCAGCCTCGACGACATCGCCGCCCACGCCGGTATGAGCAGCCGCACGCTCAACCGCCGCTTCCGCGAACAGACCGGCACCAGCCCGCTGCAGTGGCTGCTGCGCGCCCGCATCCGCCGGGCGCAGTACCTGCTGGAAGCCACCGACCACGGCATCGACCGCATCGCGGGCCAAGTCGGGTTCGGCTCGCCGACCTCGTTCCGCGACCGCTTCAAGCGCGTGGTCGGCACCAGCCCACAGGCCTACCGCGGCAGCTTCGCGGCGCCGGCGCCACCCGCGCGGTGATCAACGCACGATCGTGACGAGCTCCTGCGCGTCGCCGCTCGGCAGCGACCCGCCGCGGCGAGCCCGGCCCGTGAGCGGACTTGGTGACCGGCCGGACGCAGCGCCGAACGCCGCGCCCGGCCGGGGGTTCAGGCGTGCAGCAGCCCGGTGAGCTCCGAGAGGTCTGCCAGGTTCGCGAGCCCGTACGTGAGCCCGGTGATCCGGTCGGCGACCTGCTCGGTGACGACGCGCGTGGCGTTGAGCCGGAACTTCGTGGCCAGCTCCTCGGCCGACAGCGGGTTGTCCGGCCCGCCGCGGTTCACGTCAACGCGCTCCTCCAGTTCGCTGCCGTCGCGCAGGCGGGCGCGCAGCACGGCGGGGAACTGGTGCGGGAAGATCTCGTCGCAGCGGGCGTCGGGCACGCAGTGCACCTTCGCCGCCAGCGCGAGCCGCTCCGGGTTCGCCGCCGCCTCGTCGGTGAAGTCCTCGTGGAACACGCCGAGCCCGCCGCCGCCGAGGAACGCCGCCGCGACCGTGTACGGGCCGGAGAACGCCGCGTGGTAACCCGACTTCGGGTGGACCTTGTCCTCGCGCGGCTCGCCGATGGTGCGCAGCACGGCCGTCGGCGCGCCGAGTTCGAGCCGGTCGATCTCGGCCGGGTCCACGCCGCGCGCCCGCAGCCGCCGCGCGGCGTCGATGCCCGCGTGGGTGAAGTGGTTGCACGGGTAGGGCTTGAAGAAGATGCCCGGCAGCTCCCAGTTGGTTCCGAGGCCGTTGATGATCTCGTCGACGTGGGCCTGGTCGCCGCAGAACGCTTGCAGGAAGCCGAACCGGCCCTCCAGCACGGTGGGCGGACCGGTGATGCCGTGGCGCGCCATCCCGGCGGCCGACACCGCGGCGTGCGCGGCCCAGCCGCAGTGCACGCGCTTGACCGTGCCGCCCGTGCGGTTGGCCTCCAGCAGGCCCGAACCCATGCTGGCCGCGATGCCGAGCGCGTCGGCGATCCCAGCTTCGTCCACATCGGACAACATCGCCGCCGAAGCCGCGGCGCCCAAAGCGCCGCAGATCGCCGTGGCGTGCAGGCCGTGCTCGAAGAACACGGAGTTGCCGAGCTCCTCGTCGTAGCCGGCCATGCCCAGGCGCACCGTGATCTCCACGCCGACGCCGATCGCGTCGAGCAGCTGGGCCCCGGTGGCGCCGCGGGATTCGGCGACGGCCAGCGCCGCCGGCACGACCGACGCCGACGGGTGCAGCACCGACGGCAGGTGCGTGTCGTCGAAGTCGAGCGAATGCGCGAGCGTTCCGTTGAGCAGGGCCGCGCTCGGGTCGGGCAGCTTGGCACCGAGCCCGATGGCCGTGGCCCGTCCGGACCCGCCCCACTCCTGCACCAGCGCGCCGACCGCCTGAGCCGGCCGCTCGGATGTGGCGGCGAGGCTGTTGCCCAGCACGTCGAGCACGCGCCGCGCGGCGTCGTCGCGCAGCTCGGGCGGAAGTCCCTTGGCCCGCACCGAAGCCGCGAACTCGGCGACGCGCTGGACGATCGTCTGCGTCATGCCGTCACCGCCGCGAGCGGACGCACGGGTGAGCCCGTCCCGCCGACGATCCGCAGGGGCGCCAGCAGGAACGCGAACTCCGACAGTCCTTCTTCCGCCACGGCTTCGAGGTTCAGGTGCTCCATGATGAAGATCCCCGACTGCACCAGCAGGATCCGGTGCACCGGCAGCACGGCGTGGCCGGCGCCGGCCGGGATCTGCTCGAACGCGGTCGTGTCCGAACCCGTCGCGACGACCTCGCGCGCCGCCAGCCACTCCGCGGCCGACGTGTCGGCGCCCGGCACCCCCGTTTCCTTGCCCAGGTACGCCGCTGTATCGCCGAAGTTGCGCGCCCAGCCGGTGCGGATCAACGCGACGTCGCCGGGGCCGGGCTCGGTGCCGGCGCGTTTGGCGGCGGCGTCGAGGTCCTCGGCCGTCACGCCGTAACCCGGCTGCAGCGTCGGTACCCCGTGCACCGCGGCGACGTCGAGCAGCACCGCGCGGCGCAGCAGGCCGGGCAGGTTCTCGGCGCCGTGCGTGCGGAACACCCCGCCCTGCTGCGCTTCGGCCGCGTCGACGCCACCGTGCAGCTCGCCGTCGTGGCTGACGTGCGAGAGCGCGTCGATGTGGGTGCCGACGTGCCCGCCGGTCACGATGATCTCGTTGGCCGCCGAACCGCCGTCAGGGCGGCGCATGTCGCCGTGGCGGCGGATCAGGGTCATCCGGAACCCGGGATGGTTCGGCGAGCAGGGCATGCCGGTGAAGAACGGCTGACCGAGCTCGATCAGCCGGACCCCGCCGGAAACCGCCGCCAGCAACGGATCCTGGGTACGTGTCATGAGTGCGTGCCTTCCTCACTGTGCCGTTCGTTACTGATCCGACCACAGTCACGGCCGAAACCTTTACGTAGCAACGGTTACGTCGTTCTCCGGGGCCGGCCCGCTGTTGGCCGGATCAGCAACATGCTTTTCTCCCGACTCCGCGAGCGCGAGCACCCACCGGGCGCGGGCCACGATCGCGGCGTCGACGAACTGTCCGTGGTCATCGATCCAGGCGGCTTCGCCCGAGGACTCGAGGCGGCCGAGCAGCTCTCGAGCCCACGCCGTCTCGGCCGGATCGGGGGCGCACACCTCGTGCACCACGGGAATCTGGGCGGGGTGGATCACCGACCGGCCGAAGAACCCGGCGCGGCGCCCCGCTTCGGTGCTCACGCGCAACCCGTCGAGGTCGCGCACGGCGGTCCACACGCTCTGCACCGGGTTCGGCAGCCCGGCCGCGCGGGCGGCCACGACGATCCTCGAACGCGGCCACGTCAACGCGTCCGCGCCCGTCGCGCGCAAGTCCGCGGCGAGATCGGCCTCGCCCAGCGAGATCCCGGCGACGAGCGGGTGCGCGGTGGCCAGCGCGAGCGCGTTCTCCACGCCCAGCGCCGACTCGAGGATCGGGTAGACGGGCACGCCGAGCGCGTCCGCGACGCGGCGGAGCTCGGCCGGATCCTCGGCCTTCGGCACTCGTACACCGAGTGGCTTGTCGGAAGCCGCGGCCAGCGCGGCGACGTCCGCTTCGCCGGCCGGCGTGGCCGGCGCGTTGACGCGGACGAAGAATTCGGCTCCTTCGGCCAGCGTCTTCAGCACCGTGCGCCGCGCGTCTTCCTTGGCTGCCACCGAGACGGCGTCCTCCAGGTCCACGATCACCGCGTCGGCCGGGCCCGCGAGCGCTTTCGCGATGCGGTCGGGCCGGTCGCCGGGGACGTAGAGCCAGGAGCGGATCACGGTCACTTGATCACGCCCTTTTCGCGCAGCTGAGCCAGTTCCGGCTCGCCGAAGCTGTAGCGGCCGAGGACCTCGGCCGTGTGCGCGCCGAGCGGGGCGCCGGCGGAGGTGATCGAGCCCGGCGTCTCCGACAGCCGGAACAGCACGTTCTGCATCTTCACCGGGCCGAGTTCGACGTCGTCGACCGTCGTGATGCTGCCGAGCGCCGCGAACTGCGGGTCGGTCATCACGTCGGCCGCGGTGTAGATCGGGGCGACGGCGGCCTGGGCTTCTTCGAACGCTTTCACCACGTCGTCCCGGTCGCGCTCGGCGATCCACGAACCCACGGCCTGGTCGAGTTCGTCGGCGTGCTTCGCGCGTTCCGCGCCGCTGGCGAACCACGGTTCGTCGACGAGTTCGGGGCGCCCGACCAGCCGCACCACGCGTTCCGCGATCGACTGCGCGCTCGTGGAGATCGCGACCCAGCTGCCGTCCCGCGTGCGGTAGGTGTTGCGCGGCGCGTTGTTCGTCGACCGGTTGCCGGTGCGCGGCTGCAGCGTGCCGAGCTGGTCGTAGGCGATGATCTGTGGCCCGAGCAGCGTGAGGATCGGCTCGATGATGGCGAGGTCCACGACCTGGCCACGGCCGGTCTGCTCGCGCGCCCGCAGCGCCGTCATCACGGCGAACGCGGTGGTCAGCGCGGCGATGCCGTCGGCGAGGCCGAAGGGCGGCAGCGTGGGCGGGCCGTCGGGCTCGCCGGTGATCGCGGCGAACCCGCTCATGGCCTCGGCGAGCGTGCCGAAGCCGGGACGCTTGGCGTACGGGCCGACCTGGCCGAACCCGGTCACGCGCGTGAGCACGAGGCCCGGGTTGATCTTGCTCAGCTCGTCGTAGCCCAGGCCCCAGCGCTCGAGCGTGCCCGGCCGGAAGTTCTCGACGACTACGTCGGCGTCGGCCACCAGCTTGCGGAAGACCTCCTGGCCCTCGGGGGAACCCAGGTAGAGCGTGATCGCCTTCTTGCCGCGGCCGAGGATCTTCCACCACAGGCCGACCCCGTCGCGCTGTGCGCCGTGGCTGCGGACTGGGTCGCCGTTCGGGTGCTCGATCTTGATCACGTCGGCGCCGTAGTCGCCCAGCAGCGTCGCGGCCAGCGGGCCGGCGAACAGGGTGGCGGTGTCGAGTACCCGGATCCCGGACAAAGCGCCCGTCATGGGGCCTACCTGCCTTTCTCGTCCGGCGCGCGAGCCTGAGGCCATCGTTTCGCCGGGAGGAACAAGAGTCAACGCGATGTTTCCAGCCCGTGTCGTGGACTGGTTCTCAAGTTCGCACTGATCACGGCGTTCCGTCAAGTTATGCGCAGATATTGACCTGACCGCGAGGCCAGTGTCACGATGTCCGACAACATTCCTGGCGTTTCTCCAAGCGGAACGCCGACCCTTCCAGCGGGAAGAGGCTTCCATTGGGAAGAGGTGACATGTCCGCGCGAAAGCTCATCGCCGTGCTCAGCGCGTGCGCCCTGTTCGCGGCCGCCGGGTGCGGGGGTTCGGCCCCGGCGGGGGCGGGCGGTGCGGCCGCGGGACGCGACGTGGGCCCGGTGAAGATCGCCGCGCTCCACCCCGTCAGCGGGTCGAACGCCGTCGACGGCCTCCAGATGCGCCGAGGTGCGCAGCTGGCGGTCGACGCGATCAACGCGGCCGGCGGCATCAAGTCGCTCGGCGGCCGCAAGGTCGAACTCATCACGGGCGACACGCAGGGCAAGGCCGACATCGGGCAGAGCGAGGCCCAGCGGCTCATCTCCGCCGGCGCGGTCGCCGTCGTCGGTACCTACCAGAGCGCGGTGAGCACCAACGTCGCCGTGGTCGCGGAACGCAACCGGGTCCCGTTCGTGATGGACGTGACCGCGTCGGACGCGATCTTCAAACACGGCTACCGGTACTCGTTCCGCGTTCAGCCCGGCAGCCAGGCCATCGCCTCGGCCGCCGCCCAGTACCTCAAGGAGGTTTCGGAGCAGGCCGGGAAACCGGTCCACAAGGTCGCGTTCCTGCACGAGCAGAGCGACTTCGGCAGCGGCGCGGCCGACGCGTTCACCGCCGCCGCGCAGAAGCTCGGCATCGCGGTCGGGCCGAACATCAGCTACGACGCCACCACCGTCAGCGACCTGACCGCCCAGATCACGCAGGTCAAGGCGTCGGGCGCCGACGTGCTGGCCGTCGCGGGCTACTACCGCGACAGCCTGCTGGCGGCGAAGGCCATCGAATCGGTGAAACCGGCGCTCAACGCGGTGTGGGGCGTCTCCAACGGCGCCTACGACCAGCCGAAGTTCGTCACCGACGCCGGCAAGCTCGGCGATCTGTACTTCAGCACCAACTACCACTACGACGCCACCAACGCGGAAACCGTCGCGTTGCGCGCCCAGTACCAGCGCCAGTTCGGTGACCCGATGCGCACCGGCGCGGTGCTGTCCTACGACGCGGTCCAGGTCATCGCCGCGGCGGTCGAGAAGGCCGCGAGCACCGACCCCGAGAAGGTCCGCGACGCGATCGCCGCGTCCCAGGTCGCACCCCTGACCGTGGGCCACGGACCCATCTCCTTCGCCCCGAACGGAGACAACCGCAACGCGTTCCCCGTCCTCATGCAGGTGCAGGACGGGGCGGTCAAGCAGGTCTTTCCCCCGGACAAAGCCGAATCCCGGCCCGACTACACGGTGACATGGCGGCCATGAGCGATCTCGACACCTCCCCCGGGGCGGCACTCGCCCCCGAATTCTCCCCTCCGGACGACAACAAAGCCCAGCAGCGCAAGGCATTCCTCAGCCGCGCCGGCGTGATCGGCGCGCTCGTCGTGGTCGCGATCCTGGTCGCGCTGCTGATGTCGGGCTCCGCGCTCGTGGTGTGGCAGTCGGTGGTCACCGGCATCCTCACCGGCGGGCTCTACGGCCTGATCGCGATGGGGCTGACGCTGATCTTCGGCGTCCTCGACATCGTCAACTTCGCGCACGGTGCACTGCTGGCCGTCGCGATGTTCATCTCCTTCGGCATGGTGCAGGCGACCGGCATGCACCCCTACGTCACGCTGATCGTGGCGGTGCCCGCGTTGTTCCTCGTGGGTGCCGCCGTGCACCGCGGGCTGCTGTCGGGCAACGCGGGCAAGACGCTCGAGAACCAGCTGCTCATCACGCTCGGGCTGTCGCTGCTGCTGGAGAACCTGCTGCTGATGTTCTTCGGCGCCGAACCCAAGAGCATCGACCTGCCGGGCGACTTCCAGCTCCCGCTGCTGGGCGCGGTCGTCGCGGGCTCGCGGCTGTACGCGTTCCTCGGCGCGATCCTGCTCGGGGCCGTGTTGTTCTGGCTGCTGCGCCGCACCCGGCTCGGCACGGCGATCCGCGCGGTCGCCGCCCACGGCCCGGGCGCGGAGCTCGTGGGCATCAACGTGCGGCGCATCCACACGCTGACGTTCGCCATCGGCACGGCGTGCGCCGGCGCCGCGGCCGCGCTGGCGGGCCCGCTCGTGACCGTCACACCCACGCTCGGCGAGCAGTTCAACATCACGGCGTTCGTCGTGGTGGTGCTCGGCGGGATGGGCAACGTCGTCGGCGCTCTCGTCGGCGGCCTGCTGATCGGGCTGGTCGAGCAGCTCACCACGATCTACCTCGGCGGTCAGAGCTCACTGCTCGGCGTGTTCGTGGTGTTCGTGCTGGTGCTGTTCCTCCGTCCGCAGGGCCTGTTCGGGAGGCGCGCATGACCGCCATCACCATCGCGGGGCCGGCCTCGACCGAAAAGGTCAAGGCGCCGCCGCTGCGTCCGCAGAACCGGCAGTACGCGATCCTCGCGCTGCTCGTGCTGGTCGCGATCCCCCTGCCGCTGATCCTGCCCGCCGCGCAGGGCGCGGTCGCCGTACGCATCCTCATCTTCCTGCTCATGGCGGTGGGCTGGAACATCATGAGCGGCTTCGGCGGGATGTTCAGCTTCGGCCACGCCGCGTACTTCGGGCTCGGCGCGTACACCAGCGCGTACTTGCTGGTGAAGCACAACGTGTCGCCGTGGCTCGGCATGCTCGCCGGCATGGCCGTGGCCGCCGCCGTCGCCGTGCTGGTCGGGTACTTCTCGTTCCGCTACAAGCTGCAGGGCGCGTACTTCGCGCTGGCGACGTTCGCGTTCGCCGAGATGCTGCGGCTGATCGTCACGAGCAGCGCCTTCGCCAACAAGTCCGTGGGCTTCAGCGTGCCGCTGATCCACGGCTCGTCGCTGAGTCTGATCCAGTTCCCGGCCGATTCGCCCGCGTACTTCTGGGTCGCGCTCGTGCTGGCCGGGGCCGCGGTCGCGATCAGCATCGCGTTCCTGCACTCGCGCACCGGCCGCTACGTCACCGCGATCCGCGACGACGAGCTGGCGGCCGCGTCGCTGGGTGCGCCGGTGATGAGGCACAAGCTGACGACGGTGGCGCTCTCGGCCGCGATCACGGCCGTGGCCGGCGCGTTCTACACGCAGTACTACCTGTTCGTGAACCCCGACCTCGGGTTCGGTTCCGCGATCTCGATCCAGGCGATCGTGCCCGTGGTGATCGGCGGCATCGGCACGATCTGGGGCCCGGTGGTGGGCGCGATCATCGTCGGTTCGCTCACGGACGTCACGGCGACGCTGCTGCGCACACCACCCGGGTTCCTCGGGTTCCTGCAGGGCCGCAGCGGCCTCGACGTGGTGCTCTACGCCGTGCTGCTGATCCTCATCGTGCGGCTGCTGCCGAAGGGCATTGTCGGAACGCTGGCGGCGAGGTGGCGGCGATGAGCATCGTGCGGGTCGACGGGGTCGGCAAGGCGTTCCGCGGGCTGCGGGCGCTGTCCGACGTGGGCTTCGAGGTCGCCGAGGGCGAGATCCTCGGCGTGATCGGGCCCAACGGCGCGGGCAAGACCACGCTGTTCAACGTGATCTCCGGCGCGCTCGCGCCCGACACCGGCCGCGTGCACCTGGCCGGCGCCGACGTGACGGGCCGCTCGCCGGACCGGATCGCGCGCGCCGGGATGGTGCGCACGTTCCAGCTGATGCGGCCGTTCTCGAGCATGACCGTGCTGGAGAACGTGAGCCTGGCCGCGCAGCACCACCGGTTCGGCGCCGGGAAGCTGCGGGCGCACGCGCTGGACGTCGTCGAGCGCGTGGGCCTCGGGCCGTGGGCGCACCGCCCGGCGCCGGACCTGCCGACGGCGGGACTCAAGCGCCTGGAGCTGGCGCGCACGCTCGCGATGCGGCCGAAGGTGCTGCTGCTCGACGAGGTGCTCGCCGGCCTCGTGCCCGCCGAGCGCGAACCCGTGCTCGACCTGCTCGCCACGCTGCGCGAACAGGAGGGCGTGACGCTGGTGTTCATCGAGCACATCATGGCCGCGGTGATGCGGCTGGCGGACCGCGTGCTGGTGCTCGACCAGGGCCGCGTGCTCGCGGTCGGGTCGCCGGAAGAGGTCACCAGCGACCCGCGGGTCATCGACGCCTACCTCGGGGAGGAGCCGACCCGTGCTGAAGCTTGACAAGGTGTGCGCCGGCTACGGGCGCATGCACATCCTCCACGACGTGGACCTGGAGCTGCGCGAAGGTGAGATCGTCGCGCTCGTCGGGGCCAACGGCGCCGGCAAGACCACGACGCTGCGCAGCATCTGCGGCCAGCTGAAGCCGATGTCGGGCAGCATCACGCTCGACGGCGCGCCGACCGCGGGCCGGCGCCCGGACCAGCTCGTGCGCGACGGCCTCGTGCACGTGCCCGAGGACCGGGCGCTGTTCGGCACGCTCACCGTGGAGGAGAACCTCCGCATGGGCGCGTGGACGCGCACTTCCGCGCAGGCCGCGAAGTCGCTGGACGAGGTGTACGAGTTGTTCCCGGTGCTCGCCGAGCGCCGCACCACGGTCGCGCAGACGTTCAGCGGCGGGCAGCAGCAGATGCTCGCCATCGCTCGTGCGCTCATGGCCGGGCCGCGGCTGCTGATGCTCGACGAACCGTCGACCGGGCTGTCGCCGAAGCTCACGTGGACGATGCTGGAAGCCGTGCAGCGGATCCGCGACACCGGTGTCGCGGTGCTGCTGGTCGAACAGAACGCCAAGCAGGCGCTGGCGATCGCGGACCGCGCGTACGTGCTCGAAAGCGGAGCTACTGTGCTGGCAGGGACCGGCGCTGAGCTCGCGGGCGACAACCGGGTCAGGAAGGCGTACTTGGGACTGTGAGGACCGAACAGGCAGCGGAAGCCACGGCGGCGCTCGGTGCGTGGGTGTCCGAAGTGGACGTCACGACCGTGCCGCAAGCTGTGCTTGACCGGCTCGCCCTCGTGCTGCTCGACGTGCTCGGGGTGACCGCCGTCGGGGCAACGCTGCCCGAGCAGCGGGCGCTCGTCACCGCGTGGCGCGCGCCCGCCGGCCCGGCCCCGCTGTTCGGGGCCGGGCGGCTCGTCGCCACCGATTCCGCGGCGTGGCTGAACGCCATGGCGCTCGTGTCGCTCGAACTCGACGAGGGCAACAAGTACGCCAAGGGCCACCCCGCGGCGCACGGCTTCCCGGCCGTGCTGGCGCTGGCGGCCGAGCTGGACAGCACGGGCGCCGACACGGCAGCCGCGCTGCTGGCGGCGTACGAGGTCGCGTCGCGCTTCGGCCGCGCCACGACGTTGCAGGCGGGCGCGCACCCGCACGGCAGCTGGGGTGTGCCTGGCGCCGCGGCCGGGTGCGCGCGGCTGCTCGGGCTGGCACCCGGCGCGACGGCCGCGGCCGTCGACACCGCGGCCGGGATGGCGATCGCCGGGCACTTCGACTCGGCGACGCAGGGCAACCCGGTGCGCAACGCGTGGCTGGGTGCTTCGGCGACGTCCGGGCTCGCCGCCGCGCGGATGGCCGCGGCGGGGATGGCGCGCGTCACCGGCACGGCCGCGCTGTCGCTCGGCACCCTGCTCGGCTCGTTCGACCCGGCCGAGCTGACCGCGGACCTCGGTGCGCGCTGGGACATCACGCGCGGCTACTTCAAGCGCCACGCGTCGTGCTCGTTCACACACCCGGCGGCCGACGCGGTGCTGGACCTGCGTGGCGAGCCGGGGTTCCGCGCCGAAGGCATCACCGAGCTCGTGGTGGAGAGCCACGTGCTGGGCGCCGGACTGTCCGGAGTGGACTGGTCGAACCGGCTCTCGGCGATGTTCTCCACCCCGTTCGTGGTGGCGACGGCCGCGCTCGCGGGTGACGTCGGGCCCGCCAGCGTGCTCGACGACCCGGGGGTGCGCGCGCTGGCGCGGCGAGTGCGGCTCGTCGAGGCGCCCGACCTCACCGCGCGCCTGCCCGACGAACGCGCCACCCGCGTGCGGGTGCGCTTCGACGACGGCGCCACGCTCAGCCGCGAGGTGCCCAACCCGATCGGCGACGCCGACCACCACCCGCTGACCGAGCCCGACGTGCTCGGCCTGCTCAAGACGTGGCTGCCGCGGCAGCCCGCACTCGTGGACCGGGCCGCCGCGCTCGGCCGCGAACTGCCCGGCCTGGCCCGCGTCGGCGCGGCGCTGCGCGAGCTGGCCGACGAGAACGAGAAGGAGCTGAACTGATGCGTGCCCTCGCGGTGACGCCCATCCACCTGCCGCCCGAAGAGGTTTCCCGGCGCCAGGCCCGCTACGACCGGCTCGCGCCGCCGGGCTTGCAGATCGAGCTGCGCAACGTCGGGCCGGCGGCACCGGCCACTTTGGACACCGATGAGTCCGTGCGCGACTCCGAGCGGGAAGTCGCCGCTCTGCTGGAGGAAGCCGCCGACGGGTTCGACCTCGCGTTCCCGGACTGCGTGCTGGACCCGGCGGTACCGGACGCCGTCGCGGAGCCCTTGCGGCCGGTGCACGGCATCCTCAAGCTGTCGGCGACCTACCTCGCCGCGAAGGGTGTGCGGTTCGGCGCGGTGGTGCGCAACGAGGCGATCAAGGCCGAGTTCGCACGCCGCATCGGCGCGTTCGGGCTCGACGCGTACTTCGCCGGAGTCCGCGTGCTGGACCTGCCGTTCTCCGCGATCGCCGAGACCGAGGTGTGGAACCGGGCGCTGGGGGAGGCCGTGACCGAGCTCGCCGCGCTCGGCGCGACGGCGGTGATCAACGGCTGCTCGGCCGTCGACGTCGAGGAAGCCGACCTGCCCGCGCGCGTCGTGGACCCGACGGAGCTGGCGATGCGGCTGCTGACGGTCGAGGTGGGTTCGTGAGCGACGGACCCGACCTCGTCGTCGCCGGTGCGGGCGGCGGGCTCGCGGGCGCGCTGCGCGCGGCCGAGCTGGGCCTGAGCGTGCTCGTCGTCGAGGCGAGTGAGCACTTCCGGCGCGGCAACAACACGTCGATGTCCACCGCGATGTTCCCCGGCGCCGGTTCGCGCTGGCAGACCGAGGCGGGCGTCGAGGACTCGCCGGAGCAGTTCGTCGCCGACATCATGGCGAAGACCAAGGGCGAGGCCGACCCGCGGCTGGCGCGCACCCTGGCGGAGGTGAGCGCGCCGCTCGTGGAGTGGCTCGCCGATTCGGCCGGGCTGCCGCTCGCTCTGGTCACGGACTTCAACTACCCCGGCCACGCGGTGACGCGGTGCCACTCGATCCCGGGGCGGCACGGCTCGGGCGTGGTCGACCACTTAGCGCGGCGCGTGACCGAACACGAGAACATCGAGCTGCTCGCGCCGGCGAGGCTCGTCGAAGTGCTGTCCGATGAGGACGGAGTGCGCGCGGTCGTCGTGCGCTACCCGGACGGGGTCGAGGAGCAGATCCCGACGCGGGCCGTGCTGCTGGCCACCAACGGGTTCGGGGCCGACAAGGACCTCGTCGCCCGGTACCTGCCGGAGATCGCGGGCGCGCTGTACCAGGGCAGCGACCAGTCACTCGGCGACGCGCTGCGCATCGGCGAAGAACTCGGTGCCGCAACGGGGTTCCTCGACGCGTACCAGGGCCACGGCGCCGTGGCGGCCAACGCCGGCACGCTCGTCGGCTGGGCG
This sequence comes from Amycolatopsis sp. NPDC051903, assembly GCF_044452505.1. Classification (NCBI taxonomy): domain Bacteria; kingdom Bacillati; phylum Actinomycetota; class Actinomycetes; order Pseudonocardiales; family Pseudonocardiaceae; genus Amycolatopsis; species Amycolatopsis sp. NPDC051903. The sequence goes on along the minus strand of NZ_JBITBT010000025.1, from coordinate 116,497 downwards.
ACGATCATCCACGGCGCGATCCTCGTCGACCTCGGCGGCCGCCGCTTCGGTGACGAGACGCGCGGCTACTCGGAGTACGCCGCGGAGCTCGCTGCGCGGCCGGGGTCGACCGGCTGGATCGTGCTCGACGAGACGATCTTCGAACAGTGCCAGCCGTTCCAGGACTTCCGCGACACCGTCGAGTCGGGCGCGCTCGTGTGGGCCGACGACGCCGCGGGCCTGGCGGCGGTGACCGGGCTGCCGGCCGACGCACTGGCCGACGAGCTCGCCGCGGCCGCAGCCATCGCGCGCGGCGAGCGCGCGGACGAATTCGGCCGGAAGAACTGGGAACGCCCGCTTTCGGGCCGGTACGCCGCCGTGCGCGTGGTGCCCGCGCTGTTCCACACGCAGGGCGGCCTGATGGTCGACGAGAACGCGGCCGTTGTGGACGCTTCCGGCAACCGGATCCCCGGCCTGTACGCGGCCGGTGGCGCGGCCGCGAGCATCTCGGGCCACGGCGCCGCGGGGTACCTGCCGGGCAACGGGCTGCTGCCCGCGTTCGGCCTCGCGTACCTGGCCGCCGGCGACGTCGCGCGCCGGTCAGGTTCGCGCGGCAACTGACTTTCCCTTACACCGCAAGCGGAGGAGAAGAATGGCAACCACGGAACTGCTCGTGAAGAACGTCCGCGTCGTGCGGCCGGAGGACCCGGACGGGACCCAGCCGGCGCTCGTGGACATCGCCGTCGCCGACGGCACCATCACGCGGGTGGCGCCGGACCTGCCCGAGGACGACGCCGCCCGGGTAGTCGACGGCCGCGGCCTGCTGGCGTTCCCCGGTGTCGTCGACGCGCACCAGCACTGGGGCATCTACAACGAGCTCGCCACCGACACCCGGACCGAAAGCCGCGCGAGCGCGCAGGGCGGCGTCACCACGTCGCTGACCTACATGCGCACGGGCCAGTACTACCTCAACAAGGGCGGCAGCTACCGCGATTTCTTCCCCGAGGTGCTGTCGGCATCCGAGGGCAACGCGTACGTCGACTACGCCTTCCACCTCGCGCCGATGAGCTCCGAGCACATCTCGGAGATCCCTTACCTCGTCGAGGAACACGGCGTCACGTCGTTCAAGATCTTCATGTTCTACGGCAGCCACGGCCTGCACGGGCGCTCCACCAGCCAGAGCGACTTCCTGATGATCCCGCCGGACGAGCGCTACGACATCGCGCACTTCGAGTTCGTGATGCGCGGCGTGCAGAACGCGCGCGAGATCCTCACGGAGTACGCGCCGCACCTGTCGCTCTCGCTGCACTGCGAGACGGCGGAGATCATGACCGCGTACACGAAGCTGGTCGAGCAGGACAAGTCGCTGACGGGCCTGCGCGCCTACAGCGCTTCGCGGCCGCCGCACTCCGAGGGGCTCGCGGTCACCATCGCGTCGTACCTCGCGCACGAGACCGGGTTGCCGAACATCAACCTGCTGCACCTGTCTTCGGAGAAGGCCCTGTCGGCGGCGCTGACGATGGCTTCGGCGTTCCCGCACATCGACTTCCGCCGCGAGGTGACGATCGGCCACCTGCTCGCGGACGTCGACACCGCGTCCGGCATCGGCGGCAAGGTGAACCCGCCGCTGCGCGAACGCGAAGACGTCGAGGCCCTCTGGCGCCACGTCCTGGCCGGCGAGGTCGACTGGATCGTGAGCGACCACGCGTGCTGCCGCGACGAACTCAAGTTCGGCGCGGACCGCGACGACGTCTTCCTCGCCAAATCCGGCTTCGGCGGCGCCGAATACCTCCTGCCAGGCCTGGTGGGCGAAGGCACCAAACGCGGCCTGTCGCTGCAGCGCATCGCCCAGCTGACCTCCACCAACCCCGCGAAACGCTACGGCCTCACCCGCAAGGGCACCATCGCCGAAGGCTACGACGCCGACTTCGCCCTGGTCGACCCGGACGTCCACTGGACCGTCCACGCCGCCGACTCGGAGTCCACCCAGGAATACACCCCGTTCGAAGGCTTCGACATGACCGCCAAAGTCACCGACACCTTCGTCCGCGGCCACCACGTCTACACCGACGGCAAAATCACCGGCGACCCCATCGGCAAATACGTGAAGCGCGGTCGCTGACCCTCTTCACCACACGAGGCGGGCGGGCCCCTCGCGGTTCGCAGGGACCCCCCGCCCGTCCCACGGAACAAAATCCACCACGCACCGCAAGAAACTACGCAACAAAGGATGCGCCCAGCCCGCCAGCCACCTCGACCGGCGACGCACCACGCATACGCAACCGCCGCCGAACTAGGCATCCAAGAATGCGCCCAGCCCGCCACCTCGAAACGGCAGCTGACCACGCGCATACGCAACCGCCGCCCGACCACCCAACTGAGGATGCGTCCAGCCCCTGCCCGGCACCTCGAAACGGCAGCTGACCACGCGCATACGACACCGCCGCCGAACTAGGCAACAGACGATGCGCCCAGCCCCTGCCCGGCACCTCGAAACGGCAGCTGACCACGCGCATACGACACCGCCGCCGAACTAGGCAACAGACGATGCGCCCAGTCCCTGCCCGGCACCTCGATCCGAAGCTTCCACACGGCCGCCGACCCCGTGTCAAGGCACGCTTTCCCGCCTTGACACGGGGTCAGCGGCCGTAGTCACACTCGAGCTTCGGGGTGCCTACGCACCGCAACACGCCCCCGCGCAGGACCGCATCCCCACCACAACCCAACCGCACCACAACCCAACCCCCCAGACATGACCCCCCTCACCTCCCCCCAACATCCCCACTCTCCCTCAACCAAGCCCAACTATCCCGAATCTCCCCCGCAGCTTCCTTCACCAACGCCCGGTACCTCACCACCACATCCGGCGTGAACCGGTACTGCGGCCCGCAAACACTGATCGATCCGTGCACCTCCCCATCCGGCCCGAACAGCGGCGCCGCCACCGACCCGGCCCCCGGCTGCCGCTCCCCAAGGGACACCGCAACCCCCTCCCGAGCCGTCTCCGCGAGCACCCCGCGCAGTTCATCCGCAGCCGTGATCGTCTTCTCCGTCAACGCCGGCAACTCGCGAGCCAGCAACGCTTCCCGCCGATCACCCGGCAGGAACGCCAGGATCACCTTCCCCGAAGACCCCGCGTGCAACGGGAACCGCCGCCCGATCTCGACCGTCATCTTGATCTCGCGCGGGCTTTCGAACTGGTCGAGGTACACCCGCTCGTCGCCGACCAGGCCGGACAACGTCGTCGTCTCGCCGGTTTCGTCGCGCAGCCGCCTGAGCACCGGCGTGGCGACGGTGCGCGCGTCGAAGCGGCGCAGCGCGCTCGCGCCCAGCGCGACCGCGGCCGGGCCGAGGCGGTAGCCCGCCACGCCCGGGTCGGTCGCCAGCATTTCGCGTGACACCAGCGACTGCAGGATCCGGTGCACCACGGCCTTCGCCAGGCCGAGCTCGCGGCTGATCGCGCTCACCCCCAGGTACCGGGGGCCGCCGGTGAACAGCAGGAGGACGTCGGCGACCCGCGCGGCCGCTTCGGTGCCGGAGCTGTCGGGCGAAGCGGCGGGCTTGCGTCCGGCGGTACTGTGGGTGTTCAAACCGGTAGTCCTCGGGATTCTGCTGGTGTTCCGCTGGTGGGAACGTGGGTGAACTGGGCTTTGTCGCCTACTTTACCGTTTCTGAGCGGCTTTCGAACCCCCACCGTTCCGGTCAGCGATACGGCAGCACCCGCGCGAGCGCGACCAGGTCCTGGCCTGCCGGGATGAGCACGACGTGCCCCGCGCCGGCCGCTGTCAATGTCGCCATCCGCACCGCCGCGTCCGCCGGGGTGCCCACGACCGCCAGCTGGTCGACCCAGTCATCCGGCAACGCCGCGGCGAACTCCTCGCGCGACGCCGACCGCGCCCGCAGCTCGGCGAATTCGCGAGCGAACGGCAGCGGCGCCACGTGCGGCGCCCAATCCGGCTCACCGATCGCCGCCAGCGCCGGCCGCGCCAGGGCCCGGGCGCGCGCGGGGGAGTCGTCCACCGCCGCGACGTTGTAGGCCACCAGTTCGTGGTCCGCCCCGACGATCTCGCGCACGGCCCGCAGGTACTCGGGCGTCACCGGTTCGGCCAGGATCGTCCCGTCGGCCACTTCACGCGCCACCGCGAGCGACTTCGGCCCGCGCACGCCCGCGAACAGCGGCGGCACCACGGCCGGCGGGCTCTGCAACCGCACGTCCCGCAACCGGACCGCGGGGCCGTCGAAGGTCACGGACGCGCCGCCCAGGATCGCCCGCACGGTCGTGAAATATTCGCGCAGCAGTGTCAGCGGACTCGCCGGCCACGCCCCCACCTGCCGCAACCACTCCGGCATCCCGTGCCCGATCCCGACGAGCAGCCGGCCGGGGAACAACCCGGCGAGCGTCGCGAGGTCCAGGCACGCGAACGCCGGGTTCCGCGCGCCCGCGGGCAATACCCCGACGCCGATCCGGATGCGCTCCGTCTTCGCGAGCGCCACCGCCGCCTGCGCGACGCCCCCGCGGAAGAAGCAGTCCTCCACCACCCACAGCTCGTCGAACGCGAGCCGCTCCGCCTGTCGCGCGTACGCGACGAACTCCCCGATCTCGAGGTCGGGCCGCGCGACGACGCCCACCGCTGGTGTCATGGCTCCTTTGTACCGTGTCCACAGTGGAGGGTCGAACGGCCATTCACCCGCCGCGACGCTTGACACCAAGATCAACCTCGGGGGAAGTTCATCGGGTGATCGGAAAAACACTGCGCGTGGTGATCGCGTTCGCGCTCGTCGTGCTCGGCGGGGCCGCGGTGGCGCCGGCGGCGTCCGCCTCGCCCGGGCGCACCCCCGTCGTCCTCTTCCCGGCCTTCCGCCTGACCAAGCTCCAGGTCATGGTCCACGGCCAGGCCACCGACCCGGCGTGTCCGCGGTCCGGCTCCTTCGTGGACTACTACCGCAACGATCACCCGAGCACCACGTTCAGCCAGGTCTGCCAGGACGAACTGCTGACCCTGCGCTACCGCAGCGACCCGTTCGTGCCCATGCCCGCGCGCTTCTCCGAGCAGCCGGGGGTCGACGTGCGGGTGCTCGGCTACGGCAAGACCGCCAGTGCGCCGTTCTACGAACCGCTGTACCGCACCCTCGAAGCCCACGGCTACCGGCGTGACCGCGACATCCGCGTCGCCGGTTACGACGCGCGCCTCACGCCCGACCTCGGCGGGTTCGCCGAGCGCACCAAGGCCCTGGTCGAGCGGACCTCGCGCGACAACGGCGACCGGCCCGTGCGGCTCGTCGGTCACTCCAACGGCCCGCTCTACGCCCAGTACCTGCTCACGCACACGAGTCCCGCCTGGCGCGCCCGCTACGTCCAGGGTTTCACCTCGATAGCCGGCAACCTGCCCGGACAAGGGCTGCTGTACTCGACGGTGTTCACCGGGCTCAACGTCCTTGACTTCACAAACCCCACCACGCCGGAGAACGCACGCAGCAGCGCCGGGATGTACCTGACCGCGCCGTCGACGTACCTGAGCGCCGCCGACCCGAAGGTGTTCGGCCGCCGCGAAACCGTGGTGACCGACGAATCCACCGGCCGCTCCTACACCCCGGCCGACTACCCGCGCCTGTTCGCCGACGCGCACCTGCCCGTCGCGGCGGCACTGGCGAAGTACTACGTCGGCTTCGTGAAGTTCACCGATCCCGCGCACTTCCCGGACGTCGACGTGACCGCCGAAAAGGGCTCGGGCGTGCCGACGGTCGTGGGCGCGCGGCTGCCGAACCTCACCGTCGGCCAGGTCGCCGGGGGACCGGCCACGATGATCACGCGTGATGGCGACGGCAACCAGGAGGACCTCACCAACGAGGCCAGCCGGGTGTGGGCGGGGATGGCGTGTTGCTCCTACCACCTGGCCGACAACCCCGGCGTGGACCATTTCTCGTTGCCCGGCAACGAGAACGTGCTGAACCGGCTGCTCGCCGATCTCGGTGTGCGAGTGAGCGCTGGGCTCCCGCGTCAGGACGGCTCGTCGGGCGGCTGCTCGTCGGGCCAGTCGAGGCCGGCTTCGGTGATCAAGGTTTCGAAGATCGGCGTTTCCGGGTGACTCATGTTTCCCCCTGCTGTTCCCCTCGTTTCTCCGGGCGGTTCGGCCACTCCCCGTGATCGACCGATACCCAAAGTAACAGGTACAGAAGTGTACCTGATATTCCCGGCGGCGCTACACTTCCCGCCGATGACGTCTCCGGGCTCCCCGCGCAAGGCCGACGGGCGGGCGGCGCGCTGGGCCGGCCAGCGGGAACGGCGCCGCCGGGAGTTCGTGGAGGCGGGGCTGCGGGCGATCGCGCGCTACGGGCCCGACGTGTCGACGGAGCAGATCGCCGAGGAGGCGGGCGTCGCGCGTACGCGACTGTACAAGCACTTCGCGGACGCCACCGACCTGCAACGCGCCATCGCCGAACGGGCGGGTGAGCTGATCACCGCGGAATTCACGGGGTTGTGGGACCCGCCGGGCACGCCGATGCGGATGATCGAGGACGCGATCGGCGCGCACACGCGCTGGCTCGCCGACCACGCGAACCTCTACCGCTACCTGACCCGCCACTCGCTGTCGGGGCACCCCGGCACGCGCGACGTCGTCGCCGACGTGAAGACCGCGATCGCCCGGCAGCTGACCACGCTGTTCGACCGCTACCTCGCGCTGTTCGGCATGGACACGCGGCCCGCCGAGGCGATCGCGTACGGGGTTGTCGGGCTCGTCGATTCGAGCACGGCCCGGTGGCTCGAGAACCCTCGTGACCTCGACGAGGCCGAGCTGGCCACGCTGCTGGCCCGCTGGACCTGGCACATCCTCGACGACACCCTCCGCGCCGGCGGCGTCGAGCTGGACCCCGGGAAGCCGCTGCCGTCCACTTGAGTCCACTGTGGATCAGGGCGTGACGAGCCCGGCGAAGGCAGCGCGCACGTCGGCGTCCGACGCCTCCACCTGCAGGTCCGACGGCGGGCCGAGGTCGGTGTACAGGTACGACGTGTAGTGCACGACTTCGGGGCAGCTCGTGCCGCCGATCTCGATCTTGGTGTCGGAGACGAGCCGCCCGGTGCGCAGCTCGTAGGCCTTCACCGGGATGGCGATCTTGTGGAACGTCACCTCGTCGGGGAATTCGGGGAACCTCTTGTTCTCGTACGGGCAGGTCCGCACCGCGGTGCCGTCCCCGGGTTCACCGGCGCAGACGACGAGGACGGCCTGCGCCGGGTCGTCGGTGCGCCACTCGGCGGGCAGGCGGCCGGTGAAGTCACCACCGCCGGTGAAGACCGCGCGGTTGGTGCCCTTGCCGTACGGCGCGGCGCCGCTGTAGGCGGCCGGTTCGGTGCAGTACTGGGAGGTCTGCAGCAGGGCGCGGACGTTGGCCAGCTCGCCAGCCAGCTTGGCCTTCCTGACGCCGTCGGTGGCCTTGGCGGTGACGCCGCTGTCCGGGAACTGGTCGAGCGCCTGCTGGTACCGCGGTTCGGCGTGCTGCCAGTCGCCGGCGGCCAGCAGGAGGTCGCCGCACGCGACGAGCGCCCCCGGCCGCACCCGCGTGAGCACCGCGGTGGTGCGCGCGTCGTTGCCGCGCCGCGTGCGCAGCCAATCGGTGTCCACGGCGATGTCGCACGGTTTCTCGCCGGGCAGCGCGTGCAGGAACCGGTCCAGGACGACGTCGGCCATGCGGTCGTGGCCGGGCAGTTCGGTGCGCACGGACGTCAGCGCGTCGAACCCGGCCTTCAGCTGCCCGGCGTTCCCGGGCAGGCCGCCGGTGAGGTCGTGGCTCGCTTCGTCGAGGCGGCGGCAGGCTTGGGTGGTCGCGTCGCCGGCCGCCGCGGCGGGGGCGTCGACCAGCCGGTGGCCGAACCACACGCGGTCGAGCGCTCTCGTGGCTCGCGGGCAGTCGCCGGCGGCCTTCGCGGCGTCCACCTCACCGGTGATCGCCGTGGCGTCGATGCGGACCAGCGCCGCCACGAGCAGCACCGGCACCGTGACCGCCCCCGCGGCCACCCACTGCCACCACGGGCCGCCGCCGCGCCCGGGCCCGCCCGCCACGAGCCACCCGTGCAGAATGCCGCCCGCCCACCACACCAGCACCACAATTTCGAACCACACGGCCGGGAACGCGGTCACCAGCAGCACCGCCAGGACCACCGTGCCGATCACGTTCAGCGCGGCGAGCAGCCACCGGCCGAGCAGCAGGTACCCCACGCCCAGGAACGAGGCGTTGCCCACCGCGACGGCCCACGGATCGCGCCGTCGCTCTCCGGCCCCAGGCGCTTCGTACATCCGGCCCACTCCCACCACTCGGTTACCGCCGCCGAGTGTGGTCCGGACGTCCGGGAGGGGTCCCGGTCCCGTGGGGTCAGCTCCGCGGCAACCGCTTCCGCCACTCCAGCTCGACCTTGATCCGGTCCTCCGGCGCGCCGGCCCACTCCACGCGCAGGTCGTGCGCCTCCAGGACCGACACGACCTCGCGCCCTACCGCCGCCGTGCCGCCGGCCGATTCGGTCAGCGGCCCGTAGGACAGCAGCAGCGCTTCGCCCTCCGCGACCCGTGCGGTGTCCTGTTCGTGGAAGAACACGAAGCCCCGGTGCTCGGGGCCGGCTTCGTCGCCGATCTCCGCGAGGCCGCAGTTCTGGCAGCACGCGAAGTCGGCGCGGGCGACGATGCCGTGGGAGTCCAGTGCGGCGAACGCGCTCAGCAGGCGGTCGGCGTCGGTCACCGCCGGCCACGACGTCTGGTGCGCGAGCCGCTCCGCCCACAGGCGCGCGACGACGGCGCGGGCCTGGTCGAGGGACACGTCCGGGTCGAGGTACTCCGTGATCGCGACCGCGACGTCCTCGGCCGACGTGAAGCCGCCGTGGACGAGCGGGCGGGCGAACTCCGCGGCTTCGGCGGACAGGTCGTCGCTCATGCCCGACAGGGTGCCAGGTAGCACCGACGAAACCCGATAGGCTGGGAGAACGTGCGGCGAGGAGCGAAGGATGGCAGTGGAGAAGGCGACCCGGACCTACCGGATGAGCCGGCGAGCCGACGCGATGGAGGACACGCGCCGCCGGCTCACCGAGGCGATCGTCCGGCTGCACGAGTCGATCGGGCCGGCGCGCACGACGATCGCGGGCATCGCCGAACTCGCGGGCGTGCAGCGGCACACCGTCTACCGCTACTTCCCGACCGAAGACGACCAGATCGCCGCCTGCTCCGCGCACTTCTGGGCCGACCACCCGTGGCCGAGCCTCGACTCGTGGGCGGCCGTCGCCGACCCCGCCGATCGCCTCGCGCGCGCCCTGCGTGAGCTCTACCGCTTCTACGCGGACGTGGAGCCGATGCTCGTCAACTGCCTGCGCGACGCCGCCGAGATGCCCGCGGTCCAGCGCGCGCTCGCGAGCATGGGGGAGTTCCTCGACTCCGCCGCCAAGATCCTCTCGACGGGCTGGGCCCCGGAACGCGGCCGGCGGAAGTTCCTGGTCGCCGCCGTCCGGCACGCGCTGGCGTTCGGCACCTGGCGATCCCTCGTCCGCGACGGCGGCCTCAGCGGGACCGACGCCGCCCGGCTGATGAGCTCGTTCGTCGAAGCCGCGCAGAACTGAGGAGGGACGGCTCGCGGCCGTCCCTCCTCAGTGGACTGTCGAGGGCGCTCGATTCAGGCCGCCGCGCGGCCGGCCAGCAGGTCCCGCGTGACGGTCGCGACCCGCCGCCCGGCGAAGCGGGCCGACGCCTTCGTGTCGTCGCTGATCGGGATCGTGCCCTGCCCGTCGGCGTGCGACGGCCCGTACGGCGTGCCGGTGGCGAACTGCACCGGGTCGGTGTAACCCGGCGTCACCAGGATCCCGCCGAAGTGGTGCACCGTGTTGTACAGCGCCAGCAGTGTCGACTCGCGGCCGCCGTGCGCCGTCGCGGTCGAGGTGAACCCGGAGTACACCTTGTCCGCCAGCAGGCCCTGCGCCCACTGGCCGCCCAGCGTGTCGAGGAACTGCTTGAGCTGCGCCGACACGTTGCCGAACCGCGTGGGGGAGCCGAACACCACCGCGTCGGCCCACAGGACGTCGTCGGTCGTCGCCACCGGCTCGGCGCGCACGGCGTCGTGGTGCGCCTGCCACGCCGGGTTCGACGCGATCGCCTCCGGCGGCGCGAGTTCGGCCACGCGCCGCACGCGCACCTCGGCACCCGCGTCCTCGGCTCCGGCGGCGTACTCCTGCGCGAGCGCGTGAACCGTGCCCGTCGAGCTGTAGTAGATGATGGCGACCTTCGGCGAAGTCACGGTGGGCACTCCCTCATTTCACGACACATCGATGTGCTACGAAACCGTAGGCAGTGCGCGCGGTGGCTGTCAATGATTTCGGCGCACACTTCCGGTTGACGAAGTCTGGCCCGGCCGGGGCAGCAGGCAGCCGGGCTTGCTCAGGTCGAGCCGACTGCCCGCGCCGAGGCACATGGTGAACCAGTACGTCTCGGTCCCGTAGCCGATTCCCTTGTGGACGCTGATCGCGCCGGACCGGTCCATCTCGCAGGGGTTGTCGACCGTGCACTGCCCGCCGTTGCGGTTGCTGGTGTTGTTGATCCCGATCACCTGCCCCGTGGCCGCGTCGATCACGGGCGAGCCCGACGTGCCCGGGCCCGTCGTGCACTCCGGCGCGTACCGCAGCACGTCGGTCGTCGAGTACCCGGACTCGAGCACGCGGTACACGAGCCCGTCCAGCCGGCACGAGTACTTCTGCTTCAGCGCGCCGGAAACGACCTCGATCGCCGTGCCCGGCGTCGGCCGCTGCGTCGAAAGCTGCAGCGGACGCAGGTGGTAGTCGCGGTCGAGGTCGGCGTACGTGCGGTCGAGCCGGGACAATGTGACGTCCGTGCCGGTCATGCTGACGTACAAGGCTTTCGTGGCCACGACCACGGCTGCCCGGTCACCCGCCGGGTCGAGCAGGTTCACCGGCGTGTTCGTCCGCCGGTCGGTCAGCACCTCGCCCGGGACGGGCCGGGTGCCGTCGAAGCAGTGGCCGTTGGTGAGCACGAGCGCCGGGTCGCCGGGCTGCGACGCGGGCGAGCCCACGAGGAACCCCGAGCAGCCGCGGACGCTCGCGGTGCCGGCGAACGTGGCCGATGCGGCTGACGCCGGGCCCGCGGTGGCGAGCGCCGCGGCCGCCGCTGCGAGGACAAGCAGAGTGCGGCGCAGGAACGTCGGTTTCACCGGCATTCTCCGTTCTGCGGGCGGCCGGTGTGGAAGAAGTCGATCGCCTGCTGCGCGCACGGCCGGTCGGGCAGCGAGGCGTGGGTGTCGTCGTCGATGGTGAGCAGGCCGCCGCCGACCTGCTTGTGCATCGCCACCGCCCACGGGTACGGCGTGGTGTCCTCTTGGAGGTGACCGGACAGCTGCAGCGGGCTGTGCCCCGGGGTGAGCTGCCACGGCTGCGCCGCCCAAGGCCAGCTGCCGCAGTAGAGGGCGGTGTCGGCCCGGTACCCGCTGACCGGGTCGGTCCGCACCCGGCGCTGGACGTCGGCCCAGATCTCGTTCGCGTCGCGACTGCCGGTGCCGTCGTTGCACATCACGGCGTTGTACTGCAGGACGTTGAACGAGTCGAACCCGTCGTCCGCGCCGAAGCGCCGCTGGGTGGTGGCCCGAGCCGGGGCCGGCCCTTGCGGAGTGCCACCTTCCTGCAGTTCGGCGAGGGACGTCGCCGCGTCGGTGAACCCCTCGACCGAAGAGATCATCAGGTCGCCGACCGAGCGACCGTTGTAGTAGGTGTCGCCGGCCTCCCGCGGGTTCTTCGCGAGTTCGTCGCGCAAGGCGAACAACTTCGCGCGCACCGCAGCGGCCGCGGTGCCGAAGTGGTACTCCGCGTCGTGGCGGGAGAGCCAGTCGAAGAACTGGGCGGCTCGCTTCTCCCGCACGTTCGCGACGTCGTCGTCCATGGCGGCGAGGTTCATCGACGGCGGCATCACCGAGTCGAGCCACATGGCCGACACGTGGCTGTCGAACAGCGTCTGGTACTCCGCGCCGAGCGCTGTGCCCCAGGAAGCACCGTAGAAGCCGATCTTCTGCTCGCCCATCGCGGCGCGGATCGAGTCGACGTCACGGGCGACGTTCGCGGTGGTCAGCTGGTGGACGAAGCCGGGGTCCTTCGCCGCGCACTGTTCGTTGAACTTCGCGTTGGCGTCGAAGACCGCCGTGAGGAACTCCTGGTCCGTGGCCGTCGGCGGGGGATCGGCGTGGAAGTCGACGTCGCAGTCGATCCGGTCGCTGTACCCGACGCCGCGCGGGTCGAAGCTGATCAGGTCGAAGTCGGCGTGCAGAGGCGCGAGCCCGCGGGAGGCGAGGCGCAGCGGGTAGGTGATCCCGGAGCCACCGGGCCCGCCGGGGTTCACCACGATCGCGCCCTTGCGCATGGCCGGATCGGTGGCCTTCAACCGGGAGACGGCGACGGTGAGCTTGCGCCCATCGGGTTTCGAGTAGTCGACGGGCACGGCGACCGTGGCGCAGTCCATTGTGGTGTCGCCCTGCGAAGCGGCCGCCCAGTCCTCGAAGACCTCCCCGCACGGTTTCCAGTCCAGTGCCGGCGCGGCGGGCGCCGCCGAGGCGGGAGCGGCGAACACCCCCGCGGCGACCAGTGTCACAGCTGCACACGCAGTGAGTTGGTTGATCACGCGAGCAACGGTCCTGGGCGCGTCGCACCGGACCGTCATGGCTCCGTCACCGGCGGGTAACGGGTCTCACCGGGTCCGGTAACAGTCCTTTGTGGACGTGCGGAGAGTGATCAGCGCGGGTCGGCCGTGAGCCCTTCCGGGGTGCGGCCGTTCACCGAGTGGGTGCGGCGGTAGGTGGTCGGTGTGGTGCCCACCTCGCGCCGGAAGATGGCCCGGAAGTTGGCCGCCGTGCCGAACCCGGTGGTCGCGGCGATGCGTTCGATCGGCCAGTCGGACGTCTCGAGGAGCCGGCGCGCGCTGAGGATGCGGTGGCTGACGACCCAGCGCATCGGCGACATGCCCGTTTCGAGCTCGAAGTGGCGGATGAACGTGCGGCGCGGCAGGTTGCTGCGGTCGGCCATGCGCTGCACCGTGATCGGATCGCCGATGTGCTCCATGACCCAGGTGCGCGTGGCCGACAGGTTCGCCCGCGGCGACGCGAGCACGTCGACGTACTGCGGCTGCGCACCGTCGCGGGCGGGCGCGGCGACGACGTCCTTGCCGGCTTCGTGCGCGGCCGCCTCGCCGAAGTCGGTGCGGATCAGGTGCAGGCACGCGTCGATGCCCGCCCCGGCGCCCGCCGACGTGAGGATTTGGCCGTCCTCCACGAAGAGCTGGTTCTCGATCACCCGCACCACCGGGTAGCGCTCGCGCAGCGACGCGAGGAAGCGCCAGTGCGTGGTCGCTTCGCGGCCGTCGAGGATCCCCGCCTGGGCGAGCGCGAACGTGCCGGTGCAGATCGCGACCACCCGCGCGCCGCGGTCGGCGCTGCGGCGGATCGCGTCGAGGTACTCCTCGGGCAGCGGTGCTTCCGGTTCGTCGTACCCCGGCACGATCACGATGTCGGCCTCGGGTGCGCCGGCGAGCGGGTGGCCGGGCGTGATGCCGGCCGCGGCGTCCCGCTCGTGGCCGCACACGAGCACGCGGTAACCGGCTTGACCGCCGAGGACGTGGGCGGGGATGCTGAAGTCGAGCGGGATGACCCGGGGCACGGCGAGGAGCGCCACGGTCAGCTGCTCGGTGCGGGACAAGGGCTCTCCTCCGGATCCGGAGCGCGACGGCTCCCTCCCGCCAGGTTACGCAGTGGCACGATCCTTGCCCATTCTGGCATCGACACGTCTGGTGACCAGGGCGAAGCCACTCGTAGTGTTCGGCCCAGCGGTGATGATCACGCAGCAGGAAGGCTGACCCCATGACCAAGCCGATCGAAAGGGCCACGGAGAACTTCGGTGTCCCGTGGGAAGGCATCTACGGCTACGCCCAGGCGGTGAAGCACGGAGACACCATCTACGTCTCGGGCCAGCTGGCGCACGACGGCGACCAGCTCGTCGCGCCCGCGCCGGTGGACGAGAACGGCGCGGTCACGGACTTCTCGGCGATGGAGGCGCAAATGCGCCGGTCGTACGAGAACGCGGCGGAGCTGCTGAAGCGCTTCGGCGCGTCGCTGGCCGACGTCGTCGAAGAGGTGCTCTACGTGCTCGACATCGACGCGGCCTTCGCCGTGGCGGGTCCCGTGCGCAAGGCGGCCTACGGGCGGGAGGACCCGCGGGTCGCCAGCACCTTGGTCGGCACGACGCGACTCGCCTTTCCCGAGCAGCTCGTGGAGATCAAGCTGATCGCGCGGGTCTGACCCGGCCACGCGGCACCCCCACCGGACGCTCCCCCGGTGGGGGTGCAGGCGCGTCAGGCCCGTTCCGAATCGCGGGCCGAATCGCGGCCGGAATCGACGAAGAAGGCCGCCACCACCCCGCCGACCGCGCACAGGATGCCGATCACCACGAAGGCCGTGTTGTACCCGTCGACCTGGTTGTCGGCGTGGTCGAGCAGCGCGCCGGTCGCCCACGGCGCGATGATGCCCGACGTGCTCTGCAGCGCGATGAACAGGCTCAGCACGCTGGTGCGCTGCGAGGGCGCGGCCGCCGTGCCGATCGCCGCGTACACGATCGGCTGGGCCACGAGCGTGAGGCAGTAACCGGCGACGAGCACGAAGTACGCGAGGTAGCGGGAGCTGCCGGCCAGCGGGAGCACGGCGAGGAGGACGCCGCCCAGCGCGAGTGCCAGCGTGGGCACCAGGCCGTGGGCCACGCGCGCCGAAACGCCGCGCGCGAGCAGCCGGTCGGTGAGCCAGCCTGAGCCGAGCATGAACACCATGCCGATCACGCTGGGCAAGCCGAACAGGAAACCCGACGTGATCGGCGAGAAGTGCAGGCCCGCCTGCAGGTAGGACGGGAACCAGCTGAACACCACGGAGATCAGCGCGTACATCGGGTAGGTCGCGATCAGCAGCACGATGAACGTGCGGCTGGTGGCCACTTTCAGGAACGTCCGGCGGCGCTCCGCGCGTTCTTCCTTCCGCGGCGCCGCCGGCGTCACGGCGAAGGGGCCGGTGCGTCCCGCGAACAGCCACACCGCGCACCACACCAATCCCGCGAGACCCAGCGCCAGGAACGCCGACCGCCAGCCGGAGCGCACGATCAGCAGCGTCAGCAGGGGAGCGGCCACGATCTTCGCGAGCGACGCGCCCGAGGTGAGGACCGCGGTGGGCAGCCCGCGTTTCTCCCGCGGGAACCAGCTGTACGCGGTGGAGTTGGCGACCGCCGTCGCCGGCCCCTCGGCCGCGCCGAGCCCGATGCGGGTGCCGAGCAGCACGCCGCCGCCCGCGAAGAAGAACACCGGCAGCTGCGTGGCCGCCCACAGCAGCGACATGACTAACAGCAGCCACTTCAGCGGCACGTGCCGCGTCGCGAGGAACCCGACACCGACGGCGCTGATGCTGTACAGAAAATAGAACGAGCTGCTGATCAACCCGAACTGCGACGCCGACAGGTGCAGCTCCTTGATCAGCGGCTGCGCGGCCAGCGCCAGTGAGATGCGGTCGGCGAAGTTCAGGATCATGAACACGGCCAGCAGGAGCAGCACCGTCCACGCCAGCACGGGCCGGTACCGCGGCTCGGTCCGGTCCACTGTGACGAGTGGTATCTCCGGGGATCTCGAAGTGGTCACGGGAATTCCCTTCGCTGGTGCGACGACGTTGTCGGCATCGCGGTGTGGAGTGGTGGTTCTCGCCGGATCGGCGAGTCGGTGGTGGACAGTGCACTTCGGACGGATATCGGCCGCGGGCGGTGTCGGCTGCGCCTTGGCCGCCGCGGGGTCGCGAAGCCCGCGGGTTGCCAATTCGCGGTGTCGCCGCGCGAAGGCGGCGCGGGTTGTCAGGCTTGGCCTCAGATCGCACTGTGGGGATTGCGAAATCTCACCGTTGCGCACCGGCCCGCGGGGAGCAATGCGGGTGTGAACAGTCAGCGCCGGGGGCAGCCGGATGGCTTGCGCGATCTCGCCGCTCCGCGGGGGCGGTCTGTCGTGAAGTGGTGGCGTGCGGTGAAGCTCTGAGGGGGGACTCGCCTGGCGCACCAGACCGGTAGCGGTGATCAGGGCGCGTTCGGGCCGGCGAGCGGGCAAGACCTGTCGCCTAGCGGGCCGGGGTGCCGCCGGGCACGAGGATGGGAGCGGTCCGGCGGCACCCCGAGGGGGTGGAGAGTCCTTTGTGGTCAGTCCTCCGGGAAGTCCCACAGTGGGCCGGCGGTGGTGGTGCCGATCGGGCTGCCCCAGCGGTTGCGGCTGCTCACCTCGTGCACCGGCCTGCGGTTGGCCGCGACGCCCCAGCGGCCGAGCGGGTAGCCCATCGCCAGCATGGCCGTCATCTCCCAGCCTTCGCCCTCGGGGACGCCGAGCAGCTTGAGCACGGTGTCCGCTTCGTAGCGCAGGACCGTGGTGATCACGCCCCCGACGCCTTCGGCGCGGGCGGCGAGCAGGGCGCTCCAGATGGCGGGGTAGATGTTGGCGCCGCCGTGGTCGTCGATGGCGAAGACGAACAGCAGCAGTGGGATTTCGGCGAAGTGGGCCGCGAAGTGGTCACCCGAGGCCTTGATCTTGCGCATCGTCGCGGCGTGCGCTTCGGAATCGTGGCGGGTGGTGCCCAGGGCGCCGGCCGCGATGTCGCGGTACTCGCGGGCGCGGCACTCGCGGTAGAGCTCGGCGAGCTCCTGCTTCGTCGCGGGGTCGTCCACGGCGAGGAAGTGCCACCGCTGCGTGTTGCCGCCGTTGGGAGCCCGGATCGCCGCGTCGAGGATCCGGTTCTGCACGTCGAGCGGGATCGGGTCCTTCCGCATCCGGCGCATCATCCGGGTGGTGTACAGCGCTTCGTGGATCTCCATGCTCAGTCCTTCGGGAAGGTACGGCGAAAGCGCCCGCGGTGGGAGGGTGTCCGGGAACTCCCGGGTGATCGGTGTGAGGGACAGTAATGTCGGAGTTGCGTTACAGTCAACAGTTGCAACTTAATTACCCGAATCGCCCGCCCCGCGACGCCCGTCCGGAAACACCGGCCCGCCAAGGGTTTCGCCGCCCCGGGGAATCACACGAGCCGCGGCTGCAATTCCTCCGCCGTTTCCCGCAACACCGGCAGCACGCGTTCCCGCATGTCCGCCTCGGACATCCGCTCCACGCTGGTGCCGATGTTGAGCGCGGCGATCGGCGTGCCGTCCCAGCGGCGCAGCGGCACCGCGGCCGAGTGGAACCCGGCCTCGACCTCGTGGGCGACGTAGGCCGAACCGGCCTCGCCGACTTCCGCGATCTTCTTCTCCAAAGCCGCCACGCCGGCGTCGTCGAGGCCGGCGTGCTTCACCAGGTGCTGGTGGCGGCGCTCGTCGTCGAGTCCGCTGAGCAGCACGAGCCCCAGCGCCGACTGCGCGGCGGGCACCTGGAACCCGAGACCGGATCCGATCGGCAGGGTGTGGCGCGGCAGTGCCCGCGCGATCATCACGGCCACCGGCCCGTCGAGGACCGCCGCCGTGCACGAGGCCTGGAACTGTTCGGCCAGCCGGTCGCACTGCGGCTGCAACACCTGGCTCACGGGGTTGGTGGTCAGGTACGCCGACGCGAGCGTGAGCACCTTCGGGGCCAGCCGGTACGCCTTGTCGTCGGCCACCACGTAGCCCAGGTGCGCCAGCGTGAGCAAGGCCCGGCGCACGGTCGCACGCGGCAGTTCGAGCTTGCGCGCCAGCTGTGCCTGCGTGAGCCGTTCGTCGGTGTGGTCGAACGCGGTCAGCACCAGCAGGCCGCGTTCCAGGGCTTCCGAGTAGTCCGCGCGGTTGTTGCCGTCCACTTCGCGGGCCGCCCGGCGGGCCTCGTCCCGCGCGTTGAGCTTCGACACTCGACCTGGCTCCGTTCCCTCTGCTGCCGGTGGGCACTCTCCAGTGCTCGTTCGATTAACGCACACTATGTCACAAAATATAGCACCAACCCTCGGGCAACCCTTGCGGCGATCGAGTGGGCGTGCCTACAGTGCTCACATCAGAACCAAGTGTTCGTTAATTGAACATCTTTCCTGAACTACCGGCCCACCACGCTGGACGACGAGGTCGCGAGGAGAACGCTGTCATGCGCGCGGACGACAACCGGAAGATCACCGAAACCGGGCCCGGCACCCCGGGCGGTGACTGGATGCGGCTGTACTGGCAGCCGGTGGCGCTGACCGAAGAGCTGGCGACCGAACGCCCCGTGGTCCCGCTGCGGGTGCTCGGCGAAGACCTGGTGCTGTTCAAGAACGCCGACGGTTCGCTCGGGCTCATCGACCGCCGCTGCGCCCACCGCGGCGCCGACCTCTCCCTGGGCCGTCTGGAAGACGGTGGCCTGCGCTGCTACTTCCACGGCTGGCTGTTCAACGGCAACGGGTCCTGTATGGACACTCCGGCCGAGCCCGAGGACAGCAAGCTCAAGGACAAGGTGAAGATCCGGTCGTACCCGGTGCGGGAGTGCAACGGCGTCGTGTGGGGCTACCTCGGCGAAGGTGAGCCGCCGAACCTGCCCGCGCTCGACTGCTTCATCGCACCGGCCCAGTACACCTTCGCGTTCAAGGGGTACCTCGACTGCAACTGGCTGCAGGCGCTGGAGGTCGGCATCGACCCGGCCCACGCCTCCTACCTCCACCGGTTCGAGGAGGACGAGGACACCGCCGACAGCTACGGCAAGCAGTTCCGCGGCGCCTCCCTCGGCACGAACCTGCCGATGACGAAGATCCTGCGCGAGTACGGCCGTCCCGAGATCCTCAACGCCCGCACCGAGTACGGCCAGCGGATCGTGGCCCTGCGCAAGCTCGACAAGGACGGCCTCGACGGTTCGTCGACCCACGTGCGGATCACCCACCAGGTCTTCCCGCACGGCATCACGATCCCGCTGAGCTCGACCATGGCGATCACGCAGTGGCACGTGCCGATCGACGACGTGTCCTGCTACTGGTACGCGATGTTCACGAGCCTGGACGAGCCCGTGGACCAGCAGACCATGCGCGAGCAGCGGCTCGACGGCATCACGCTGCCCGACTACAAGCCGGTGCGCAACCGCGCGAACAACTACCGGTTCGACTTCGAGGAGCAGCGCACCCAGACCTACACCGGCCTCGGGCGGGACATCAACGTCCACGACCAGATGGCCGTCGAGGGCCAGGGTTACGTCTACGACCGCAGCCGCGAGCACCTCAGCCGCTCCGACCGCGCGATCGTGACCTACCGCCGGATGGCGCTGCAGGCCATCGACACCGTGGCCGAGGGCGGCAGCCCCGACACACTGCTGAAGGACAGCGCCGACGTCGAAAGCCGCGGCCCGATCCCGCTCGACGGCATCGGCCCCACCGGCGAGTGGGAGGACTACTGGGCGAGCTCGATCGCCGATCTGCGCAAGGCGAGCCCGTGGGCCTCGCACCTGCAGGCGGCGCTCGCGACCGGGCCGGCCGGCGTGCCCGGCTCGGAGCTGGAACCCGATCGCTCGGCCTCGCCCGACGCCTACGACCGTTCGCAGGGCTGAGGGCCGCGGCCATGGGGTTCATCGAGAAGTACGGGCTGTGGACCGAAGAGCAGCAGGACGCCGCCAGAGCGGTCGCCGCCCGCGTCGAGGCTGAGGGCATCAGGACGCTGCGGGTGTCCTTCGTGGACCAGCACGGCGTGCTGCACGGCAAGACCGTCCCGGCGAGTGCGTTGCCCAGCGTGTTCCGAAGTGGACTCACCTGCGTGTCGACGCTGCTGTCGAAGGACACCTCCGGCACCACCGTGTTCTCCGCGTTCAACGCCGACGGCGGCCTCGGCGTCGCCGAGATGGCGGGCGCGGCCGACGTGGTGATGGTGCCGGACCCCACGACGTTCCACCTCGTGCCGTGGGCCGAGAACACCGCCCGGCTGCTGTGCGACCTGCGGTTCCAGAACGGCGAACAGGTGCCCTTCTGCAGCCGCGGGGTGTTCCGCACGGCGCTGGAGCGCGCCGGCGCGGCCGGGTTCGACTACGTGACCGGCCTCGAGATCGAGTTCCACCTCTACCGCCGGGCCGAGCACGACCCCAACGGCGACGGCATCGGCCGCTGCACCACCACCCCCACGCCCGTCGAGCCGATCAACCAGGGCAACCAGCTGCTCAGCGAGAACCTCGGCGACGAGGTCGAGCCCGTCACCAGCCGCATCCGCGACGTACTGGGCCAGATGGGCATCCACCTGCGCAGCATCGAGGTGGAGCTGGGTGCCAACCAGCTGGAGGTCACGCTCGACCCGGCGGCCGGGCTCGCGTCGGCCGACGCGATGGTGCTGCTGCGCAGCGCCGTCAAGCAGCTGGCGCGCCGCACCGGCTACCACGCGACGTTCATGTGCCGTCCGCAGATCCCCGACAGCAAGTCGAGCGGCTGGCACCTGCACCAGAGCCTGGTCGAGCACGAGGGCGGGCGCAACGCGTTCGTCCCGGCCGACGGCGAGGGCCCGATTTCCGCGCTGGGCGGGCAGTTCATCGCCGGTCAGCTCGCGCACGCGAGCGCGGCCTGCGTGTTCGCGAATCCGACCATCAACGGCTACAAGCGGTTCGCGCCGTACTCGATGGCGCCCGACCGGATCGCGTGGGCGCGGGACAACCGCGGTGCGATGATCCGGCTCGTCGGCTGGGCCGAGGACGGGTCCACGCACATCGAGAACCGCGTCGGCGAGTCGGCCGCGAACCCGTACCTCTACATGGCTTCGCAGCTGCACTCGGGGTTGGAGGGCGTCGACGGCGCGCTGGCGCTGCCGCAGTCGGCCGACGACCCGTACACGACCGAAGCCGGCCGGCTGCCCGCGAACCTGCGCGAGGCCGTCGACGCGCTGGAGGCGGACACGGCGCTGACCACCGCGATGGGCGCGCAGTTCGTCGCCTACTACGCCGCCGTCAAACGAGCCGAGATCGCCCGGTTCGAGCGCACGGTCACCGACTGGGAACACCGTGAGTACTTCGACCTGTTCTGACGAGCTGGAGTGGACGACATGACCGACTCGGCACTGCGCGTCACCCGCGTGACCTGGGAGGCCGACGGAGTTGTCGGGCTGCGGCTGTCCTCGGTGGACGGCAGCCCGCTGCCCGAGTGGGCGCCCGGCGCGCACCTCGACGTGAAACTGCCCTCGGGCCTGGGCCGCCAGTACTCGCTGTGCGGCGACCCGGCCGAGCGCCGGCACTACGACGTGGCCGTGCGGCTCGAAGCCGACGGCCGCGGCGGCTCGGCGGAGATCCACGGTACCGCGCTGGTGGGGAAAACGCTCGTGGTGAACCACGTGCGCAACCACTTCCCGCTCGATTCCGCCGGCTCGTACCTGCTGATCGCCGGCGGCATCGGCGTCACGCCGCTCGTGCCGATGGCGCGTGAGCTCGCGGCGCGCGGTGCCGACTGGTCGGCGGTCTACTGCGGCCGTGGCGCCGAAACCATGGCGTTCCGCGAGGAACTGACGCGCGTCGGCGGCGACCGGGTGTCCTTCGTGGACACCGCGGTCGCGCCACGGCCGGACCTCAAGGAGCTGATCGGCGCGCTGGCGCCCGGCTCGGCGGTGTACTGCTGCGGCCCGATCGGCCTGCTCGACGCCGTCACGGAGATCTGCGAGGCCTCGGGGGTGCGCTGCGAGACCGAGCACTTCAGCGCCGCCACGCCCGACCCGGACGCCGCGCCGGGTGACGAGGTCGAGCTGGAACTGCGCGAATCCGGCATCACCGTGGTCGCCGACGCGGACACGACGCTGCTGCAGGCGATCCGCGACGCCGGGATCGACGTCGAGTCCGACTGCGAAGAGGGCTACTGCGGCACGTGCGAGACGCGCGTGCTCGAAGGCACCCCCGACCACCGCGACGTGGTGCTCTCGAAGGCCGAGCGTGCGGCCGGCAAGACGTTCTTCCCGTGCGTGAGCCGGGCCTGCGGCCGCAAGCTCGTGCTCGACCTCTAGAGGGGAACCCGATGGCGAACCGCGCACTGATCCTCGTGCACGACCCCGCACCCGGCCGCCGTGAACGCGTGCCGGGGGCGATCGCGCCGGCACTGTCCACTCGCGACATCAAGCACGAGGTCGTTTCGCTCGTGGCCGAGGACGCCCCGGATCCCGCGGATCACGACCTGCTCGTGGTGATGGGGTCCAGCGAGTCGGCCGCCGACGACGCGGTGCCGTGGCTCGCGAAAGAGCTCGCCTTCGTGCGCGCTGTCGTCGAGCGCGGCGTGCCGACGCTCGGGGTCTGCTTCGGCGGGCAGCTGCTGGCACGGGTCCTCGGCGGCAGCGTGGGGCGCGCGGCGCTGCCGGAGTTCGGGTTCACCACCGTCGAGACCGACGACGCGGAGCTCGTGCCGGCCGGGCCGTGGCTGCAGTTCCACTCAGACGCGTTCGTGCCGCCGCCGGGCACCGAGCTGGCGCGCAACGCCAGCGGTTCGCAAGCCTTCGCGACGGGCAAGGTGCTGGGCTTGCAGTTCCACCCGGAGATGACGGCGGACACCTTCGCGAGCTGGCGCGAGCGCTGGGCCGCCGCCGGCTGGGCGCCGGGGTCCGAAGTGGACGTCGAGCGGCTGCGGGCCGACATCGCGGCCGGTGAGGCGCGTGGCCTGGAGCTGTGCGACCGGCTCGTCGGTGCCTTCTGCGCCGCTACCCTCGCGGGATGATCATGACTTCCGTCTACGTCAACGGCCACTTCCTCACGCTGGACCGTGAAACCCCGACGGCGTCGGCCGTGGCGATCCGCGCCGGCCGGTTCACCGCCGTCGGCGCCGACGCGGCCGTGCTCGCCCACGCCGGGCCGGCCGCGGAGGTCGTCGACCTCGGCGGGGCGACGGTGATCCCGGGGTTCAACGACAGCCACTGCCACATCGAGTTCGCCGGGCAGGCCGGGCTCGTGGTCGATCTGTCAGCCGTGCGCACGGTCGCCGAGGCGCTCGCCGCGATCCGGGACTTCGCGGCCGGTCAGCCGGCGGGCGAGTGGGTGACCGGCAGCGGCTGGCACCCGCCGTCGCAGCTGGCGGAGGCGCGTTACCTCACGCGAGCTGAACTCGACGAAGCCGCGCCGCGCAACCCGGTGTTCCTGCCGACGGTCGGGCACGTCGCCATGACGAACTCGGCCGGGCTGGAGCGCGCGGGCATCGGCGAGGGCACGCCCGACCCGTCCGGCGGCACGATCGACCGCGACTCGGGCGGCCGGGCCACGGGTGTGCTCTACGAACACGCCATCGACCTCGTGACCGCCGTCAAACCCGGCTGGACGCCCGAAGAGCTGGAGCAGCAGTTCGTCGCCGGATTGGCGCGGGCCAACAGCTTCGGCATCACGAGCGTGCTGCAGCCCTACCTGCACTCGCGCGGGATCCGCGCCCTGCAACGGCTCTGGCTCGACGGCCGGCTGACGGCGCGCGTCGGCGTGCTCTGGGCGCCCGACCCGTCGGTGCCCCTCGGCGAATGGCGCCGCACGGTCGAGGCGACCGGCGTGTCGTCCTGGTTCGGCGACGAGTGGTTCAAGCTCGCCGGGATCAAGCTGATCTCCGACGGCGGCATGACCCTGCGCACCGCGCTGATGCGCGAGGCGTACCCCGGTGACGGGCACGACCACGGCATGGCCACGATGTCGGCCGAGCACCTCACCGAGCTGGTGGTGGCCGCGCACGAGCGCGACTGGCGCCTGGGCGTGCACTGCGTCGGTGACCAGGCCGTGGACCGCGTGCTGGACGCGTTCGAGGCGGCCGACCGCGTGCGCCCGATCGCGGGCCGTCGGTTCGCGCTGATCCACGGCAGCCTCGGGCGGCGGGAGCAGTTCGAACGCGCTCGCGCGCTGGGGGTGCGGCTGGAGCTGCAGCCGGTGTTCCTCTGGGGCAAGGCCGCGACGATCGAGAAGGGCCTCGGCACCGAGACCACGAACCGGGCTGTCCCGATGCGCACGGCGATCGAGGTGTTCGGTATCGACGCCGTGTCGATGGGCACGGACTTCCCCGCCAACGAACTGAACCCGTTCTTCGGTCTGCAGCTGGCGGTCACGCGCCGGGACGCGCGTGGTGTCGCCTATGGACCGGACGAAGCGGTGACCCGCGAAGAGGCCTTGCGCTCGTACACGGCTTCGGGCGCTTTCGCCACCCGCGACGAAGCGGTCAAAGGCACTATCTCGCCCGGAAAACTCGCCGACTTCGCCGTGCTGTCCGACGACTACCTGGGCGTCGACGCGGACCACATCAAGGACTTGGAGGTGGTCCGGACCGTCGTCGGCGGCCGGGTCGTCTTCGAGAGGTGAACCGATCCCCACCACGTAGAGGAAACAAGCCATGGCAACGACGCCTACGCCTTCTCCGACCGGCTCCGGCCCGGCCACGAGACCGTCAGCTCCCGCCCGCACTCGCTGGGTCGCGCCCCTGTGCTGGGCGGCCGTCGCGCTCGAAGGGTTCGACCTGGTCGTGCTCGGGGTGGTGCTGCCGACGCTGCTGCGCAACCCCGCGTGGGGCCTGACCCCGGGCACGGCTGCCGTCATCTCGTCCACCGGGCTGGTGGGGGTCATGGTCGGCGCGCTCGCCATCGGGCCGCTGACCGACCGCTTCGGCCGCCGCCGCATGATGCTGGGTACGGTCGTGGCGTTTTCGCTGCTGACGCTGGCGTGCGCGTTCGCGACCGGGCCGTTCGTGTTCGGCCTGCTGCGGTTCGTCGCGGGGCTGCCGCTCGGCGGGGTGCTCCCGGTGGCGCTCGCGATGGTCAACGACGTCGCGCGGTCGGCCAAGGGCGGGCGCGCGACGACCACGCTCATGACGGGGTACCACGTGGGCGCCGTGCTGACCGCGTTGCTGGGGATCGTGGTGATCCCCGCGCTGGGCTGGCAGGCCATGTTCGTGCTCGGCGCGCTGCCCGCGCTGGTGCTCGTGCCGCTGATCGCCGCGCGGCTGCCCGAGTCGATGCCCGAGAAGTCCGAAGTGGACGAAGCGCGCAACCCGGTGGCCGTCCTGTTCCACCAGGGCAGCCTGGGTACCACGATCGCGTTCTGGGTCACGTCGTTCATGGGGCTGCTGCTCGTCTACGGGCTCAACACCTGGCTGCCGGAGATCATGCGCGCCGCCGGGTACCAGCTGGGCACTTCGCTGGCTCTGCTGCTCACGCTCAACGCCGGCGCGGTCGTGGGCATGCTGATCGCGGGCCGCGTCGCCGACCGCATCGGCATCCGCGCCGCGACGATCGTCTGGTTCGTGGCCGCGGCGGTGTTCCTGGCGCTGCTGAGCGTCAAGCTGCCGGGCGGCGGGGTGTTCGTGAGCGTGCTGCTGGCCGGGATGTTCGTGTTCAGCACGCAGGTTCTCGTCTACGCCTACATCAGCCGCCGCTACCCGGCCGCGGCGCGGGCGACGGCATTGGGCAGTTCGAGCGGGGTCGGCCGGCTCGGCGCCATCACCGGACCGCTGATGGGTGGCGCGCTCCTGGGCGCCGGATTGGCTTACCCGTGGGGGTTCTTCGCCTTCGCGCTCGTCGCGGCGCTGGGCGCGGTCTCCGTCTCACTGGTCGGCCGGGCGAGCGCGGGGTAAACTGCCGGCCCGAAGCGGTTCGTGACTTTTCGCTCCTCGCCCGGCTTCGGGCGAGGAGCGAATTCGTTCGGGTTGAAACAATGGGGACGGGTCGCGATCTCCAGCCCATTCCAGCGCGGTTCGATCACCGAACGTTCGTGCGTTCAGTGAATTGCAGTTCGGCTGTGTGGGTGCGAAATTCGGTCAATTCTTCCTGGTCCGACAAACTGCTGAACGACAGGTCCGATCGTACTTCGGGGAATGCCCGATGATCACACTTCGCGTTCGAGCATGCGAGATCCGTGACGGTGCCGGGTTACGCTCACCGAGCCTTCAAACTCGCGCCCGCGTCTGCTGACGCGGGCGAGGGGTGCGGAAGGACGAGCGAACACCAAGGAGAGCGAAGCACCCGACAGATCGGATTTCTGTTGCCGCACCAGGTTTTCCCGGCTGCTCGCGGCCGTCGCCGCCGGCCGTTCCCCCTCAGCGACACTGATGACGGCCGGCCCGGAGCGAGCCGTCACTTCCGCGAACACCACGGACCTCGAGGACGTTCTGCTCCGCCCGGTGCGGAAGTACCTCGAAACCGCGGGAACGCGCCGTGCGGATAGTGGTCGCCATCACCGGGGCCACCGGAGCCGTGCTGGGCGTGCGCCTCTTGGAAGTGCTGAAGAAGCTGGACGTCGAAACGCACCTGATCCTCAGTGATTGGGCGCGCGCCAATCTGAGCCTGGAAACCACGTACACCGTGAACGACGTCCGGGATCTGGCCACGCACACCCACAGTGCGCGGGATCTGGCCGCGGCTGTCTCCAGCGGTTCGTTCCTCACCGACGGCATGGTGGTGTGCCCCTGCAGCATGAAGACACTGGCGGCCATCCGGATCGGGTTCAGCGACAACCTCATCACGCGTGCGGCCGACGTCACGCTGAAGGAACGCCGGCGCCTCGTCCTGGTGGCCCGCGAAGCACCGCTGAGCGAGATCCACCTGGAGAACATGCACCACCTCGCCCGCGCCGGCGCCGTCATCTTCCCGCCGACCATCGCCTACTACGCCCAGCCGCGCTCGGTCGACGACGTGACCGACTACGTCGTCGGTCGCGTGATCGATCAGCTCGGAATCCCCCACACGACGATCGACCGCTGGAAGTCGGCCGAGCCGTCGGTGGGCGAGGAAGACGATGATCGGCCCGCGGACCGCAACGGCAGCGCCCGCGTTTCCGCGGCGATTTCGACGGCGGCTCACCGGAACGTCCACCACTTGGCCGGCGGCAATTCAACCACGAAGGAGAAGCAGTGAGCACCAGCACCGATCGTGCCGAGGACCTTCAGCAGCAGGGCGGCGACCCCGGCCCTGACCTGCGCAGCTGGCTGGCCACTTTGGACGGTGCCGGTCAGCTGGCGCGCATCGGCGCGGAAGTCGACTGGAACGAGGAGATCGGCGCCATCACCCGCGCCAACCTCGCGCTGAACGGTCCCGGGCTGCTGTTCGAGAACATCACCGGTTACCAGGACGCGCGCTGCACCAAGTTCCTGACCTCGGCGGTGGGCAGCCGCCGCCAGGTCCAGCTGATGCTCGGCCTGCCCGAGGGGACCTCGGACTCGGCCATCGTCCAGCACTTGCGCAAGCGCTTTCAGAACCCCATCGAGCCGCGCGTCGTCAAGAGCGGCCCGGTTCAGGAGAACGTGGTCGAAGGCGCGGACATCGACCTCGAGCAGTTCCCGGTGCCCAAGTGGCACGCCGCGGACGGCGGCCGCTACATCGACACGTTCTGCGGTGTGGTGACCGAAGACAAGTTCACCGGCCGCGACAACATCGGCCTGTACCGCGGGCAGATCGTCGACCGGGACAAGATCGCCAAACTGCTCGTGCCCAGCCAAGGCTGGGGCCAGCACTTCGAGGAGTACAAGCCCGCACCGATGCCGGTGGCCATCGTGTACGGCTGGCACGACGTGCTGCCCTTCTGCGCCGGCAGCCCCTTCCCCAAGAACGTCTGCGAATGGGACATGATGGGCGCCCTGCTGGGCCGCCCGGTCGACCTGGTCGCGTGCGAGACCGTGCCGTTGCACGTGCCCGCCAGCGCCGAGATCGTGGTCGAGGGGTGGATCGACCCCGACCCCGCGACCTTCATGATGGAGGGCCCTTTCGCCGAATACCCGGGCTTCGTCGGCGACGCCGGGCTCCAGCCCGTCGTCAAGGTCACCCGCATCATGCACCGCGACAACCCGGTCATGCGCGGGACCCTGGAAGGGATCCGGCCCGGACTGTTCAACGAAGACAGCATCACCAACTTCGCCCGGTCGGCCATCACGTGGAACACGCTCGAGGACCTCGGCGTCGGCGGGATCAAGGACCTGTGGATGACCGAGGTCTCCAACGGGCAGAACACCCTGGTCCAGATCCACAAGCGCTACCGCGGCCACGCCCAGCAGATCGCCTCGGCGTTGTGGGGGACCGGCGGTTCGGTGTGGTTCCACAAGAACGTCACCGTCGTCGAGGAAGACATCGACATCCACGATCCGGTGGCGCTGGACTGGGCGTTGTCCTACCGCGTCAACGCCGGCTTGGGAGACGTCGCCTTCTTCGGCCCGGGGATGGGTTCGGCGCTCGACCCGTCGACTCCGCCGGAGAAGAACGACGGCGCCAAGTACGGCACCGGGCAGTGGACGCGCATGCTCATCGACGCCACCCGCAACTGGGAGATCGACCCGCAGCCCAAGTGGGGTGGCCGCCGGTTCCCGCCCACCGACCGGATCGAACCGGACCTGGAGTCGCGGATCGCCGCCCGGTGGCAGGAATACGGGATCGGCATCCCCTACCTCGACGACGAGGGACGCGAACGGCTCACGCTGGCCGAACTCAGCAAGCGCCTGCCCGAGGTGTGATCCCCGCGAACTTCCGGTCCGTACGAGGTTGAACCGCACGAGGGCCCGGCCCGCTGACCGCAGGCGTCGGCGGGCCGTCCCCTCGCGCGGCGAAGAAAGGAGTGAGCTCGATGGCAGACATCCACCTCAGCGTCGCGCTGCCGGCGTCACCCGAGGCGGCCGACCACATCGCGACGGCCGAGCGGCTGGGCTACCGGGGCGCCCACATCTACGACACGCCCTTCGAGGGTGGTGACGTGTGGCAAGCGCTGCACGACGCCGCGAAGGTGACCACGCGCATCCGGCTGGGTCCGGCCGTGCTGGTTCCGGCCTTGCGCCACCCGTTGGTCAACGCGGCTCAGACGGTCTCACTGCACCACGCGGCGCCGGGTCGCGTCATGACCTCGTTCGGTACCGGCTTCTCCAGCCGTGCGGCGACCGGGCAGCCCCCGATTCCGTGGTCCGAAATGGACAACTACATCCGCGTCTACCTGGCGCTGCTCGCCGGTGAGTCCGCCGAATGGGAAGGCGCGCCGATCCAGCTTCAGCTGACCTCCACTCAGCGGGCCACGCTGCCGATCGACCTCCCCCTGCTCATCGCAGCCATCGGCCCGAAGGGATCGGGTGTCGCCAAGCGCCTCAGTGCCGACGGGATCATCTCGATCCTTCAGGTCACTCCCCAGCAACGCGAATTCGCCGAAGCCGTCGTCTCCGGCCCCGGCACCGTGCTCGACGAGGGCGAAGAACTGAACAGCGAACGGGTGCGGCAGGCCGCCGGCCCCACTTGGGCCGGGGTACTCCACTTCACCTACACCGTGCAGGGTGCCGACGCGGTCCGCGAGATGCCCGGCGGGCCCGCCTGGCTCGAGGTCATCGAGAAGTACCCGCCCGAGGAGCGGCACCTGCACATCAACCGCGGCCACCTGGTGGACATGAACGAGGCCGACCTCGCGGCGTGGCACGCCGGCGGTTACGTCACGCTGTCCTCGACACTGACCGGCACCGCTGACGTCGTGCGCCAGAAGGTGGCCGACCTGGCGAGCGCCGGCGCCACGGAGGTCATGTTCGAGCCGTCCGGGCCCGACATCGGCCGTGAGCTCAAGGCTTTCGTCGCCGCCGTCCGAGGCTGATCGGCGCCGGCTTTCCCGGCGCCGTGGGCCTCTACTGAGGACCGCGGCGCCGGCTCAGTTCTCCTCGGCCGCGGCTTCTTCCTCGCCCGTGTCGCCGCCCGTGTCGTCGAACACCGACAAAGCGCGGCGTTGGTCGAGCAACTGCATCACGGCGTCGAGTTCGCCTTCAAGCTTCTTCAGCCGCGCGTGCTCGGCCGGTGACAGCCCGCCGTGGTGCATGGCCTGCGTGCGCAGGTCGTGTTCTTCGTCGAGCAGAGCGGCGAGACGGTCGGTGATCGCGTGCGAAGTCGTGCCCATGTGGTTCTTCACCCCAGCGGCGTCGGTACCCGGAGACGGACGCGGCCGCCGGCGTCCACACGGGACGCCGGCGGCCGGACGATCAGGCCTGGTTCCCCGCCACCGTGGCGAGGGTCTTGCGCGCCGCGGCCACCACGGCTTCGGGCGTGAACCCGAACTCGCGGAACAGCGTCGCGTAGTCGGCCGAAGCGCCGTAGTGCTCGATCGACACGATCTCGCCGGCGTCGCCCACGAACTCGTACCACGGCATCGCGATGCCGGCCTCCACGGCGACGCGCGCCTTGACCGACGGCGGGATCACCGAATCGCGGTAGGCCTGGTCCTGCTCCGCGAACCACTCGAAGCACGGCAGCGACACGACGCGCGTCGGCACGCCTTCGGCCTCCAGCCGCTCCCGCGCGGCGACGGCCAGCTGCAGCTCCGAACCCGTGCCGATCAGCACCAGCTGCGGGTCGCCGTTCGACGCGTCCGCCAGCACGTAACCCCCGCGGGCCACGGCGTCGGCCGACGTGCCGGCCAGCACCGGCACCGGCTGGCGCGTGAACGCCAGCGCGCTCGGGTGGTGGACGTCCTCGATCGCGGCCCGCCACGCGCCGACGGCCTCGTTCGCGTCACCCGGGCGCACCACGTTCAGACCCGGGATCGCGCGCAGCGCCGACAGGTGCTCGATCGGCTGGTGCGTGGGCCCGTCACCGCCGACACCGATGGAGTCGTGCGTCCACACGTACACGACCGGCAGCTGCATCAGCGCGGCCAGCCGCACCGACGGGCGCATGTAGTCGCTGAACGCCAGGTACGTCGCGCCGTACGGGCGGGTTCCGCCGTGCAGGGTGATGCCGTTGAGGATCCCGCCCATCGCGTGCTCGCGGATGCCGAAGTGCAGCGTGCGGCCGAACGGTTCCGCCGTCCACATCTTGGTCGACGCGGCCTGCGGGCCGAAGGAATCGGCACCGTCCATCGTGGAGTTGTTGCTCTCCGCGAGGTCGGCCGAACCGCCCCACAGCTCCGGCAGCTTGTCGGCCACCGCGTTGAGGAACGCACCCGAGCCCTTGCGGGTGGCGATCTCGGCGCCGCCCGGCTCGAACGTCGGCAGATCCTCGGCCCAGCCCTCGGGCAGCTCACGCGCCGAGAGGCGCTTGAGCAGCGCGGCCCGCCCGGGGTTGGCGGCGGCCCACTCGTCGAACGCGACCTGCCACTCCGCGTGCCACTGCGCGCCGCGGGCGACGGCCTTGCGGGTCAGGGTGAGCACGTCGTCGTCGACCACGAAGTGCTGCTCCGGGTCGAAGCCCAGCACGCGCTTCGTCGCGGCGACCTCGTCGGCGCCGAGCGCGGAACCGTGGATCTTGCCGGTGTTCTGCTTGTTCGGCGCGGGGAAACCGATGACCGTGCGGACGCGGACGTAGGACGGGCGCGGGTCGGCCTTCGCGGCGGCGACGGCGTCCTGGAGCGCGGCGACGTCTTCGCCGTCCTCCACGACCTGCACGTGCCAGCCGTACGCGCGGTAGCGCTCGTCCGTGTCCTCCGACAGCGCGATGTCGGTGTGGTCCTCGATCGAGATGTCGTTGTCGTCGTAGAAGACGATGAGGTTGCCGAGCTGCTGGCGTCCGGCGATCGAGGACGCCTCGGAGGTGATGCCCTCCTCGATGTCACCGTCGGAGGCGATCACGTACACCCAGTGGTCGAAGATGCTCTGGCCCGGCTCCGGCTCGGGGTCGAACAGGCCGCGCTCGCGCCGCGACGCCATCGCCATGCCGACCGCGTTGGCCAGGCCCTGGCCCAGCGGACCGGTGGTGACCTCGACACCCTTGGTGTGCCGGTACTCCGGGTGCCCCGGCGTCAGCGAGCCCCACGTGCGCAGCGCCTTGAGGTCGTCGAGTTCCAGGCCGTACCCGGCGAGGAACAGCTGGATGTAGAGCGTGAGGCTCGTGTGCCCGGCGGACAGGACGAACCGGTCGCGCGCGATCCACTCCGGGTCGGCCGGGTCGTGGCGCAGTTCGCGCTGGAACAGCGTGTAGGCCAGCGGCGCGAGGCTCATCGCCGTGCCGGGGTGGCCGCTGCCGGCCTGCTCGACGGCGTCGGCGGCGAGCACGCGGACGGTGTCCACGGCGCGGGTGTCCGTGGCGGTCCAGCCTTCCGGCGTGCGCCGGGCGGCTCCGGCGGGGGACTGTTCGGTGGATGCGGTGTCGGACACTGGAATCGGATTTCCCCTGGGTTTGTGGAGTTTTGTCACCCGCGGTGGCTCGCGCGAGCTCGCGGTGGCGGGGCGCGAGACGACGCGCTCCCACCTCGTTGCCGGGGCCGACTGTAATGAGCCCGGACGAGGCCCGGCAACACACCGTGGGGCTGCTCTCAGCCCTCGTGTTCACCGGGCCAGAGCGGCTCGGGAACGGACACGCCGAAGTCCCGCCCCCAGCGGTTGCGGCTGCTCACCTCGTGCACCGGGCGGCGGTTCGCGGCCACGCCCCACTTGCCGCGAGGGTAGCCGAGCGCCAGCATCGCGGTCAGCTCCCAGCCTTCGCCCTCGGGTACTTCGAGCAGCTTCATTACCCGATCGGATTCCATCCGCAGCATCGTCGTCAGGACACCGCCGACACCCTCGGCGCGCGCGGCGAGCAGGGTGCTCCAGATCGCGGGGTAGATGTTGGCGCCACCGTGGTCGTCGATGGAGAACACGAACAGCAGCAGCGGGATTTCGGTGAAGTGCTCGACCAGGAAGTCCGAGGACTTCGTGATCCGCCGCATCGTTTCGGAGTGGCCTTCGGCGTCCCGCAGCGGCACGGCGAACGTGCCGGCGTTGATCTCCTCGTACTCCTTGTCGCGGCAGCGGCGGTAGATCGGGGCGATTTCGGCCTTGGTGTCCGGGTCGTCCACGGCGAGGAAGTGCCACCGCTGCGTGTTGCCGCCGTTGGGCGCCCGGATCGCCGCGTCGAGGATGCGGGCCTGCACGTCGAGGGGGATCGGGTCGGCGTGCATCCGCCGCATCATCCGGGTGGTGTACAGGGCTTCGTGGACGTCCATGGCCGGCATGCCGCCGATTATGCTCCGACTTACGTTACAGTCAATGGCCGAAACCGAAGAGGTGAACGATCCTCGTCAGTGCTTGGTGGTCCGCCGCCGCGCGGCCGGCTTCTTCGCGATCACGGGCCACAGCACGGACACGACCGCCTCGGGGATCTCGGCCATGCTCTCCCCGCGGTGGAACGCCGCGAAGTAGCTGCCGAAGCACATCGACGCGATCGTGTGCTTGTCGATGTCGTCGTGCACCGCGCCGCGTTCCTGCAGCTGCGTCAGCACGCTCTCCACGAGCTCGACCCGCGGCTCCACCGCGTGCTTGCGCAGGATCTCCAGCAGTTCGGGCGTGCGGATCGCTTCACCGGCGAAGTTGCCCATGAGGATCATGGCGTCCGGGTTGAAGTACGTGGGATCGAGCCGGTGGACGGCCTCGACGAACGCCTCACGGGGCTCCAAACCGGACAGATCCAGTTCGTAGCTGTCGCGCTGCTTGCGGAAGCCGTAGTCCAGCGCGTCGACGGTGAGCTCGAACTTGGTGCTCCAGCGCCGGTACAGCGTGGGGCGGCTGACCTTCGCGTCGGCGGCGATGTCGCCGATCGTCATGCGGGAGTAGCCGTCGAGCACCAGGCGCCGGCGAGTCGCGAGGATGATCGCCTCGTCGAGTGCCGCGTCGCGCGGCCGGCCGCCAGGACGAGGGGTGTCTTCGGTCGCGGCGTGTTCTTCCGCCGCCGCTTCGCGTGTGCGCGCCATGGCTCCCACCTCGCCGAGAATGCCGATCCGCGCAGCATATCCGATCCGTTACACGCCGTCGTTGTTATCCGTATGATTACATTCGCTTTGTGTAACGAAAACACGCTGTCTCAAACACGCTGTCTCGACGCGGCCCGCCGGGTCGGCGGGTCGCTGGACCAGGCGGGGTCGGCGTCGTTTCGTTACAGCTCTTGACCGTAACTGAATGGCGACGTACCGTCGAAGGACACCGAGCACAGCGCAGAGAACGGAGTCGACGATGACCACACCCCAGGACCTGATCGACCGCAGCATCCCGTTCCTCGGAGAGGTCAAGAACCGGACCGCGGGCGGGGAGCTCGAGGCCTGGCTCAACGACAAGTACGGTCCCGGCTCGGAGCTCTACCAGGACCTGGCGCGCATGATCACCGACGGCGTGGAGCAGGGCTGGGCCGCCAACATCGAGGTCGAAGGCAAGAAGTACCGCCGCAGCCGCATCGCGGACCCGGCCGACGTCCTCAACTACTTCAGCATCACCGCCGTGTACATGGACAGCATCGAGCCGTTCCGCGGCCAGTACCACCAGCACCCGTACGGCGAGCTCAACCTCGTGGTGCCGCTCGACCCGGACGCGAAGCTGATGGGGCCGAACGGCTGGCAGGGCAAGGGCTGGACCGCGCCGGGGCCGGGCAGTCACCACTACCCGGAGGTCAAGGACGGCGCGCTGATCGCGTTGTTCTACTTGCCGGCCGGGCGCATCTCCTACGACATCCAGCCGCCCGCGGCCTGATCGAGGGGCCGGCGCGATGAACGGGGTGTCGACGATCGAGGAAGCGCTGCGCACGCGGCGCAGCTGCCGGGCGTTCCTGCCGACCCCGGTGCCGCGCGAGCAGGTCGAGCGGCTGCTGGCGATGGCGGCCCGTTCGGCCAGCAACTCCAACAGCCAGCCGTGGCAGGTGCACGTGCTGACGGGTGCGGCCAAGCGGGCGCTGACGGCCGACTTGCTGTGCGCGCACGACGAAGGCCGCCGGGTCGACGTCGGCGAGTTCCCCTACCAACCGGCGGCGGACGCGTGGCCCGAGCCGTTCCGCTCCCGCCGCCGGAGCTTCGGCCAGGGCTTGTACGGCGAAGCGCTCGGCCTGGCCCACGACGACTCCGCGGGCCGCCGCGGCCACCACCGCCGCAACTACGACTTCTTCGGCGCGCCGGTCGGCCTGGTGCTGACCGTCAGCCGGCAGCCGCTGCAGGGCGCGCTCGTCGACGCCGGGTTGTTCCTGCAAGGCCTCATGCTCGCCGCCCGCGGCGCCGGCCTGCACACGTGCGCCGCGGCGT
Organism: Amycolatopsis sp. NPDC051903; assembly: GCF_044452505.1. Lineage (NCBI taxonomy): Bacteria > Bacillati > Actinomycetota > Actinomycetes > Pseudonocardiales > Pseudonocardiaceae > Amycolatopsis > Amycolatopsis sp. NPDC051903. The sequence goes on along the minus strand of NZ_JBITBT010000025.1, from coordinate 81,644 downwards.
CGTTCATCGACTACTACCCGGTGCTCCGCCGCCACCTCACCATCCCCGACGACCACGTCGTGGTGTGCGGCATCGCCCTCGGCCACGCCGACGAGACGCACCGGCTGAGCACGCACCGCACCTCGCGCGAGCCGGTGGCGTCGTTCGCGCGCTTCTACGACGCGTCGGTGGCACCCCAGACGGAGCCGGTGTGAGGGGTGGGCGGTGACTGGCGCCCGCCGGACGGTGGCGGCGAGCCCGCGCGGATTTGTGAAGTGGCTGTCATCGCTCAGGAGGAGCAGGTGCGAGAGGTAGTCGGGTTGTTCGGGCGGGTCAGGGAGGGCTGGTGGCCGGGAGCCGGTCAAGGGGGTTGCGTGGTGGTGCGTTCCGGCTCTGACTCTGCGGGCGGAGCCGGTGTGAGGGGCGGGCGGTGACTGGCGCCCGTCGGACGGTGGTGGCGAGTCCGTATGGATTTGTGAAGTGGCCGTGACTGCTCAGGGGGAGCAGGTGCGAGAGGCAATGGGTTGTCCGGGCGGGTCAGCGAGGGTTGCCGGCCGGGTGCCGGTCTAGGGGGTTGCGTGGTGGTGCGATCCCGTCCTGACTCTGCGGGCGGAGCCGGTGTGAGGGGCGGCCGGCGGATCAGCGCGTCGGCGCGGTTTTACGATTCCGCGGTGACTTCTCGGGTGGAGCCGGCGTGAGCGGCGATCGGGATCTCGTCTACGCGACCGTGGACGGGGCGCAGCTGCGGCTCGACGTGTACCGCGCACCCGGGTCCGGCGCGCCGGTCGTGCTGTACCTGCACGGGGGTGGCTGGAGCCGGGGCGACCGGGCCGGCGAGGCCGACCGGCGGCAGGCGCCGCTGGCGGAGCACGGGGTGACCGTCGTTTCCGTGGACTACCGGCTCGCGCCGGGAGCGGTGTACCCGCGGCAGGTGCACGACGTGAAGGGTGCCGTGCGCTGGCTGCGCGCCCACGGCGGGCGCCTCGGCCTCGAGACCGGGCGGCTCGGGATCTGGGGCGCTTCCGCGGGCGCGTACCTGGCTTCGCTGCTGGCGCTTTCGCCGGGTGACGCCGAGCTGGAGGGCACGGTCGGCGGCAATCTCGAGCAGTCGAGTGCCGTACAGGCCGTGGTGCACTGGTTCGGCCAGGCCGACCTCGCGGCGACGGCGGCGCGCAGCGAGGTCGAAGCGCGGCTGCTGCCGTTCCACTTCGAAGCCGATTTCCTCGGCGGCGCCGACCCCGCGGGGCTTTCGCTGCTCTCTCGGGTGGCACCGGACGCCCCGCCGTTCCTGATCGCGCACGGCGACCGCGACCGCATCGTGCCGCCCGCGGAAGGGCGGGCGCTGCACGACGCGCTCGTCCGCGCGGGCGCGTCGAGCCGCTTCGAGCTGTTGGGCGGCGCGGGGCACGAGGACGCCGCGTTCGACAGCCCCGTGCACCTCGCGACCACGGCGGCGTGGCTGCGCGCTGTGCTGTCCTGAGGTCCTGAGCGGCCGGGACTAACTCACCCTATCGTTGCGTTACATGCAATGAACGTATCGAAACTTTCGGTGAGGAGATCCGCCGTGGCCCCGACCGTCGAGCACTGGTTCGACTTCCTGTGCCCCTTCTGCTACATCGCCCAGGACCGCAACCGCATCCTGCGCGAGCGCGGTGTCGTCGTGCACGAGCACCCGCTGCAGATCCACCCCGAGATCGGCCCGGGCGGGAGCCTGGTCGGCACGCGCGTCGGCCCGACCTACGACTTCCTCGGCCAGCAGGCCGAAGCGGCGGGCCTGCCGCTGAAGTGGACCGACCGCATCGCGTACTCCCTGCCCGCACTCGGCGCGTACGCCACGTTGTCGGCGAAGGACGCCGAACTCGCGGACCGCTTCGCGGCGTCGGTCTTCAACGCCTACTTCGGCGAGGGCAAGGACATCGAATCGCGCGACCTGCTGGTGGCGCTGACCGAGGCGGCCGGCGGCGACCCGGAGGTCGTGCGCGCGGCGTGGGAGTCGGGGGAGGGGGACCAGGCCGTCGGCCGGTCGGCGATCCTCGCCTACGAGAACGGCGTGCAGGGCACCCCGGCGTGGGTCGGTGGCGGCCAGAGCTTTTCGGGGCTGCGCAAGCGCGAGTTCTTCGAGAACTGGGCCGATTCGCTGGCCCGAGACTGAGCCCGTCCTGGTGTGACGAGAGTTGCCCTCCGCTGGGCTATCCGGGTGATAATCTCGATCTACGTCACCCGTTCGGCCGCCGAAGAGAAAGCCCGTTCACGATGACTCTGTTCGGCCCCGGCGACGAACTCACCTTCGCCTTCGACGAAACCGGCCGGCTGCGCATCGCCGTGCCCGAGGAGCAGCTGCCGCTGGCCGCGTTCCTCTACACGGACGCGCAGTCGGACGCCCACGCCGTCGGCGAGCTCGCCGGACTGCTGCGCCGGGCCCAGCGCGAAGCCAAAACGTGGCTGGGCAACGGCTGTTCCGTCGACCTCACCGGTGACGTGGCGGTGCTCGACAGCCTCTACGGCACCTGGCCGCGCGCGACCTTCCCGCAGCCGGTGTTCTGGTCGGCTCTCGAGGGCTTGCAGCGGTTCCTCGGGGAGTCGGGCGGCGCCGCGCCGACGACGGGCGTCACCCGGGCGGCCACCGAATACCGCAACCTCAAGAACGGCCGCTTCTGCTTCGTCGACCGCACCTACTTCCCGAGCGACTGGTCGCCCGCCGCGATCACCGAAGCGGGCACGCGCGCGTGGGCGGCCGGCGAAACGCTGCGCGACCCCGCCACCGGCGCGTGGTCCGGCTCGTTCGGCGGCCTCGAAATCGCGGGCTACTACCGGCCCTCGACCGGCGAGCCGCTGACGTATTTCCCTGTGCTGCGCTGACTTCGCGGCCTAGGCTCGCGCCCGTGGCCGGGTGGGAGTGGGACGAATCCTTGTACGCGGGCAGCGCCGAGCACTACGCGCGCGGCCGCGTCGCCTACCCACCCGAACTGGCCGACCGGCTCGCTTCGCTGCTGCGCCTCGACGGCTCGGGCCGCCTGCTCGACGTCGGCTGCGGACCGGGCTCCCTCACGCTGCTGCTGGCGGGGCACTTCGCCGAAGCCATCGGCCTCGACGCCGACCAGGCGATGCTCGACGAAGCCCGCCGCCTCGCCGTGCGGGTGGGCATGGACACCACGCGCTGGGTGCGCCGGCGCGCCGAAGACCTGCCCGCCGGGCTCGGCGCGTTCCGCCTCGTGACGTTCGCGCAGTCCTTCCACTGGCTCGATCGTCCGCGGGTCGCCGCCACTGTGCGCACGATGCTCGACCCCGGCGGCGCCTGCGCCCACGTCCACGCGACGACCCACCGGGGCGTCGCCGCCGCCGGGACGCACCCGCGGCCGCCGCACGGTGAGATCGACGAACTGGTGCGGCGCTACCTCGGGCCGGTGCGGCGCGCGGGCCGCGGCGTGCTGCCCGAGGGCACTGCGGGCGGTGAAGCCGAGATCTACCGCGCCGCCGGTTTCACCGGCCCCGATCGGCTCGAGATTCCGGGTCGTCCCGTTGAACGGGACATCGACGAACTCGTCGCCGCGGTGTTCTCGCTTTCGAGTTCCACGCCGCACCTCTTCGGCGATCGCCGGGACGCTTTCGAGGCGGACTTGCGGGCACTTCTGGTCAATTCGAGCCCGTCCGAAAAGTTCGCAGAGCAGATGTGCGGGATCGCGGTCGACGTCTGGTACCGGTGAAATCCACCGGGGTTGTCACACCAACGGGTGATTCCCCGGATCTTCACCCGGCGGTAGTGGCCGACGCCGCCGGCGGGCCATCGGGATCCCGGCTGTCGCGCGGAAAGCGGTCAGCCCGGTCGCAAGCCGCTGACCACGGCGAACACGCGAAAGTTGCGTCATTTCCCTAGTCCCCCTATCGGCGTCGGGACTGGACTCCCTAATGCCGGGACCCCGAACCCCCGGGGTGGCCCCCGATGGCCGCCGAACGGGGTAGCCCTATCTTCATTCCGAGCCAACGGCTTCGCTCCGAGATGCCGAATCATCTGTACACAGGAGACTACGAACTATGGACGCGGTGCAGAACCTGCACGAATTCGCCATGACGCTGCTGAGCGACCCGCAGGCCGCGGCCGCCTACGCCGCCAACCCGCAGGGCCTGCTCGACACGGCGGGCCTGGCCGACGTTTCGCCGGCTGATGTGCAGGACATCATGCCGCTGCTGGCCGACACGGCCCCGCTGGCCGCCGCCCCGAGCCTGCCGGTCTTCGGCAACGTGCTCGACCACGCGGCCGGCGAGCGCGCCGACCTGCCCAACCCGACCGACATCGTGAGCGGCCTGCCGAACCTGAGCGGCGTCTTCGAGGCCGTCAGCGACGTCGCCGACGAGACCGGCCTCAACACCGCCGCGCACGGCGTCCTGGGCACCGCCTCCGACGTCGTCGACGGTGTCGGCAGCGCGGTCAACGGTGTCCCGATCGCGGGCCCGGTCGTGAACGCCGGCGCGATCGACCTCGAGCACACCGTCGCCGCGGTGGGCGACCACCTGTGGGACGGCAAGCTCGTCGGTGCGGCGGTCGACGCCACCACCAACCACCTGGGCGACGCCCTCATGCCGCAGGCCGCCGTGGCCGCGGTCAACACCGTCCCGGTCGTCGGCGGTCCGGTCTCCGGCGTCGTCGAGGACGTCCGCGAGACGGGCGCCGGCCTGCTCGCCCACGTCAACGAGGCCATCGGCTCCACCCCGGTGGGCGAGGCCCTCAACGGCGACGAGCGCGCCGACTTCGGTGCCGCGGGCGACCTGTCCGGCACGCTGGACAACGCCGTGCACGCGGTTCCGGCCACCGCGGCCCTGCCCGCCCTCCCGGCGGTTCCGGCCGTGCCGGCCGTGCCCGCGGTCCCGGCTCTGCCGGACGCGCCGCACGCCGTCGGCTCCGTGACCCACACCCTGTCGGCCGCCGTGCCGCAGGTCCCGGTCGCGGGCCAGGCCGTGCACCACGTGCTCGACACCGTCGGCCACGCCGACACCGCGGGCATCCAGCACACCCCGATCGCCGACGTCGCGGACGCGACCCACTCGGGCTCGCTGCTGGGCGGCGTGGAGTCCCACGCGCAGGACCTGACCCACGGTCTCGACCTGCACGCCGCGGGCGACGCGCTCGGCGGGCACGACCTGCCGCTGCACTGAATCACCTGCTGACGAAACAGGCCCGGACCACTTCGGTCCGGGCCTGTTTTTTGTTGCTGTGCTTCAGGAAGCCGCGTGCGTACGCCGGTAGTGGCGCGCGACCCGCGCGCGGTTGCCGCAGATGTTGCCGGTGCACCACTGCCGCCGCTTCGTCTCCGCGACGAACAGCATCGAGCACGTGGGGTTCGCGCACCGGCGCAGTTTCTCCAGCTGCGCGGGGGAAGACAGCAGCTCGATCGCCTCGTCCGCGATCGCGGCGAGCGCCGCGTTGCCCCCGTGCTCGGTGTGCCAGCGCGTGGTGGCCGTGAGCGTGCCGCCGGCGTCGCGGGTCAGCCGCGAGCTGCGGGGCACAGCGGACGCGAACGCGTTGAGGTCCTCGACCGAAACGGCCTGCGGCGCCCGGTCTTCCAGGTGCGCCACGAGCAGGTCGCGGATCGCCGCGCGCAGCCGGCGCGCCGCCGCCGGGGCCGGGACGTCCGCCTCCGGGAGCCGCGGCAGCTGCAGCCGCCACCACTTCTCGTACTGCTCCGCCGGCTCGAACAGGTCCACGGCGGGGTCCACCGCCGTCATCACCGTGTCGGCCAGGTCCAGCGCCACGAGCGGCTCGCCGCCCATCGGGAACCCCGCCGCCTGCACGTCCTCGAGGGTCGGTCCGGCCGTCATGGGCTCACGATATCCGTCACACCCCGCGGGGGTGGTCACGGCGCCGTTAGTAACCCATACTCGGGTTACTAACGAGCAGGAGGTGGCATGAGCCCGTGGGCGAGGGTCGGTGCGGCGGTGCTCGCGGTCGGCTGGGGGGCGAACCAGTTCTCGCCGCTGCTGATCGTCTACCGCGACCAGGAGCACCTCTCGCCGACGGTGGTCACCGCGATCTTCGGCGCCTACGTGGTCGGGCTGATCCCGGCGCTGTTGCTCGGCGCGCGCTTCTCCGACCGCTTCGGGCGGCGGCGGATCATGCGGCCGGTGCTGGTGCTCTCGGCGATCGCGTCGCTGATCCTGCTCTTCGGCGCGGGATCGATCTGGCTGCTGGCACTCGGCCGGCTCGTCGCGGGGGTCGCTTCGGGCGCGGCGTTCGGGCCGGGCAGCGCGTGGATCAAGGAACTCTCGACGGACGCGGGGCCGGGCGCCGGCGCTCGCCGGGCGGCGATCTCGCTGTCCGCCGGGTTCGGCAGCGGGCCGCTCGTCGCCGGTGCGCTCGCGCAGTGGCTGCCGGCGCCGGCCGTGGTGCCGTACGTCGCGCACATCGCGGTGACCGCGGTGGTGGGTGTGCTGGCCTGGCACGTGCCGGAAACCGTGACCGGCGCGGGGAAAACCGGTGCGCGGCGACGGGCGCTGAAGCACGCGCTGACGAGCCGGGAGTTCCTGCGCCGGATCGTGCCGAGCGCGCCGCTGGTGTTCGGGGTCGCGACCACGAGCTTCGCGGTGCTGCCCGCGCTGCTGCCGGTGCCGGTCGCCCCCGTCGCGAGCAGCGGCGCCATCGCCGGGCTGACGCTGGGCAGCGGGCTGCTCGTGCAGCCGGTGGCCCGCGCGCTGGAACGGCGGCGCAGCCCGTTCGTGCTCTCGTGCGGGCTCGGCTTGACCGTGGCCGGGTTCCTGCTCGCCGCGTTGTCGGCGGCGCTCGGCCAGGCGTTGCTGACGCTGCCCGCGGCCGTCGTGCTGGGTGCGGCCTACGGCATGTTGCTGGTGGGCGGGCTCAGCCGCGTCGAGGCGCTGGCCGAGCCGTCCGACCTGGCCGGGGTGACGGCCGTGTTCTACTGCCTGGCCTACCTCGGGTTCGCCGCGCCGTACCTGTTCGCGGCGGTTGACGTGGTGGTGCCGGCGCCCGTCGGGTTCGTGGTGGCCGCCGCGGTGGCCGCGGTGCTGATCGCCGTGACCGCGCCCGTGCGCCGGCTGTCCGGGGGGATCTCGTGAACCAGCCCCGCACCCGGGTCACGGCGCAGCTGCGGCAACTGCGGTTCGACGCCGGTGCGCGCTCGCTCGACCTGGTGGCCACGGTCGGGCGCCGGCCGAGCGCCCACATCGAACGCCTCGAAGACGTGCCCCGGCTGGAAACCTGGGCCGAGGGGGCCGGCTTGCCGCTGCTGCCCGGTGAGGCGACCCCGGCCGCGCTCGCGGACGTGGTTCGCCTGCGGGAGGCGGTGTTCGCCGTGGTGACGGCGGTGCTCGAGGACGCGCCCGTCCCCGCGGAGGCCGCGGCGCTCGTCGCGGAGTACGCCGCCTTCGAGCTCCCGCCACCCCGGCTGGACCTGACGCGCGACGGTCACCTCGTACCCGGCCCGCGCCGCCGCACGGCGCGCGAACTACTCACCACAACGGCGCGCGACGCGATCGACCTCGTCACGGATCCGGCGCGACGGGATCGCTTGCGAGCGTGCGATTCCCCGTTGTGCCGCATGCTCTTCCTCGACGTCCCGGGTGGACGGCCGCGGCGGTGGTGCTCGATGCAGCGGTGCGGCAACAGCAGCAAGGCGGCCGCGTTCCGCGACCGCCGCTCGTAGGCGGTCGCGCGGTCAGCCGGTCACGTGGGGGTTGTGCGGTGAGGGCACCACACCCGACGAGTGCAGCGCCAGGCCCGTCTGCGAGATCACCTGCTCCGGGTGGAAACGCACCCGGCGGCCGGTCGAGTCGTCCTCGCCGGCAGTGCCCGGCGTGACCCACTCCAGCGTGGCCGTGCCGGTGAGCTGGAGCGCGGAGCCCGTGGTGAAGTCGACGAACAGCAGCGAAGCTTCGGGGTCGCTCGCGATGTTGCCGAGGCTGTTGAACATGTTGTTGCCCGCGTAGTCCGGCCACCACAGGTCGGCGCCGTCGACGCGGACGAAGCCGGGCTCGCCACCCTTGTGCGAGGTGTCGGCGCCACGCGTGGGGTGGGTCGTGCCGAGGAGGAACGTGTCCGCGCGGCGGATGAGCTCGCGGTACGCGCCGGTGAGCGCGTCGGAGCGCTCGACGTGCGCCGGTTGCCGCACGGGATCGATCGCCAGCCGGCGCTGCTGGATGTAGGACGGGCAGTTGCCGTACGCCTGCTCGACGTCGAGGAAGAACCCGCCTTCGCCGACGGCCACGACGGTCCCGTTCACGCGCAACCGCCGCCGCGTCGCGAACTCGACGGCCAGCAGTCCGGCCGGTTGCCCCGCGGGCAGTTCGTGCAGCGGGTCGCCGTCGGCGGGGCGGGTGTGCACGACGAGCGTGGTGTCGAACCCCTCCAGGAACCCGGCGGGTCCCAGCAGCGGGGCCGTCCACAGGGTTCCGTCGCCCGCCCGGGCCGTGACGGCCGCGAACTCACGCTGCGCCAGGAACCCTTCGGCACCCCGGCTCAGGTGCGCGGGCGCGAGCATGCCTTCCAGCCGCGCCGCTTCGTCCTCGAGCCCGGCCTTGCGCTGCACGCTCAACTCGCCGGGGTGAAAGCCGGCCGCGGTCGCTTGCTCGCTCATCGTTCCTCCTGCTCGGCTGACGGGACGTGGGTGCGCCGGTAGTGCCGGGCCACCCGGACGCGGTTGCCGCACACGCTCCCCGCGCACCACCGCCGGCGCCGGTTCGTGGCGAGGAAGAGCATCGTGCAGTCGGGGTTCGCGCACCGGCGCAGCCGCGAGAGCCGCTCGGAATCGCCGAACAGCTCGATCGCCTCCCGCGCCACCGCGGCGAGCGCGACGTTGCCGCCGTGCTCGGTGTGCCAGCGCGTGTGCGCGTCCAGTGCGGTCGCGCCGCTTCCGAGCCGGGGACTCGTCGGCACCGAAGCCGCCGCCGCGTTGACCTCGTCCACGGACGCCGAGTCCGGGGTGCGGCCGTCGAGGTGGGCCTCCAGCAGGTCCCGGATCGCGGTCCGCAAGCGGAGAGTCGGGACCAGGCCGGGCGCGGGTGAGGGCGGCAGGCTCGGCAGCTGGAGCCCCCACCACGCGGCGCCGCGCTCGGGCGACGCCAGCAGCTCGCCGTCGCCCGGCGTGGTTTCGGCGGCCAGGGTGTCGGCGAGATCCAGCGCGACGAGCGGTTCGCCGCCCATGGGGAAGCCCGCCCGGTGCATGTCCTCAAGGCTGACCCTACTGTTCATGAGTCGATGGTACCCATTAGTCAAGTCGATGAACAAGCCAGAAAATTGACTCTTGTGTCACCGTGACTAACGGATATACAGTGCTCGCATCAGTTAGTAGGAAGAAGGCGAGAGACATGGGACTGGCATGGCAACAGGGACCGCTTTCGACCAGGTCGGTGGGCAGGTTCCTCACCCCGGAGCCGTTGCCCGAGCGGCTGCTCTTCGTGGAGCCGCTGCGCCGGCGGATGCGCGTCCGGTTCGGGGGTGAGTGGCTCGTCGACAGCGAGGACGTGCTGCTGCTCCACGAGCCGGGGCACTACCCGGTGGCGTTCTTCCCGAAGAGCGCCGTCGCCGACGGCGTGCTGGCAGCGAGCCGGACCACGCAGCACCGCGAGCTGGGCGAGACGACCTGGTACACCGTCACCGCGGGCGACGGCAAGGCCGAGCGCGCCGCGTGGGAGTACACCGGGCTGCCGGAGTACGCCGACGCGCTCGCGGGCCGCGTCGCCTTCGCGTGGCGGGCGATGGAGGCGTTCTACGAGGAGGACGAGCGCATCGTCGGCCACGCGGCGGACCTCTACCACCGCAACGACATCCGCAAGACCTCGCGCCACCTCGTGGTCCGCGACGGCGAGCGCGTCATCGCCGACACCCACCGTCCGGTCGTGCTGTACGAATCCGGTTTCGCGCCGCGCTGGTACGTGCCGCGCGAGGACATCGACGAGACCGCACTGGCGCACGTCGACACCCAGACGTTCTGCCCGTACAAGGGCATCGCGAGCTACTACGACATCGGCACCCACGCCGGCGCCGCCTGGTCCTACGAGCACGCCTGGACCGAGGTCGAGCGCGTGTCCGGGCTGGTCTCGTTCGAACCGGACAAGATCGAGGTCTACCTCGACGGCGAGCGCCTGGCCCTGGAGCCGGGTCAGACCGTGATCGCCCACGGCGTCGACCGCGGGCTCGACACCGACGAGATCCTCAAGCGCGCGTCCGCCTGAAAATCCCACCGCACCAGCAAAGGAGCCATCATGACCAGCCTCGAAGGACGCAAGGTTCTCGTCGTCGGCCGCGGCAGCGGCATCGCCCGCGCGGTCGTGCTCGCGGCCCGCGCCGCCGGCGCCGAGGTCGTCGTCGCCGGCCGCGACGCCGACACCCTCGCCAAGGCGTACGACGACGACCCCGGCATCACCGCCGAGACGGTCGACCTCACCGACGAGCAGAGCATTGTGGCCCTCGCCGACCGGCTCGGCACCGTCGACCACGTCGTGTCCACCGCGTCGGCACGGGCTCGCGGGACCGTCGGCGACCTCAAGCAGGAGACCGTGCTGCTTTCGTTCAGCACCAAGGTTGTCGGCCCGGTGCTGCTAGCGAAGCACCTCGCTCCGCGCATGCCCGCCGACGGCTCGTTCGTCCTGTTCTCAGGCGCCACCGCGCGCAAGCCGGCGATCGGCATGCTCGCCGTCTCGGCCACCAACGGCGCGGTCGACGCCCTCGCGAAGGCGCTCGCGGTGGAGCTCGCGCCGATCCGCGTGAACGCCGTTTCGCCGGGCACCATCGACACCGGGGCGTACGACGCGCTGGGCGAGGAGAAGAAGGCGGCGCTGTTCGCGCAGCGCGCCGAGGCCAACCCGGCCCGTCGCATCGGGACGGCCGACGACGTGGCGCAAGCGGTGTTGTTCGCGCTCACCACACCGTTCCTCACCGGCGCAGCGCTGCCGGTCGACGGCGGCGAACCGCTCGTCTGAGTCTTACCGATCCCGAACGAAGCGCGGAAACCGGCGGAAACCGTGCTTAGGTGGTACCGCCCTTGCTGCAGGAGGTGGACTCATGACCGCGATGGTGTTGTCGGTCAACGTCGGATTGCCGGAGGACGTGTCCTGGCGGGGCAGGACTGTCCACACGGGAGTGTGGAAGCGTCCGGTCGAGGGGCCGGTGATGGTGCGGCGGCTCAACATCGACGGGGACGGGCAGGGGGACACGGCCGGGCACGGTGGTGAGCAGCGGGCGGTGTTCGTGTACCAGCTCGGGTCGTATCGGCATTGGGAGCGGCATTTCGGCCGGGCGGGGCTGGAGTTCGGGTCGTTCGGGGAGAACTTCACGGTCGAGGGCCTGGCCGATGACGAGGTGTGCATCGGGGATCGGTATCGCATCGGTGAGGCCGAGTTCGAGGTGACGCAGCCGCGGGTGACGTGTTATCGCGTCGGTCTGCGGATGGGGGAGCCGGAGTTGCCGGCGTTGCTGGTGGCTCACCACCGGCCCGGGTTCTACTTCCGGGTGCTGCGGGAAGGGCACGTCGCGGCGGGCGATGAGATCGTGAAGACCCGCACCGGACCCGGTGCGCTGAGCGTCGCGGACACCGACGCATTGTTGTACTTGCCCGGCAAGGACACCGGAAAGCTGCGCGTCGCGGCGGGGATTCCCGCGCTGAGCCCGGGGTGGCGGCAGTCGTTCGAAGACCTGCTGGCCGCCGGCTCCGAGCCGGCCGGGCCCGCGTGGGACGGGTTCCGGCGGCTGCGGGTCACCTCGGTGGAACCGGAGAGCGCCACGGTGTCGTCGGTCTACCTCGACGCCGAGGACGGCAGTGTGCTGCCCGCGGCGCGCCCGGGTCAGTACCTGACGGTCCGCGTGGCCGGGGCCGCTGAACCGGCGCCGGTGCGCAGCTACTCGCTCTCGTCCGAGCCGGGGTCGGAGGGCTACCGGATCAGCGTCAAACGCGAGGGCGTCGCGAGCACCTACCTCACTACGCAAGTCCCGGTCGGAGCGGAGCTGGACGTCGCGGCTCCTCGCGGCGACTTCGTGCTCCGCGACGGCACCGGCCCGGTGTTGTTGGTGTCGGCGGGCATCGGTGTCACGCCGGTGCTGGCGATGCTGCACGACCTCGCCGCGCGCGGCAGTTCACGCGAGGTGTGGTGGATCCACGGCGCGCGCGGGCCGGCGGAACACCCCCTGGCGGCCGAGGCGGCGCGCCTGCTCGCCACCCTGCCCGGCAGCCGCTCGCGCGTGTTCTACAGCCGCGCCACGGAAGTGGAACGCGCGTCGGCCGGTGCCCGCGCGGGCCGGCTCACCAAGGACGCGCTGGCCGGCCTCGACTTGCCCGCCGACGCGACCGCCTACATCTGCGGCCCGGCCCCGTTCATGAGCGACATGACCGCCGCGCTGACCGCGGCCGGGCTCGACGCCGCCCGCATCCACACCGAACTGTTCACCGCCCTCGACGCCATCAACCCCGGGCTGGTCGGACAGGCCACCCGCCCGCCGCACCCGCCGGCCGGACCGCCCGGCACCGGACCGGTCGTGACCTTCGCCCGCAGCGGCGTCGCCGCCCCGTTCCCCGGCGGCAGCCTGCTGGACTTCGCCGAAGCCTGCGACGTGCCCGCCCGCTGGAGCTGCCGCACCGGCGTCTGCCAGACCTGCCTCACCCCCGTGCTCTCCGGCGCCGTCGACTACGCGCCGGCACCGCTGGAGCCACCGGCCGCGGGCCAGGCGCTGCTGTGCTGCTCCACCCCGCGCACCGACCTCGTCCTGGACATGTGAAAGGAAATCCCCCGATGAACTGGGCTCTCGAAGTCCTCACCCTCTCGGTCAGCGACGTCGACAAGGCGCTGGAGTTCTACTCCGACCGCGTCGGCTTCACCCTCGACGTCGACTACCACCCCCGCGACGGCTTCCGCGTCGTCCAGCTCACGCCGCCCGGCTCGGCCTGCTCCGTCCAGCTCGGCACCGGCCTCACCGACGCCACCCCCGGCTCGGCGCGCGCCACCTACCTCGCCGTCACCGACGCCGAAGCCGCCCACCGCGAACTGACCTCCCGCGGCGTCGCCCCCGGCCCGCTCCGCCACAAGAAGGACGTCGACACCTGGCAGGGCGACTGGGAACCGGGCCCCGCGCCGGACCGCCGTGACTACGCGAGCGCGTTCGACTTCGCGGACCCGGACGGCAACACGTGGGTCGTGCAGGAAATCGGGTACCGGCCGGCCGCGTAGGGTGCCCGGGTGGCCGCCCGGACCGGCAACACCCCCGACAGCTCCAGCGGCAACACGGGTTTCCGCGCCGCCGCCGACGTCTGGTTCAGGCGCCCAGGAACGCCATGACCGCGGCGGGGTCGGGCGCGAAGTGCACGAGCTCGTCGAGCGGGAGCGGCAGGAAACCGTCGTCGTCCATGCGGCGCAGCTGCAGGATCAGGCCGTCGTAGAAGCCGTCGGTGTTGAGCAGCACGATCGGCTTGCGGTGCAGGCCGTGCTTCTTGAGCTCCAGGACCTCGGTGACTTCGTCGAGCGTGCCGAGGCCGCCGGCGAGCACGACCACCGCCTCGGAGCGCGACAGCAGCAACGCCTTGCGCTCGGCCAGGTCCGCCGTGATCACCATCTCGTCGGCGCCCTTGCGGGCCTTGCCGCGCAGCAGCTCCACGGAAACCCCGACCAGCCGCCCGCCCGTCGCCTGCACCCCGTCGGCGACGACCTTCATCAGGCCCGTGTCCGAACCGCCCCACACCAGCGTGTGCCCGCCCTTGCCGAGCAGCTCCGCGAACTCCCGAGCGGGCCCGGTGTAACGCTCGTCGAGGTCGGCGGCGGACAGGAAGACGCACACGTTCATGGTCCGCGACTATAGGGTCAGCCGACCCGGTACCGGGCCACCGCGTCCGCGTCCCAGTCGACGCCGGTGCCCGGGCGGTCGGGCGATTACCCTCGAACCAGCTGATGGGCTCAGCTCGACGCTGCCATGAGGTTGTGCACAATGCAGATCTTCATCGCAGCAGGGACCAATGCGGCGCACTTCTTGACGATCCTTTTCATTCGCTTGACCGCCTTCCTCATGAGCTTCTTGAGGTTGAGAGTGGAAGCGAGGCTCTGGATCACCAGGACAGCGAGCAGCGTCGAGACCGAGCTCATCGCCGGGCTCAACCCACCAGTGACGGCAGGCTAGCGCGCCAGGGATCTGCCGGACAACATTCCGTGGTGGGATCAAGCACGCGGCGCTCGCGCAGGGTCAGCCGACCCGGTACCGGGCCACCGCGTCCGCGTCCCAGTCGACGCCGGTGCCCGGGCGGTCGGGTGGGGTGGCGCACCCGTCGACGACGGACAGGGGGTCGCGCAGGATCGGGGCGGCCCAGTCGACGTACTCGAGCCGGTGGGCGGTCGCCGACGCGGCCAGCAGGTGGGCGCTGACCTCCGGGTACAGGTGCGAGGACAACGGGATCCCGTGCGTGTCCGCCAGCGCGGCGGCGTCGCGCCAGCCGGTGACGCCGCCGATGCGATCGAGGTCCGGCATGACGAGGTCGCACGCGCCGTGGGCCAACGCGGTCGCCATGGCGCGCGGACCCGCGAAGTTCTCGCCGAGCTGCACCGGCGTGTGCAGTGCGGTCCTCAGCTGCGCGGCGGCCGCGTAGTCGTCGTGGCGGACGGGTTCTTCGAACCACGCCAGGCCTTCGTGGTCGAGCGCGCGGCACCGGGCCAGCGCGTCCGGCAGGTCGAGAGCCTGGTTGTAGTCGGCCATCAGCTCGACGTCCGGGGCCAGCGCCGCCCGCACGGCGCGTACGGCGGCCAGGTCGTCCGCGGGCGAGCGGCCGAGGCGCATCTTCACGGCCGAGAAGCCCTCCGCCGCCAGTTCCACGGCTTCCGCGGCGGCCGCGTCCGCGGGGATGAGGCCCAGGCCGTTGCTGTTGTACGCCGGGATCGGCCGCAGGTCGGCGCCGAGCAGGCGGGCGAGCGGCAGGCCGGCGGCGATCGCCACCGCGTCCCAGCACGCGGTGTCCACGAGCGCCACCACGGCCGCGACGAGCCCGCGCACACCGAGCAGCTTGAACTTCGCCTCCAGCGCGGACCGCACGGCCGCCGGCGCGGCTGCGACGCCCGCGAGCGCGTCGTTCACCTCCCGCACCAGCGCGAGCGCCGCGTGCCCGGCGGATTCGAGGTAGCAGAACAGGTACCCGCGCCCGGTCACGCCGTCGGCGGTGTGCAGGTCGAGCAGCAGCAGCGGCGCGTCCGTGACGCGGGCGGCGCTGGTGCCGAGCGGCCGGCGCATCGGCACCAGCACCAGGGTCGCCTCGATCGACCGGATGGTGTCACGCACGGCGGCCCTCCGCGTGCACGGCGAGCAGGTCGGTGATCGCGCGGTTGCACGGTGTCGGCACGCCCAGCGCCTTTCCGCGTTCGACGACGTCGCCGCTGAGCCACGCGACCTCGAGCCGGTTGCCGCGTTCGAGGTCGTGGTGCATCGACGAGGTCATGCCCTCGGGCACGCTGTCGGTGAACGCGAGCCGGTCGTCGGCGTAGTCCTCGGCCAGAGCCACGCCCTGGGCGCGCGCCACCGCGACGACCTCGGCCAGCACGTCGTGCAGGAACGCCCGCGACCGCGGGTTCGCGCGGATCGGCCCGATCGGTGTGCGCACGGTGGTCGTGGTGCCCGAAAGGCCCACGAGGAACACGAACTTCTCCCAGATCGTCTGCTCGATCCGGTCGCTGACCTCCACGTCGATGCCGCTCTCGGCGCACGCGTCGCGGAACGCCCGCACCCGCGCGGACGGCGTGCCGTCGTACTCGCCGAACACCAGCTTCTGCAGGGAGCCCGTGTGCCGGATGACGCCGGGTTCGGCGATCGTCGCGGCGATGTAGCAGACGCCGCCGATCACGTGCTGCGGCCCGAGCACGCGGCGCAGGATGTCGTCCTTGACCACGCCGTTCTGGAACGACACCACGCCGGTGTGCTCGGTCAGCAGCGGCTTGATCAGCTCGGCCGTCGCCTCGGTGTCCCACAGCTTCACGCCGAACAGCACGAGGTCCGCGGGCGCCAGCGTCGACGGGTCGTCGGTCACGTCGATGGTGGGGAGGTGGAAGTCGCCGAGCGGGCTTTCCACGCGCAACCCGTTGGCGCGCAACGCGTCCAGGTGCTTGCCGCGGGCGATGAAGCTCACGTCGTGGCCGCCCTGGGCCAGCCGCGCTCCGAAGTAGCCGCCGACTCCTCCCGTGCCCATCACCACGACCCGCATGTGTCCTCCTTAGTTGAGCGCGCGTACAACTTACGCGCACTGGGTTTCTACCACGTCCGGAAGCTGACGTCGATATTCCTGAATGACTGCTCTACAATTTTGCCCGTGGGACGGACACGCACCTTCGACGTCGGCGAAGCACTCGGCGTCGCACTGGACACGTTCTGGGAGCGCGGTTACGAGGCTACGTCGATCCAGGTGCTGTGCCACGCCATGGATCTGCAGCCCGGCAGTGTGTACGCCGCGTTCGGCAGCAAGCGCGACCTGTTCGTGGCCGCCCTGAAGTCCTACGCGGAGACCGTGTCGGCCGAAGCGGTCGAGCGGATCAACACCGCGGCCAGCGGCGTCGGCGGCCTGCGCGACTACTTCGCGCACCTCGTCGACGCGATGGTCGACGGCCGCCGCCGCTGGGGCTGTCTCGTGACCAACTCGCTCGTCGAACTCGCCGAACGCGACCCCGAGCTGGCCGGCATGTTCGAGCAGCACCTGGCCAACCTGCGCACCAGCTTCGCAGGAGCGCTCGCGCGGGCCCGGGCCGCGGGCGAGCTCCGCCCCGGCGCCGGGCCCGATTCCGCACCGCTGCTGGTGGCCGTGGTGCAGGGGATGAACGTGCTCGCCAAGACGAACCCGGGCCGGCCCGCCCTGCAGGCGATCGCGGACGCGGCGCTCGCGGGTCTGGTGTCCACTCAGGACTAACCGTCTAGAGGCCCTGGATCCGGCCGCCGTCCACGACGACCGCGGAGCCGGTCAAGTACGAAGTGTGCGCGGAGCACAGGAAAGCCACGATCTTCCCGAACGCGTCTGGATCGCCGATATACGACCGGTCCTGGCGGCCCAGCTCGATCACGCGGTCGGTCGCGTGCGCGCCGGGGCAGACGAGGTTGAGCGTCACGCCCGAGGCGGTCAGCTCGTTCGCCGCGGTTTTCGCCCAGCCCCACAGCGCGGGACGGGCCACATTGGACAGGACGAGGTCGTCCATCGGCTGGCGCGCCGAACCGGAGGCGATCAGCGCGACCCGGCCCCAGCCCCGCTCGACCAGCGCCGGGCGAGCCGCGCGCACGAGCCGGATGACCGACAACGCATTGGCTGTCAGCGCGCCGGTCAGCTGTTCGTCGGTCACCTCGAACGCCCCGCCCGGCTGGGGGCCGGCGTTGTTGGCCACGACGATGTCGAGCCGGCCGAACCGTTCGAGCGCGCGGTCGACGAGCCGCTGCGGCAGTGCTTCGTCGGTGACGTCGCCGGGCACGACCTCGACGGCCACGTCCACTTCGTCGCGCAGGCTTTCGAGCTGGTCGACCGAGCGCGCGTTGACGACGAGCCGCACGCCCTCGGCGGCCAGTGCGGCGGCCGAAGCCCGGCCGAGCCCGCGCGAAGCGGCGGTGACCACGGCGACGCGGCCGGAAATCCCTAAGTCCATGGTCTTAGTATACTTACCAAGTGTACTAGGACAAGTGAAAGAAAAACCCGTGCTCCGGCGGGGAGCACGGGTGGGTCAGGCCGACGGCGACGAAGCGCGCTTCCAGTTGAGGGGCTTGATGATCGGGCCCGCCTCGGCGTGGGCGCGGATCGCGTCGCGGAAAGTCTTGTCCGACGCGCGCACGTGCTCGCGCATGAGCCGCACGGCTTCCTCCGGGTCGCCCTTCTCGATCCCCGCGAGCAATTCGTGGTGCTCGGTGATCCGGTGCATCGTCTCGCCGTGGGGGATGTCGACGCCCGCGGTGACGGCGGCCATCACGCTGCGCAGGCCTTCCAGGATCTTGCGCGTGCGCGGCAGGCCGGCGAGCTCCGCGGCCGTGAGGTGGAACTCCTCGTCGAGCGCGAACATCGTCTCGTCGGGGTTGCCCTCGTCCTGGCGCTTCAGGATTTCCCGCAGCCGCGCCAAGTCTTCGCTCGTGTGGCTCGTCGCCAGCTTGCGCGCCACCAGGACTTCGATCTGCTCGCGCAGCGCGGCGATCTCGTCGACCTCGGCGTCGGTGAATTCGCGGATCCGGTAGCCGCGCCGGCGGGCGGCAACCACCACGCCGTCGCGTTCCAGGGCTTTGAGCGCCTCGCGCACCGGCGTCCGGGAGACGCCGAGCAGCTCCGCGAACTCGGCCTCGGAGTAGAAGCGGCCGGGGCTGATCCCGCCGTCGCGCAGCGCCTGCCGGAGTGCTTGGTACGCCTGTTGGCCCAGGTAGTCCTCGGACAGCTCGGTGGGATCACTCATGGGGTGCACCGGCGAGGGACGCGAAGTGTTGAAGCACTACGTGAGCATACCAGTCTGCGCGAGTAGCTGTTCGAGCATTGTGGCACACAAACGTAGTATGCTAGCGTTCGCCGAACGAGGTGAGCGCCGCTCACGGCAGGAGGAAGCAGACGGGTATGTGTTCGAGGCGAATGCCGTGGAGGCTGCGTTGACGGGCGGGGCGGTACCGAGGTCCGGTGCGGTTCCGGAGTCCAGTGCTGTTCCGGAGTCCACAGTGCACGGTGTGCGCGCCGGGAAGATCGCGGCGCGCACCGCCGGCCGCGGCCCGGCGGTACTCCTGCTGCACGGCGTGGGTACCGCGAGCGCGTCGTTCTGGGCGCAGTTCGGCGGTCTGCGCGACGAGTACGAGCTGATCGCCTGGGACGCATTCGGCTACGGCGGGTCGAGCGACCCGTCGGCCGAACCGCGGCTCGACGAGTACGCCGACGCCGCCGCGGACCTGCTCACGGCTCACGGCCGCGAAACCGCCCACGTGGCCGGGGTTTCGTGGGGTGGGGTCGTCGCGACCCGGCTGGCCCTGCGGCACCCGGACCGCGTGCGGACGCTCACGCTGATCTCGTCGACCTACGGCCGCAAGCACAACGAGGCCGTGCTCGAACGGTTCGGCGAACGCGTCTCGGCGCTGGCCCGCGACGGTGTCCGCGCGTGGGCACAGGCCCGCGTCGACCGGCTCGTCTCGTCCGCCGCGCCCCGGCGGCTGAAGGAGCAGATCGTCGAGACGGCCGTGGCCGCGGTGCGCCTGTCCGGGTTCACCGCCGCCACGCGGACGCTGGCCGACACCGACCACCGGCCGCGGCTGGGTGAGGTGCGCGCACCGACGCTCGTGCTGTGCGGCGACCAGGACCTCATCACCGGGCCGCCCGAGAGCCGCGTCCTCGCCGACGGGATCCCCGGCGCCCGGTACGCGGTGGTGCCCGGCGCCGGGCACGCGGTCAACCAGGAGAAACCCGACGAGGTCAACGAACGCCTGCGGCAGCACTGGCGCGGCTTCGACAGCCGGGAAGGAGAACAGGCATGACGAGCAGTCCAGGAGCGCGGCCCGCTTCGCTGGTGCGTGAGGGCGGGGTCGAGGTCGGCATCCGCGCGTTCCACGACGAGGGGGTGTACCGCGAGGAGCTGGAGAAGATCTTCGCGAAGTGCTGGCTGTTCCTCGGCCACGAATCGCAACTGGGCCGCTCCGGTGACTACCTGTCCACGCGCATGGGCGAGGACGAGGTGGTGGTCACGCGCACCAAGGACGGCCGGCTGCGCGCGTTCCTCAACAGCTGTCGCCACCGCGGCCCGAAGCTCTGCCGCGCGGACCAGGGCAACTCGCAGGCGCTGCGCTGCCCGTACCACGGCTGGACCTACGACCTCGACGGCAACCTCGTCGGCGTGCCCCGGCTGAAAACCGCGTACCACGGCGAATTCGACCGCAGCGCGATCAAGCTGGTCGAGGTGGCGCACCTCGACACCGTCCACGGCCTGATCTTCGCCACGTGGGACCCCGACGCGCCCTCGCTCGCGGAGTACCTCGGCGACTTCCTGCCGTACCTGGACCTGATGCTGGGCCGCGGCCGTTCGGCCGCCGGGTTCGAAGCCGTCGGCGGCGTGCACAAGTGGACGATCGAGACGAACTGGAAGATCCCCGCCGAGAACTTCTCGGGTGACCAGTACCACCTGTCGTCCACGCACGCGTCGAGCGTCGAAGTGGGGTTGCGCAACCGCGTGACCGAGTACGGGCACACCGTCCACGTCGAAGGCGGCCACGGCTTCACGCGGGAGAAAGGCGGG
Organism: Amycolatopsis sp. NPDC051903; assembly: GCF_044452505.1. Taxonomy (NCBI): domain Bacteria; kingdom Bacillati; phylum Actinomycetota; class Actinomycetes; order Pseudonocardiales; family Pseudonocardiaceae; genus Amycolatopsis; species Amycolatopsis sp. NPDC051903. The sequence continues at coordinate 61,481 of NZ_JBITBT010000025.1, read as the reverse complement.
GCGCAGCAAGGCACCGCGGCGGTCACCGGCTACACGGAGCACGTCCGGAAGGTGCAGGAGCGCATCGGCGCGCAGAACCCGGAGCTCGTCGAGTTCGTGCCGGTCGGGGTCGGGTCGATCTTCCCCAACCTGTCCTTCATGGACGGCATGCGGTTCCTCACGCTGCGCCAGTGGCAGCCGCGCGGGCCGCACCTCATCGACGTGAACTCGTGGTGCCTCGTGGACAGTGCGTTGTCCGGCGAGCTCAAGGACGCGGCCATGCGCCAGTACGTGCTGGCCTTCGGTCCCAGCGGGATGTTCGAACAGGACGACGGCGAGATCTGGACCTCCATCAGCGAGGCGACGCGCGGGGTGGTCGCGCAGCGGCACTCCTTCGACTACACGATGGGCCTCGGCCACGAGGTGTCCGTGAAGGACCACACGGGGGTCGACCTGCCGGGTGTGATGGGGGAGTCGTTCATCACCGAGGGCAACCAGCGGTCGTTCTACCGCCGCTGGCGGCAGCTGATGGAGAAGTGACATGACCGCCTCACTCGACGCCGCGCAGCTGATGTCCACAGTGGATGCGATTTACCGTCGCGAGATCCGCGTGCTGCAGAACGGAGAATACCTTGATTGGCTCGGGTTCTTCGCGCCCGAGTTCAGGTACCGGATGCCGGTGGTGAAGAACACCGACGCCCGCGCGGACATGATCGCGCGGGACGGTGAACTCGCCTACTACGACGAAGACCGCGTGACGATGGAGCTGCGGGCGCGCAAGCTCGCGAGCGCCCACGCGTGGACCGAGATCCCGCCTTCGCGGCTGCGGTACTTCGTCCAGGTGCTCGACGTGTTCACAACGGACACCGGGCTTGAAGCCGTGAGCAACGTGCTCGTCTTCCGCACCCGCAACGAATCCCAGGAGCACATCTACTACGGGGAGCGCACCGACCGGTTCGTGCGGGTCGGGGACGAGTGGAAGATCGCCGAGCGCGTCGTGGTCCTCGACCGCGCGCGCCTGGCCGCCGAGAACATGAACATCTTCCTCTGAGGAGGCGTCGTGGAGTTGCGCGACGGCTCGGGCCGGGTGCTCGCCCGGCTCGAGGTCGACGAGACCGCCAACGGGCAACGGCTGAAGATCACCTCGGAGCTGACCGGCGAACACCGGTTCGCGGACGCGCTGATGCTCGAGGCCCTCACGTGGGTGCCCGGCGAAGTGCTGGCCGGGCCGGACGCCGCTGCGAAGGAGCAGGAACAGTGAAAGCGCACATCGATCTGACCCGCTGCGACGGCTACGCGAACTGCGTGCTCGAAGCCGACCGGGTCTTCGACGTCGACGAGTCCACCGGGCAGGCCGTGCTCCTGCTCGCCGACATCCCCGGCGAGCTGGCCGGCGACGCGCGGCGGGCGCGGGAGAGCTGTCCGGCGCAGGCGATCCGGCTGGACGGCTGATGGTGCGCGTGGTGGTCGCCGGCGGGGGGCTCGCCGGGGTGAGCGTGTGCCGGGACCTGCGGGCGCGCGGGTTCGAGGGTGAGCTCGTGCTCCTCGACCGCGAAGCCGGCCCGCCCTACGACCGCCCGCCGCTGTCCAAGCAGCTGCTGCGGGGCGCGGCGGAACCGGCCGACGTGGTGCTGCCCGACGGTGAGCGGCTCGGCGAGTTCGGCGTGGACCACCGTCGCGGCGTCACGGTCACGGGCCTCACCGAGCACGCGGTGCTCCTGGCCGGCGGCGGCGAGGTGCCGTTCGACGGTGCGGTCATCGCGACCGGCGCGGCGGCCCGGCGGGTGCCGGGACAGCCGGACATCGAGGGCGTGTGTGCACTGCGGACGCTCGACGACGCGTTGGCGCTGCGGGAAAACTTGGCGACTGCCGGGAATCTGGTGGTGATCGGCGGCGGGTTCATCGGGCTGGAGGTCGCGGCGACGGCGGTGGCGCTGGGCATCACGACCACCGTCGTCGAGCGTGACCCGGTGCCGCTCGCCCCCGCGATCGGCCCGGTCGCCGGCGGCTGGATGACCGAGCTGCACCGGGCGCGCGGTGTGCGGTTCGCGTGCGGCGCGGAAGTCGTGGGGTTCACTGTGGACGGTGGCCGCGTCCGCGGCGTCGACCTGGCGGACGGTGAGCACCTGCCGGCTGACGTCGTGGTGGTCGGCGTCGGCGCGGCGCCGGTCACCGGCTGGCTCACCGGAAGCCCGGTGCCGGTCGCCGACGGGGTCGTCTGCGATTCGGGCCTGCGGGCGGCGCCGCGGATCTACGCCGCCGGTGACGTCGCGCGGTGGGCGCACCCGCTGTTCGGCTCGATCCGGGCCGAGCACTGGACGACCGCGGTCGACCACGCGCGCACGGTCGCGACGAACCTCGTCGCGGAGCTGGAAACCGGTGCGGGCGGCGGGAAGGAAGCGGCCGAGGTGCCGTACTTCTGGACGGATCAGTACGACGTGAAGCTCCAGCTCGCCGGCTGGGCCGGCGGGCACGACCGCTGCGAAGTCGTCGAGGACGGGCGCGCGCTGCTGTACGGGCGCGAGGACCGGCTCGTGGCCGCGCTGGCCATCAACCGGCCGGCGTTCGTGGCGCGCCACCGCCGGGCGATCGCGGCCGGCACGTCGTGGCGGGAAGCAACCGAAGCGGCGAGGAGGTAGCCGTGGCACCGGACGATGGCGGTCCGCCGCCGATCCTGCTGGGCAACGAGTTCGCGCGGGTCCGGCTCGAGGTCGAGCCAGGGCCCGACGGCGATCGGCTGCGGATTTCGGCGATCCGCACCAAGCGCACGCGGACGTTGTCGGCGGAAGAAGTCGAAGGGCTGACCCGATTGCCGGTCAGCGCGTACCTGGCGGCGTTGGAGACGCCGTTCGGCCCGGAGCCGGACCTGGCGTTCAGCGCGGAGTTCCCCGTGGCTGAACGGGACGAGTCGTGACGAGAGAAGAGTGGGCATGGCGCTGCAGAAACTGATCTGGGCCGAGCTGGCCGTCGAGGAGTTCGAGGAGGCGCTCGAGTTCAACGTCGAGGTGCTCGGGCTGAGCGTGGTCGCCAAGGAGGGCGACGCGGTGCACCTCAGCTGCGACCTCGACGACCCGCACGCGCAGCTGGTGCTGTCGCCGGGCGGCACCGGGGTGCGCTCGTTCGCGCTGGGTGTCGACTCCGAAGACGAACTTGCTCGGTTCGCATCCCGGCTCGCGGAGATCGACGTGAAGACGCAGCGTCGCAGCGACGCGCGCCCGGAGCAGCCGGTGAGCCTCGCGTTCCGGCTGCCCACCGGCCAGGAGGTGGTGCTGGTGCCGCGGCCGGACCGGCCGCTGTACCGCCACCAGGGCTTCGACCGCAGCTCGCTGCGGCGTGGCGTCGGGGTCGCGGACATCGACCACATCACCGTCGCGTTCAGCGACGACGCGCAGGCCCGCGCGACCGCGCACGTGCTGACCGAGGGCCTGGGTTTCCGGGTCTCGGACGTGTTCGTGAACGCCGACGACGAATGGCTGGCCGCGTGGACGCGGGCCGGCGAGGTGCACCACGACGTCGGGCTGATCCGGTGCCAGCCGGGCGCTTCGCTGCACCACCTGGCGTGGACGGTCGACAACATGGAGCACCACAAGCGCGCGGCGGACACGCTCGCGAGCGCGGGGCACCTGCTGGAGACCGGGCCCGGCCGCCACGGCGTCGGCGGCAACCTCTACTCGTACCTGTGGACGCCGGGTGGCAACCGCTACGAGCTGTCGGCCGAGATGCCGCGGATCCTCGGGGACCGCACGGATCCGCTGGTGCGCAAGGCGGGCGAGTTCAATTCGTTCAGCGCCTGGGGTGCGCCGCGGCCGGAGTCGTTCACGCGCGGGTCCTGACACAGCCGGGAAACTTCGAAACGAAAGGGTGGGAAGCCATGTTGGTGGTCGAACACGAGAAGGTGGAGTGGGAACAGTGGCGGCCCGGGGTGCGGTCGCGCGCGTGGGCCAGCGCGTCCACGGGGGCGCGGCAGGTGCGGATCGCCGAACAGATCCTCGACGTCGGCATGGCGGCACCTCCACACTGGCACTACTTCGAGGAGAACATCACCGTCCTCAAGGGACGGGGGCGGTTCACCGTGGACGGTGAGACGGTGGAGCTCGGCCCGGGCCACACCGTGATCGCGCTGAGCATGCAGGTGCACGGGTTCGTCAGCATCGGCGACGAACCGCTGCACATCATCGCGTCGATGGGCTGGCCCATCAACGAGATGAACTACCTCGACAAGCCGGAGTCGGTGTACCGCGCGGGCGAGGCCGTCGACGGCGGGGCGCGGCGCCGGCTGGTGGCCGCCGAGGCCGGCTGATGGCGCGGCTCGAAGGCCTCGTCGCTCTCGTGACCGGCGCGGGTTCGGGCATCGGCGAAGGCGTGCTGCGCCGCTTCGTGCGGGAAGGCGCGCGGGTCGTCGCGATGGGCCGCGACGCCGAGCGCCTGCGCAAGGCCACGGAACCACTCGGCGCGGCCGTGGTCGCGATGCCCGGCGACGTCACGGACCCGGCCGACTGCCGCGGCGCCGTCGAGCTGGCGCTGGGGCACTTCGGGAAGCTCGACGTGCTCGTCCCCAACGCCGGCGTGCACGACCAGAATGCGGCGTTGTCCGGAATGAGCGTGGAGGAACTTGAAGCGGCGTACGCGGAAGTGTTCACGGTCAACGTCAAGGGCGCGCTGCTGATCGTCCACGCGGCGCTGCCCGCGCTGATCGAAGCGCGCGGCTCGATCATCTTCACCGGCTCGATCTCCAGCGTGGTGCCGGGGTTCGGCGGGGCGCTGTACGTGCCGTCGAAGCACGCCGTGGTGGGGCTCGCGAAGCAGCTCGCGTTCGAGCTCGCCGGGCGGGTCCGCGTGAACACCGTGGCGCCGGGTTACGTGAGCACGAACCTGACCGCGCCGCAAGCACTCGGCGGCGGTGCGGTCCTGCCGGACCCGGAGCAGGTCGCGCGTCGCTTGCCGACCGGGTTCGCGCCCGGCCCCGACGACGTCGCCGGCGTCTACGCGCTGCTCGCGTCGCAAGTGGACGGTTCGGCCATCACCGGCTCGGTGTTCTCCGTGGACTCCGGCCAGCAACTGTGGGGACCGCCCCACGGCACCCCAGACCCCAACACTCCAGACAGGACGGACACGGCATGACCGCAGCGGATTTCCAGCACCCCTACTCGGACAGCGTCACCGTCGGCGACGTGGTGTTCGTCTCCGGGTGCCTCCCCGTCGACGAGGCCGAAAACCTCGTGACGGGGCGGAAAGAGGCGCTCGACGCCGCGCTGGCCACCGTCGGGCGCCGCCTGGCCAAGACCGGGCTCACGCTGGAGGCGGTCGTGAAGCTGACGTACTTCGTCACGGACATGGGTGACCGCGCACTGGCCAACGACCAGTTCGTGGCCACGTGGCGGGAACCGCGCCCCGCCCGCTCGATCGTGCAGGTGGCCGGGCTGCCGCGCGGCGCGTCGGTGGAGATCGACGCGATCGCCCGCCGCGGCTGAGTCACTCGGACCGGTTCGCTCCCGGGGGAGCGGGGGCGAACCGGCCACCTCTCGGAAGGAGCTCTTTCGCCCCGGTGGTCCCCGCGGGACCACCACGCTTGCCAGGGGTCGGGCAAGGTCGCTCCACCGCGCCCGCTTTCGCGCGGATCTTCTTTGTCATTCCTCGATTCAAGGGTGAATCATGAGTGTGCGAGAACTGATCGACAACCGTCCCATGAGCAGGTTCCAGGTTCTGGTCATCGCGTTGTGCGTGATCATGAACGTGATCGAGGGGTACGACATCCTCGTCATGGGGTTCGCCGCGTCCGGTGTGCGCGCCGAATGGGGGGTGTCCGCGTCCGGGGTCGGGCTCCTGATCAGCGCGGGGCTGATGGGCATGGCCGTCGGGTCGACGCTGGTGGCGCCCGCCGCCGACCGCATCGGCCGGCGGCCGCTGACGCTGCTGTGCCTCGGGATCGCGACGCTCGGCATGGCGCTCTCGGCCGTGACCGGGGCGTATGAGCAGCTGTGGGCGTGCCGGTTCGTGACCGGCCTCGGCGTGGGTGGCGTGATGGTGAGCCTGCCGGTGATCATCGCGGAGTTCAGCAGCAAACGGGCGCGCGGCGCGTCCGTCGCGTTCTTCGCCCTGGGCCTGCCGACCGGCGGTCTGCTGGGCGGCAGCGTCGCCGCACTGGTGGCGTCGCACTACGGCTGGCGCGCCACGTTCGTCTCGGGCGCGATCCTGAGCTTCGTGACCGCCGCCACCATGGTGAAACTGCTGCCGGAGTCGCTGGACTTCCTGCTGACGCGCCGCCCGAACGGTGCCCTCGACCGCGTCAACCGGCTGCTCACCCGCATGCACCTCACCCCGGTGCCGGTGCTGCCGGAGCCGGCGGCGCACGAGATCGGCAACGTGCGCGCGGCTGTGCTGGCCGGCCGCAACGGCGTGCGCAGCGGGCTGCTGTGGCTCGGCTTCTTCGCGCTCTTCGGCGCGCTGTACTTCGCCAGCAACTGGATGCCGCAGCTGCTGGAACAGAGCGGCCTGTCGGCGCGGGCCGGGATCGGTGGCGGCATCATGATCAACCTGGGCGGCATCGCCGGCTCGCTGCTCATGACGTGGCTCGCGCTGCACCTGTCCAGCCGGTTCCTGGCCGTCGCCACGCTGGCCGGCGCCGCGGTCGTGTTCCTCGCCATGGCCTTCGTGCTCGGCAACCTCACCGCGACCCTCGTGGTGGCCGTGCTCATGGGCATGCTGCTCTACGCACTCGGCGCTTCCCTGTACGCCCTCGGCCCGTCGTTGTACCCCGCCGGGGTCCGCTCCACGGCACTGGGCTGGGCCGTCGGCGTGGGCCGCATCGGCGCCATCGTGACGCCCCTGATCGCCGGCGTCCTCGTCGACGCGGGGTGGTCGGGCGTGGGGTTGTTCGAGCTGTTCTCGATCCCGCTCGCGCTGGCCGCGGTCGGCATGGTGGCGCTGCGCTTCGTCAAACCCGCCCCGGTCACCACTGCGGCACCGGTTCCGGCCGAGGCCCCGACGACGGCCTGACGACCGCTCTCCCCGGGTCCCGAACCCCTCGGTGGCCGCCGGCCTTCCCCCGGCGGCCACCTGGCCTTTTCGCCTGGTCGCGGCACCCGGAACCGGGGCTTGTGACTGCCCCCACGCACCGGCCCGAACCTGTCACATCCGGCTCCGCTGTCTTGTCTCCCTGGTGTATCGAGACGAACAGGGAGTGGCCATGCACAGGATCCTGGTGGTCGGCGGCGGATACGCCGGCTTCTACGCGGCCTGGGGACTCGAGAAGCGCCTGCGGCCGGGCGAGGCGGAACTGACCGTGGTGGACCCGCGGCCCTACATGACCTACCAGCCGTTCCTGCCGGAGGTCACCGCCGGGTCGATCGAGGCGCGGCACGCGGCCGTGTCGCTGCGGCGGCACCTGCGGCGCGCGCGGATCGTGGCCGGCAGCGTCACGCGGATCGACCACGCGCAGCGGCGCGTGACCGTGCGGCCTGCCGACGGGCCGGAGTTCGAGCTCGAGTACGACGAGCTCGTGGTCACGGCCGGCGCGGTCACACGCAAGGTGCCCGTTCCGGGCATCGCCGAGCAGGCGATCGGCATGAAGCACGTGGAGGAGGCCGTCGCGATCCGCGACAAGCTGCTGACCGCGTTCGACCGGGCGTCGGCGCTGGAGCCGGGACCGGTGCGGAGCAAGCTGCTGACCGTGACGTTCGTCGGCGGCGGCTTCTCGGGTGTCGAGGGCTTCGCGGAACTGCTGTCGCTCGCGACCGCGCTGCTGAAGAACTACCCCGAGATCAGCCGTGACGAGCTGAGCTTCCACCTGGTCGAAGCGCAGGGCCGCATCCTGCCCGAGGTCACCGACGAACCCGGCGCGTGGGTCGTGCGCTCGCTGGAGGAGCGCGGTGCCCACGTGCACCTGAACACCCAGCTGCGCTCGGCCGTCGACGGGCACGTCGTGCTGTCGACCGGTGAGGAGTTCGACTCGGAGCTGATCGTGTGGACCGCGGGCAACGCGGCCAACCCCGTCGTGCACAACCACACCGACCTGCCGCGTGACGCGCGCGGCCTGCTCCTCACCCGCGCCGACCTGCGGATCGGCACCGAGGACGAACCCGTGCCGCACGCGTGGGCCGCCGGCGACGACGCCGCCGTGCCGGACCTCGCGTCGCCGGTGCCGGGCGCGCACACCGTGCCGAACGCGCAGCACGCGGTCCGCCAGGGCAAGCTGCTGGCCCGCAACATCGTCAAGGCGCTGCGCGGGCGCGAGCCGAAGCAGTACGTGCACCACAGCCTCGGCGCGATCGCGACGCTCGGCATCGGCAAGGGCATCTTCCAGTACCGGAGCATCGTGATCACCGGCCTGCTCGCGTGGCTGATGCACCGCGGTTACCACGTGCTGGCCGTGCCCAGCTGGGAACGCAAGGTCCGCGTGCTGGCGGTGTGGCTGACGGCCCTGTTCTTCGGGCGCGACATCGTGTCGCTGGCCTCGGTGCAGCACCCGCGCGACGCGTTCGTGTCGGGTGGTGAACTGCCGGCCGAGCTCCGCGTCGAAGACGTGGTTGACCCGATCGGCTGAAGAATTCGGCGGCGGGTGCTGTCACAGATCCGCCGCTCGCCTTGTCCTGGCTGGTGACCGACGCCCCCGGACCCGCCGGGGGCCACCCAGCGAAAGGCGCATCATGAGGATTGTCGTCATCGGCGGTACCGGCCTCATCGGCTCGAAGGTCGTCAGCCTGCTGACCGAGCACGGGCACGAGGCCGTACCGGCGTCGCCCAACTCCGGCGTGAACACGGTGACCGGTGAGGGCGTCAAAGAGGTGCTGCAGGGAGCCGACGTGGTGGTCGACGTGTCCAACTCACCGTCGTTCGCGGACGACGACGTGATGGCGTTCTTCCGCGCCGCCACCACGAACCTCACCGAGGCCGCCAAGGGCGCCGGGGTGGGCCACTACGTCGCGCTGTCCGTGATCGGCAGCGACCGCCTGCCCGAATCCGGTTACCTGCGCGCGAAGGTCGCGCAGGAGAAGCTGATCAAGGAGTCGGGATTGCCCTACTCGATCGTGCGCGCCACGCAGTTCTTCGAGTTCGCGTCCGCCATCGCCGACTCCGCCACCGAGGGCACCACCGTGAAGCTGCCCGACGCCGGTATCCAGCCGATCGCGGCCGCCGAGGTGTCGGGCAAGGTCGCGAAGGTCGCGGCCGGCACGCCCCTGAACGGCCTGACCGAGATCGCCGGCCCCGAGGTGTTCACGATGGCCGGCTGGATCCAGGAGGCCCTGACTTTCCGCAAGGACCCGCGCCAGATCGTCACCGACGCCGAGGCCCGCTACTTCGGCGAGAAGCCGGGCCCCCAGGGCCTGCTGCCCGGCGAGGGCGCGGAACTGGCGAAGGTCAAGTTCGCCGACTGGCTCCCGGCCAACCCGCCGGTCAAGAAGTGATCACCGCGCGGGTGGCCGCACCCGGCCACCCGCGCACCACGCGTCAAGGAGGAACTCCCGATGACTGAACAGCGGATCGCGACGTCGGTTCTCGTGATCGGCACCGGCGGTGCCGGGCTGCGCGCCGCGATCGAGCTGAAAGAACGCGGCGTCGACGTGCTCGTGGTCGGCAAGCGGCCGAAGTCCGACGCGCACACCACGCTCGCGGCCGGCGGCATCAACGCCGCGCTGGGCACGATGGACGCGGCGGATTCGTGGCAGCAGCACGCGGCCGACACCATCAAGGAGAGCTACCTCCTGGCGCACCCCGACACGGTGCGGATCGTCACGCAGAACGCCGCGCGCGGCATCGAGGACCTCGAACGGTGGGGCATGCCCTTCGCGCGCGAGGCCGACGGCCGCATCTCGCAGCGCTTCTTCGGTGCGCACACCTACCGGCGCACCGCGTTCGCGGGCGACTACACGGGCCTGGAGATCCAGCGGACGCTCGTCAACCGCGCGGCCCAGCTCGACGTGCGGATCCTCGAGAACACCTACGTCACGCGGATCCTGGTGCAGGACAACGTCGTCTTCGGCGCGTACGGCTTCAACCTCGACGACGGCACCCGGTACGTGATCCACGCCGACGCCGTGATCCTCGCCGCCGGTGGGCACACGCGGATCTGGCGGCGCACGTCGTCGCGGCGCGACGAGAACACGGGCGATTCGTTCCGCCTCGCCGTGCTGGCCGGTGGCCGGATCCGGGGCCCCGAGCTGGTGCAGTTCCACCCGTCCGGCTTGCTGGAACCCGAGAACGCGGCGGGCACGCTGGTGTCCGAAGCCGCGCGCGGTGAGGGCGGGCAGCTGCGCAACGCGCTCGGCGAGCGGTTCATGGCGCGCTACGACCCGGAACGGATGGAACTGTCCACTCGCGACCGCGTCGCGCTGGCCGCGTACACCGAGATCAAGGAGGGCCGCGGCACACCGAACGGCGGCGTGTGGCTCGACGTGTCGCACCTGCCCCGAGAGACGATCATGCAGCGGCTGCCGCGCGTGTACCAGACGTTGCTGGAGCTGCAGATGCTCGACATCACCCAGCAGCCGATCGAGATCGCGCCCACCGCGCACTACTCGATGGGCGGCGTGTGGGTGCGCTCGGAGGACCACAGCACGGGCGTCGACGGCCTGTATGCGATCGGCGAGGCGTCCAGCGGCCTGCACGGCGCCAACCGGCTCGGCGGCAACTCGCTGATCGAGCTGCTGGTGTACGGCCGCATCGTCGGCGAGGCGGCGGCCGAGTACTCCGCGTCGCTCGCCGCGCAGCGCCGCTCGGCGGCCGCGCTGGCGGAGGCGCGCGGCGAGGTCGACGAGCTGCTGGCGGCCGACGGGCCGGAGAACGTCCGCGCCCTGCAGCGTTCCCTGCGCAACACGATGACCGAGCACGCGGGCGTCGTGCGGGACGAGGAGGGCCTGCTGGCCGGACTGTCCGAACTGGACTCGCTCGAGGAGCGGATGAAGAACGTCGGCGTCCACCCGGACCTCGCGGGCTACCAGGACCTGGCGCACGCGTTCGACCTGAAGGCCTCGGCGCTGGCTTGCCGGGCCACACTGGAAGCCGCGCTGGAGCGCCGGGAGACGCGGGGCTGCCACAACCGGTCCGACTACTCGTCGCTGGACGAGTCGCTGCGGGTGAACTTCGTGTGGTCCGGTCCCGGGCAGCTCACGCGTGAGGAGCTGCCACCGGTGCCGGCGGAGATCGCGCCGCTGATGCGGGAGGTCTCGACGGCCGGCAAACTGGTGGAATGAGGTGTGCGAAGGGGCCGGCTCCTGGCGGGGAGCCGGCCCCTTCTTTTGACCACGTCAGGGACGCGGCGCCCGGAGGTGCTTGCGCTGCTCCAGTTCCTCTTCACTCACCGGCACGAGCATCGGCTGCCCCGGCGCGCAGAACATCGTCACGACGAACTGCGATTCCTCGTCGTCGAGGTTGTTGCCGTCCTGGTAGTGGATCACGTCGTACCCGGGCTCCCAGAAGGACTCCCCGGCCTTCACGACGCGCTCGGGCTCACCCTCCAGCTCGAAGACGATCTCGCCCTTGAGCACGTACCCGAACGCCGGCCCACTGTGCCGATGCGGCGGCGCCCCGTCACTCCCGGGCGGCAACGTCACCAGGATGGTCATCGGCGTGGCCCCCTCGGGCGCCGCCGGCGCCCCCTCGGCCGTCCCCACCACCTCGATCTTCGGCGGCGGCGCGGTCGACTGGGGATTCGGCAGGTAGTGCGAATGTTCGACGCTCATGACCTTCCCTCACGGAGTTGACTTCGGCTTCCGTGAGCTTGGACAAGACGTACCGGCGATCTGTGACAGGGACAGGAAATCAGCTGCCCCGACGACCTCCCCGGCTTACGATCCCCGGAGAAAGGGGAGCTGCGGAAGATGATCACCGACGAGACCGAGTACCTCACCGTCCGCGCCCGCGCCGCGGCGGTGTTCCACCTGGACGCGCGTCTGCCCGCTCAACTGTTCACCGCCGGCGACGCCCAGGGCAGCCTGGTCGGCGACGTCTCCGCCTTCTGGGACCCGGACTTCTGGCCCGCGTTCCAGGCGTTGGCCTGCTACCACGGCGATCGGACCGTCGACTTCCTGCTCGTCGACGGCCCCGCCTGCGTGCACCTGCGCGACCGTGGCGAGTACCCGGCGTTGTCGATGCCGGTCGGCGCCTCCGTCGACGAGTACTGGGACGCCGTCGGTTTCGACTCGCGGGGCTTCTCCGACGCGTATGTGTTCCTGGCCGAGACCGTCGCTGTCGTGGGGCCGTCCGGGCGGTGGGGGTGCTGGGGCGAGCGGGATCACGAGCTGGCGGTGTACCTGGGCTTCCCGAACGCCGCGGCCAGGGAACGCTGGCGCGAGGAGCACAAGCCGTTCTTCGCTGAGGACAGCGTCGCCGAGTACTTCAGCAACGTCTACCGCAACCGCCCGCCCCAGGGGATCGTCGAAGAGCCGATCGCCAACTACTTCGCCTGACCTCCGATCCCCAGCGATTCCGCCGTGCTGTGCATGATGCCGTTGCGTTCCGCGTCCGACAGCCCCGGCACGGTGGCCACGCGGGAAGCCCAGTCCCCGGCGCGCACCCGTGGGGCGTCGGTGCCCAGGACCAGTTGTGAGGGGCCGAAGGTGTCCGCGAAGAAGCGGATCACCGAGGTGTCGTCCGACAGTGTCGTGTCGTAGTAGAGTTTCGAGAGTTCCGCGCGGGGTCCGTGGCGAGCCACTCGTCGTGGCCCAGTGATTGCGTCATCTCTTCGAAGCGGCGCCACAGGAAGCCCAGTGCGCCGCCCATGGGGGAGACGATCCAGCGGATGCGGGGGAAGCGCCGGGTGACGCCGGAGACGACGAGGCGGGTGGCGGCGATCGTGGATTCCAGCGGGCCGCCGTGCTTGGGGCCCATGAAGAAGGCGTCGAGGCCCGTCACCTGGACACCCACGGGGTGCACGAAAACCACGGCGGCCCGACTGTCCAGTTCGGACCAGAGCTCGTCGAACCGCGGGTCGTCCAGGGAAGCGTCGAGGGCGGTGGTGCCGACGCCGATGCCGGCGAAGCCGAGGTCGTCCAAGCACCGGACGGCTTCCGAAGCCGAAGATTCCGGGTGTGGCAACGGAACCGTGCCGAACGCGGCGAAGGGCCCACCGACCACGTCGGCGTAGAGGTCGTTGGCGAACTGGGCACACCGCAATGCCGCGGCGGCGTCCGGCAGGTAAGGCTGGTTGTGCCCGAGCCCGAGCACCTGCGAAGAAAAACCGTCGGCACCCAGCTCGTCCGCCCGCGACGACAACGACTCGGGGTGGGCGGGCCACACCTTCAGGCCGTGGGAAGCGAATTCGGAAACGAGCGCCGGCGGGAACCAGTGCGCGTGAACGTCGATCACGGAAAATCCCTCTCAGACCAGGAAGCTGACGGCGGCCGGGTTCTGGTGCAGCAGCGCCTTGCCGTGCAGTTCCTGTGTGATGCGCGTGTTGAACGCCGCGTGCCGGGAGCCGACGGCGGCGTCGCGCCAGATGCGCTGCAGCGGGTTGACCTCGGCGAACGCCGACGAGCCGTGGGCGGTCATCAGCAGGTCCACGGCCTGGTACGCGGTGCGCACGGCCCAGGCCATGTTCAGCCGCAACCGCGTCCGCACCGCGGTCTCGGGCAGCGCGCCGGAAACGGCGTAGGAATCCAGTTCGTCCGCCGCCTGCCGCGTGATCTGCACCGCCGCGTCGATCATGCTCGACGCCTCCGCGACGTCCACCTGGAAGCCCACCGATTCCGCCTGCGACGTGTACGCCGTGGTCGTGATCGCCCGCTTCGGCGCCTTTTCCAGCGCGTAGTCCAAAGCCGCCTGCGCCTGGCCCAGCTGGGCACCCGCGAGCGAGAGCGGCAGCAGCCCGGCGAGGCTCACGCGCTGGTTGACCTCCGCGCCGTCGCGCGCGTTGTCGCCGGCGAAGAACGGCGCGACGGGGCGCAGGCGGTGCGAAGGCACGAACAGGTTGTGCGCCACGACGGTGTTGCTACCCGTCCCGCGCATCCCGGCGACGTACCACGTGTCCTCGACGGTGAGGTCCTGGATGGGCACGAGCGCGAGGTGCATGCCCGGGTCGTCCGGCGAGGTGCCCGGGTAGCACACACTCACCCAGTCGCAGTGGTTCGAGCCCGACGTGTAGCCCCACTTGCCGTTGAGCACGATGCCGCCGTCGACGACCTCCGCTTCGGCCGAGGGAGCCAGCACACCGGCCGTCGTCGCCAGCGGATCGTCGCTCCAGACGTCTTCCTGCGCCTGCTCGGAGAAGCTCGCGGCCCACCAGTTGCCCGTGTTGAGCACCCCGACGACCCACGCCGACGAACCGCACCCGCGGCCCAGCGCCATCGTCACCTCGAGGTAGGTGCGCATGTCGGAACCGAAGCCGCCGAAGCGCTCCGGCACGAACAGCCGCATCAGCCCCGCGTCGCGCATCGCCTCGAAGTTCGCCGCGGGCAGGCGCCGGTCCTGGTCCACCTGCGGCGCGGATTCCCACAGCCGAAGGCGAAGCGCGTCGGCGCGTTCGATCAGCTGCTCCCGATCCGGAACTGCGGTCATGTTTCCTCCTCGTTGAAGATGCCGCCCCTGCCGGCAGACGCTAGGCCGCCGTCAGCCGCGAGTCGTGGCTCCTGTCCGGCACTTCCGGACACTTATCGCACCGATTTCGCGGATCCGACGTACCGTGGTCCGATGGACGATTCGCGTGGTGGAGTGGCCTCGGTGGGCAAGGCGTGCAAGGTGCTGCGCGCGTTCTCGCCGACGGTGGGTGTCCTGTCCGTCCGGCAGGTCTCGGCCCGCGCCGACATCCCGCGTAGCACGGCCCACGAGCTGTGCCGCACCCTCGTGCACGAGGGCATGCTCGAAGACTCGGGCAACGGGTACCAGCTCGGGCCGCTGCTGCTCGAACTCGCCGGCCAGATCATCGAACGCACCGGGCTCGTGCGCGCCACCGAGGGCATCCTCGACAAGCTGGTCCGCGCGCCCGAACAGGAAGCCCACCTCGGTCAGCTCACCCAGGGCTGGGTCGTCTACCTCGACCGCAACGCGAGCACGTGCAAGATCCCGATGCACAACCGCGTCGGCCAGCGCGCGCCCGCGCACCTCACCGGCTGCGGCAAGGCGGCGCTGTCGTGGCTGCCGTTCGACAAGGTCGTGGCCCACGTCGAGAAGTGCTGCGCCGAGAGTTCCACGCCGGCGCCCGACCTCGACGAGCTCGAAGCCGAGCTGAGCCGCGCTCGCCGGGACGGGTTCCTGGCGTCGAAGTCGTTCCAGAAGGACCGCATGTCGGTCGCGGCGGCCATCCTCGACGCGTCGGGCCACCCGGTCGGCGCCGTCTCGCTGGCGGGGCCCACCGGCATGTTCACCAACGCCGCGCTCGCCTCGGCCCGGGCGTCGGTCACCAACGCCGCGGGCCTCATCAGCGCGCGGCTCATCAACGAGCCGGCGCGCTGGGCGAGCACTCCGCGCTGACCGCATCCGCCGCCTTTCCCGTAGAGCTGCAATCGTTTGCAAGCAACTGTGCGCCACTGAGGTGCGGCGAGTCAAGAGCGCGGGCGAAAAACGCGCCGGAACAGCGCCGGTGCGCGAACGACGGTGAATTCCCGCGTATACTCCCCGTCGTGCGAAGAGCGACCTTGAAGGACGTGGCCGCGCGCGCCGGGGTCCACGTCGCGACCGCGTCGAGGGCCCTCAACGAGACCAGCCGCCACCTGGTGAACAGCGCGACGCTCGACCGGGTGCTCCGCGCCGCCGCGGATCTCGGCTATTCCAGCAACCTCAGCGCCCGCACGCTCCGCACCGCGCGGTCGATGGCGGTCGGCGTGCTGCTGCCCGACCTGACCAACCCGATCTTCCCGCCGATCGTGCGCGGCGCCGAGGACATCCTGCGCGAACGCGGCTACAGCACCTGGATCGCCAACACCGACGACGACCCGAAGATCACCGCCGCCGCGATCGACGCGTTCCTCTCCCGCGGCGTCGACGGGTTCATCTCCGCGGGTTCGCGCCTGCACGACGACACCGTGGAGCGGATGTTCGACCAGGGGCATTCGGTGGTGCTGGTCAACCGCACCGTCGAGCGCCCGGACATCCCGTCGGTCACGGCCGACGACGACCACGGCGTGCGCCTCGCCCTTAGCCACTTCGTCGAGCTGGGCCACCGCAAGATCATCCACCTCGCCGGCCCGCAGGACCTTTCGACCGGCGTGCACCGCAAGCGCGCCTTCCTCAAAGGACTCGCGGACCACGGGCTGGACCGCGAACCCGAACGCGTGGCCCAGTGCGAAGCGTGGTCGCAGCGCGAGGGACACCGGGTCCTCAGCGGACTGCTGCGGGACGAGCGCGTGGAGTTCACCGCGATCGTCGCCGGCAACGACCTGATCGCCCTCGGCTGCTACGACGCGCTGCGCGAACACGGGATGACCTGCCCGCACGACGTGAGCATCATCGGCTTCAACGACACCCCGTTCATGGACCACGTGTCGCCGCCGATGACGACGATCCGCATCCCGCAGTACGACCTGGGGCGGGAAGCGGCGAAGCTGCTCGTGGACACGCTGGAGGACCCCGACGGCGGCCCGCGGCCGGTCGTGCTCCCGGTCGAGCTGGTGAACCGGCGCTCCACCGCGCTCTACCGGGGGCACTGAACTTCAGGCCCGGCGTGGCTGCTCCAGCAGCGAATGCGTGCCGAACGTCCGCAGGTGGTAGGTCAGCGGCGCCGCGGTGGCCGTCGAAGCCGCCTCGACGCGTCCGAAGAGGACGATGTGGTCACCGCCCTCGACCTCCTGCGTCACCGAACACGCGAGCCAGCCGGGCACGTCGGCCAGCCGCGGCAGCTCGTTGTCGGCCTCCCAGTGGACCTCGCTGAACTTCTCGGCCAGCTTCTTCGCGAACGTCACCGCGGTACCGGCCTGATCGGCGCCCAGCACGTTCACGCCGAACCGCCCGGACCGGCGGATCAGCCCCAGCAGTCGTGACGTCTTGTCCAGGGACACGAGCACCATGGGCGGATCCATCGACAGCGAGGTGAACGCGCTCACGGTCGCGCCGTGCGGCGCGCCGTCGCACAGGGCAGTGACCACGGAGACCGGCGTCGCGACGCTCGCCATGACCTGGCGGAACTCGTCCTGCAACCGGGTCGTCATGCTTCCTCCTGGAAGGGTCCGTTGTGGACGGTGTTCACGCGACGAGCCCGAGGACGCACTCGGTGAGCTCGCCCGTCGCGTCCGCGAGCGCGTCCAGCTCGTCGAAGTGGGTGAAGCCGGCGCGCGGCAGCTCGGTCACGGGCAGGCCCCGTGCCCGCGCCGCCGCGGCGAAGTCGGTGGACTGGCGGACGAACTCGGCCGGCTGCGCCGTCCCGTAGGTTACGACCAGCGGTGGCATCGTCTCGGGCAGCTGCAGCACCGGGCTGTAACGCAGCACCTGGTCCGCGGTGAGCCGGATTTCGGCCTGCACGGTGGTGTGCGGCAGGGGCCGCAGGTCGAAGATGCCGCTGATCGCGCAGCCGCCCCGGAGCACGGCCGGGTCGAGGCCGTAGTTCTCGGCCCAGCGCGTCTGCAGCACCATCGCGACGCCGTGCCCGCCCGCGGAATGCCCGGCAACCGCGACCCGGCGGGGATCACCGCCGTACTCGGCGATGGTGCGGATCGTCCACGCGACGGCCGCTCGCTCCTGGCGCACGATCTCGTCCAGTGTCACCACCGGGCACAGCGAGTACGTCGGGATCACCACGGTCGCACCGCGCGCGACGAGGCCGGTGGCGACGAAGCTGAACTCGGCCGCGGTCAGCGCTCGCCAATAGCCGCCGTGCAGGAACACCACGACGGGGCCGCCGGGTTCGCCGGGGAACACGTCGAGGCGTTCGTCGACCGTCGGGCCGTACGGCACGTCGAGGAAGCACTTCAGCTCGCGCCGGGCTTCGGCGCTGCGGGTGGTGTACTCGCCCGTCACGGCGAGGAAGTCGGGCACGGTCGACTCGATGTCGTACTCCCGGGCGAGTTCGGCGGCGTCGGTGAAGCGCCGCCCGTTCGGCGCGAGGTACAGCGTTTCGCCCGTCGCCCGCGAACCGGGCACGGCGGGGGATTCGGCCACGGCGGGAATCCGTTTCAGCTGAAGAGGAATTCGCGGTCCCGCGGATCGAGGCCGCGATCGAGGGTGCTCGAGGTGAACTCGGTGAAGTCGGCGAGGAACCGGCGCAGCAGGGCGCGGACCTCTTCGTCCTTCAGGTTGCCCTGTTCGTCGAACTTCACGGCGCTGGACGCGACGAGCACTTCCGGGCGGCCCATGAGCATGGTGTCGAAGAACAGCAGGGAATTGCGCAGCGCCGTCTGGCCGCGCGCCGTGCCGCCGGTGCCGATCGACGCGCCGACGAGGCCGACGGGCTTGAACCGCAGGCAACTGCGCGGCGGCGGGAACGACAGCCAGTCGAGCAGGTTCTTCAAGGCGCCGGGAATGCTGTTGCAGTACTCCGGCGACGCGATCACCAGACCGTCGGCGGCGCGGACCCGCTCGGCGATCTCCTGCACGACGGCCGGCGGGCGGCCGGCGTCGAGCAGGTCGACGTTGAGGTTCGGCGCCCCGCTCCAATCGCCGAGCAGGTCGACGGTGACACCGGCGGGGGCCTCCTCGGCCAAGGCCGACAGCAGGCCGTGGTTGTACGACCCGGCGCGCAGGCTGCCGCAAATGCCGAGAATTCGTACGTTTCTGGTCATGGGAATCAACCGCCCTGATCGGGGAGCGCGGTTTCCGGACGCACCGGAACGGCCGCGATCGCGTTGACTTCGAAGTGGAGGTCCGGCGGAACGAGCCGGGAGACCTCGACCGTGGTCGAGGTCGGCAGGATCGGGAACACTTCCTTGGTCACCCTCGCGACGGTTGCGTTGTCGCGTTCGAGGTTCGTCAGGAACTTCGTCACCGACACGACGTGCTCGAGCCCGCCGCCGGCGAGCGCGAGAACCCTTGCGAGATAACGATAAGCGCGCCGCACTTCGGCTTCGATCGACGGGTCGTCGTCTTCGCCGTCCGGCGGTCCGAGACAGCCGGAGGCGAAAACCAGTTCCGTACCGGGCTTCAGGCGAATCGCCGGAGTGAACGGCAAACCGGGAACCCCGAAGAGTTCCTCCGCGTCGCCGAGAGGGGTGAAGGGGGAGTCATCGAGAGGGGGCAAGGGAGAATGATCAGCATCGTGCACGAGCGTGCACCTTCCTCTTTACAAACGATTGCAGTACTATAAGCAGCCGTTCCACGACCGTCAAGCAGCGTCCGGCCGAACCGGGTGACGGGGGGCCGGCACGCGATCGCGTCAGCCAAGGAGGCACCTGCTCGTGAAGAGGACCCTGCTGAAGGGCGGCTCGCTCCTGACGATGGACCCCGCGCTCGGCGAGTTGCGCGGAGACGTGCTCATCGGAGACGACCGCATCCTCGACGTCGCACCGGAGCTCGCCGAGTCCGGTGTGGACGAGGTGGTCGACGCGGCGGACGCCATCGTGCTGCCGGGGCTCGTCGACTGTCACAACCACCTGTGGCAGGCGCCGGTGCGCGGCCTCGCGTCGGGGTGCTGGGGCCGGGAGTACTTCGGTGTGGTGCACCCGCTCGCCGGCCGCTTCCGCCCGCGGGACATGCACGCGGCCACGTTCGGCGCGGCGGCGGAACTCCTGCTCAACGGAGTCACGACCGTCTTCGACTTCTGTCACGCCACCAACACACCCGAGCACGCCGAAGCATCGCTCGCGGCGCTGGACGCCGCCGGGATCCGCGCGGTGTTCGGGTTCTGCTTCCGGCCGCGGCCGGAAGCCGGCACGAGCGCGTTCGACAGCCTCGACGAACGCATCGCGGTGCTCACCCGGCTCGCGGCCGAACGCGACGCGGGGCAGCGGGTGCGCCTCGGGGTGGCGCTCAACAACATCGACCACGTCACCCCGGAAACGCACGCCAAGGAGGTGCTGGCCGCGCGCGAGCTGGGCCTGGTGTCGTCGGTGCACTCGAACCTGCCGGGCCAGGTCACGCTGGCGAGCGAGCTCGGTGTGCTCGGCCCGGACCTCCTGTGGGTCCACGCCGGGCCCGCGTCCGACGCCGAGCTGGGGCTGCTGCGCGAAGCCGGCGGGACGATCGTCAGCACGCCGCAGATCGAAGCGGGCCAGATGGGGTTCGTGCCGGTGCTCGGCCGGGCTCGGCAGCACGGGGTGCCGGTGGTGCTGGGCGTCGACGCCACGTCGGCCGTGAAGGGTGATCTGCTGGCGCAGCTGCGGATCGGCCACGTCGTCAGCCGCATCACCGAGTGGCTGGTCGAGCGCCAGCAGGGCCGGCCGGGCGTGCGCACGCCGTCGTTCCCGTCGATGGACGCGCCGACGTTGCTGCGCCTGGCCACGCTCGACGCCGCCCGCGCGCTCGGGCTCGCCGACCGCGTCGGGAGCCTGACGCCGGGCAAGCAAGCCGACGTGCTCGTGCTGCGCACCGGCCCGTTCGGGCTCGGCGGGGGCACGGCCGCCGACCACGTGGTGTTCCAGGCGTCCCCGCGCGACGTCGACCTGGTGTTCGTCGACGGCGTCGCCCGGGTGCGCGGCGGCGAGCTCACCGGCGTCGACACCGCGGCGATGCGCGCGGACCTCGACGCGGCGCGCGACTGGTTGCTCGGCACCGACCCGGACAGCGAATGGGCCCCGCTCACCGCCGAGGAGCGCCGCAACTACGAGCTGGGACAGGGAAAAGCCGCGCCCGCGTGACCCTTCCGAATTCGTGTCCGGCAGGGCCGGACAGGAGCGGGGAACCCGCGGCGCGAGCGGCCTACCGTCGTCAACCATGTCACGGGTATTCCACCTAACGCCGGCCGGCGAGCGGGCCCGAACACCGGAGCCGCCGCCGGCGGCGCCGGAGCGGCGGGCCGGTGTCGTCGCGGGTTTCCTCGCTCCGCATCCGCCGCACCTGATCTACGCCGACAACCCGCCGCAGAACGAGCCGCGCAGCACGGGTGGCTGGGAGGTGCTGCGGTGGGCGTATGACGAGGTGCGGCGGCGGATCCGCGCGTTGCGGCCGGACGTGCTGGTGGTGCACGCGCCGCACTGGATCACGATGGTCGGGCACCACGTCAACTGCGTGCCGAACCCGCGCGGGGTCTCGGTGGAGCCGATCTTCCCGAACCTGTTCCGCTACCACTTCGACTTCCGCACCGACGTCGACCTCGCCGAGGCCATGGTCACGAGCTTCGAGGAGCACGGCCTGGTCACGCGGGCGATGCGCGAACCGGGTGTGCGGGTGGACTACGCGACGATCGGGGCGCTGCACATGGCGAACCCGAGCTGGGACATCCCGGTCGTGTCGATCAGCGCCAACAACAACCCGTACTTCTACGCCGACGCCGAGCTGGAGCAGATGGACGTGCTGGGCACGGCGACCCGGGTGGCGATCGAGCGCACGGGGCGGCGGGCGGTGCTGCTGGCGTCGAACTCGTTGTCGCACTTGCACTTCGACCGCGAGACCGAGCTGCCCGAGGACATGGGCCGCGAATACGCCTACAACAACGACCAGTACCGCGCCGACATGAAGCTGCTGGAGATCGTGCGCAGCCGGCCGACGTCGGCGCTGCGCACGGCGATCCCGGAGCACATCGAGGCCAGCGAGGCCGAGACGAAAGCGGGCAGCCTGTCGTGGTTGCTCTCGGCGCTGGGCTGGCCGGACACGACCGGCGACATCCTGGGCTACGGCACGATCATCGGCACCGGGAACGCCGTGGTCCAGTGGCTCCCCGAGGCGGTGAGCGCGCGTGGCTGACCCGGTTGTCGCCGCGGCGCTCGTGCCCGGCATGCCGCAGCTGCTGGCGAAGGACCCGGCACCGAGCTGGGCCGACCTGCGGGCCGGGGTCGAGCAGGTCGGGGAGGAGTTTCGCGAGGCCGGTGTGGACACCGTGGTGCTGATGTCCACGCAGTGGTTCACCGTGCTGGGTCACCAGTTCCAGCTCGACCCGAACCCGCGCGGCGAGCGCCTCGATGAAAACTGGTACGCCTACGACTACGGCCGCGTCAGCTACGACTTGCGCGTGGACACCGAGCTCACCGAACGTTGGGTCGAGCTGACGGCGGCGCGCGGCTTGCAGGCCCGGCGCACGCACTACGACGGGTTCCCGATCGACACCGGCACCGTCACGCTTTCCACACTGCTGGATCCCGGCCGCCGGTTCCGGTACGCGATGGTGTCCTGCAACCTCTACGCCGAGGTCGACAGCATCTCGACCCTGGGCGAGACGGCCGTCGCCGCGGCCGCGGACCGCGGCCGCCGCGTCGGTGTCGTCGTGGTGTCCGGCCTGTCCGCGGGCCTGATCCAGCGGTGGATCCAGCCGTCGGAAGACGGGATCGCCACGCCGGAGCAGGACAAGTGGAACCGCCGCATCCTCGATTCCCTCGTGCGCGGCGAGGTCGGCGAGACCCTGGCGCTGCGCGAGGACTTCGCCCGCGAAGCCGCCGCCGACAGCCAGTTCCGGGCACTCGCGTTCCTGCTCGGCGCCGGCGTCCTCACCAGTCCCGGTGAACTGCTCGCCTACGGGCCGATCTGGGGCACCGGCGCGGCCGTCGTCAGCTGGCGCCCGAACACCTCCCACTGAACCGGAAAGAGAGACCGAACATGGCCAACACCGCGGTCGGATTCGTCGAAACCGAAGGCTTCGTGCCGATCTTCGACGCGGTCGACGCGATCGTCAAAGCCACCACCGTGACCGTGGAAGGTGTCGTGCGCCTCGGCGGCGGCATCGTCGCCGTCGCCCTGTCCGGCGACCTCGCCACCGTCGAAGAAGCCACCGAAATCGCCGAAGAGACAGCGAAAGCCGTGTCGGGCGCCCACGTTCGCTCGATCGTGTTCGCCAACCCGTGTGACGCCGTCGCGGCGGTCGCGGCCCACACGGCCCTGCTCGAAGGCAACTGACCCACTGCCGACCCACAACGAGGAGAAACCCATGTCCGGCAACACCATTTCGGGCGGCGCGATCGGCGTGGTCGAAACCCGCGGCGTCGTCGCGCTCACGGCGGGGATCGAGGCGATGATCAAGACCGCCGACGTCGAGTGCATCGCCGTCGACCGCGTGTCCAGCGGTTACCTCGTCGCCGCGATCCGCGGCCAGCTGGCCGCCGTGCGCCAGGCGCTCGACGCGGGCACCGCCGCGGTGAAGCGCTACGGCGACCTGCGCTCCGCCCAGATCTACCCACGGCCGAGCGACGTCGCCGCCGCGCTGCTGGAGACGCGCCGCGCCGAATCGTTCCGGGAGGCCGTCCTGGCGCTGCCGAGCGGGGGCCGGTCGTGATCCTCGGCCGCGTCATCGGGCGGGCGTGGGCCGACCGGCAGCTGCCCGGCCTGGCGACACGACGGCTCGTGCTCGTGCGCGCCATCGGCGACGATGCTCTGACGGTGGCGGTCGACCTGCTCGACTCCAGCCCCGGGGCCACGGTCCTGGTGACCACCGACGAGGCGGCCGCGGCGGCGACGGGCGAGGCGACGGTCGACGCGGCCGTGATCGCGCTGGTGTCGGACTACGACCGCGAAAGCAGTCGCTCGCAGGTGGAAGGGAGCACCCCATGACGGTGAACACGGTGCGGATCGGGCCCGGCGGCACGGCGGTCACGACCGCGGTGGCCGGTGGCAAGGGCCGCTCGCTCGACACGTTGTCCCGCTTGGGGATCCGGGTGCCGGAAGCGTTCGTGATCACCACGGACGCCTACCGCGCGGCCGTCGCCGGCAGCCTCGGCACCGAGCTCGACCGGCGCATCCGCGCGCTGCACCCCGAGGCCGACCTGGCGGCGCTGACCGAGGAGTCCGCCGCCATCCGCGAGCTGCTGTTCGCCGAGACCGAGCGCCACCACGCCGACGCGGACATCCGCGCGGCCTACGCCGAGCTCGCCGAACGCACCGGCCAGGCCGAACCGCCCGTCGCCGTGCGCTCCAGCTCGGCCGCGGAGGACTCGGCCGACCGCAGCTTCGCCGGTGAGCACGACAGCTACCTGTGGGTGATCGGCGCCGACGAGGTCGCCGCGGCCGTGCGGCGCTGCTGGGCGAGCCTGTTCACCGCGCGGGCCATCAGCTACCGGGCGCGCGACGGCGTCGAGAGCACCGACGACGCGATGGGCGTGGTCGTGCAGCGCATGGTCGACGCGACCGCGGCCGGGGTGTTCATGACGCTCAACCCCGCCAACGGCGACCGGTCGAAGGTCGTCGTCGAATCGGTGTGGGGCCTGGGCGAGCCGCTGGTGAGCGGCGCGGTGACGCCCGACCGGTTCGTGGTCGACAAGGTCACGCGCGAAGTGCTCACGCGCGAGGTCGCCCGCAAGGACACCCGGGCGACGCGCGACCCCGAAACCGGTCGCGGCATCGCGACCGTCGACGTGCCCGAAGACCGCCGCAGCGATCCGTCGCTGACCGCGGACCACCTCGAGCAGCTGCTCGACATCGCGCGGGCGATCGAAAAACACGCCGGCACCCCCCAGGACGGCGAGTTCGCCGTCGACGCCGACCACGTGCACGTCGTGCAGGCCCGCCCCGAGACGGTGTGGAGCACGAAGCCGCCGAAGCAGGTCTCGCAGCACAGCCGCGGCGCCATGGCCCACGTGCTCTCCGCACTGACCGGCGGCGCGCGGCCCGCCGAACACTGACCAGCAGCTCCCCGCCGCACCGAGATCTTCCGTCCAGAAAGGGACCAACGATGGTCGCTTCCACGTTCCCCGGGCCGTTCGACCTGCCCGCGCCCGAAGGCGCTGAAGGGTGGGAATCGCTCTACAACTGGTACCACCTGTTCGGCGAAGACCGCCGCAAGGCCGACGAGGGCAAGTTCTGGTTCCAGGACGCCCTGCACCACCCGTACGTGCTGCACCCCTACGACGAGATCCAGTGCGAGTGCTGGTGGCAGGCGCTGGGCGCGATGAACACGCGCGTGTTCGCCGTGCCGCCCGCGTTCGGCCTGGAACAGCGCATCCTCAACGGCCGCCTGTACGTCTCGCCGGTGGCCGCGCCGGCCGACGAGATCGCCGGGCGCGCGGAAGAGTTCGGCGAGCGCGCGGGCCACTACTACGAGCGCTGGGACGAGATCTACGCCGAGTGGAAGGCCAAGGTCGCCGAGCGGATCGAGCTCCTGCGGGGCCTGCGGTTCGACCCGCTGCCCGAGCGCGAGCCACTGTCCACTGTGACCGAACACATCGGACACTCGGCCGGGTTCCGGTGGGAGCGCGACTTCGGCCTCATGGTGACCACGATGTACGAGACGTACCAGTGGCACTTCGAGATGCTGAACATCGGGTACGCCGCGTACCTCACGTTCTTCCAGTTCTGCCAGAACGCGTTCCCCGGCATCGGCGACCAGAGCGTGTCGCGGATGGTCGGCGGGCTGCACGTGGAGCTCTACCGCCCGGACGACGAGCTCAAGCGCCTCGCCAAGGAAGCCGAACGTCTCGGCGTAGGCGACACCATCCTCGCCGCCGCGCACCTCGACGCCGCGCTCGCCGCGCTGAGCACCACCGAATCGGGCCGCACCTGGGCCGCCGACTGGGAAGCCACGCGCGACCCGTGGTTCCACATCAACAGCGACCCGGGCCACCCGGGTGGTGACCACCGCTTCGGCACGTGGGACGACCACCTCGAGATCCCCTTCGGCGCGGTGCGCACGTACGCCCAGCGGCTTCGCCAGGGTGAGGTCATCGACCGGCCCACCGAACGCGTGCTGGCCGAGCGCGAACGCGTCACCGGCGAGTACCGCTCGCTGCTGAACCCGGCCGACGTCGCGGTGTTCGACGAGCTGCTGGCGCTGGCGCGCAAGGTGTTCGTCTACATCGAGGAGCACGTGCTCTACATCGAACACTGGATGTGGGCCGCGTTCTGGGGCAAGTCGAAGGAGCTGGCTCGCTCGCTCACGACCATGGGTGTGTTCGACGACCCGGAGGACCTGTTCTTCCTGCGCCGCAGCGAAGTCGCCGAGCTGATCTTCGACACCGTCGCCGCGTGGTCCACCGGCGCGCCGGGCCGCGGTCGGGCGTACTGGACGCCGATCGTCGCCGAACGCCGCCGCATCTTCGCCGCGTTGGAGGCCTGGGAACCGCCGCCCGCGCTGGGGCCGCCGCCGGAGGCCGTCGCCGAGCCGCTCACGGTCATGCTCTGGGGTATCACCACCGATTCGGTCGCGGGCTGGCTCGCCGACTCCGAGGACGAGGACTCCGGCACGCTGCGCGGGGTCGCGGGTTCGCCCGGTGTCGTCGAGGGTCCGGTGCGGGTCGTGCGGTCGGTCGCGGAGCTGGCCGAGGTCTCCGACGGCGAGGTGCTCGTCTGCCCCGCCACCTCACCCGCGTGGGCGCCCGTGTTCTCCCGCATCGCGGCCACCGTCAGCGACGTCGGCGGCATCATGAGCCACACCGCCATCGTCTGCCGCGAATACGGCCTGCCCGCCGTCGTCGGCACCGGCCGGGCCGTCTCGACGCTGCGGACCGGCCAGCGCGTGCGCGTCGACGGCGACACCGGCGTCGTCACGGTGCTGGACTGACGTGGCGGTCGACGACGAGCTCCCCGGGTGGCGGGCCGGCCGGGACCGCGCGCTGCGCCGCGCGGCCGCGGTCCGCTCCCGGGCGGGCACTCCGGCCCTGCGCCTGACCACCATCGTGCTGGACCTCGGCGGCGTGGTCGTGCCCACGCTGTTCGAAGTGGTCGACGACCCGACGTTCCCGAAAGGACCGTTCGGCGACGACGCGGCCTACGCCGGCGTCGAACAGGGCAAGCAGCAGGAACGGGAGTACTGGGCGGAACTCTCGCACCGGCGTCCCGACCTCGACATCGGCGCCTTCATGCGCACCCGGATCTCGGTGCGCGCGGAGGTGCGGGGGATGCTGCGCGACATCGGCGGCCGCGTCCGCATCGCGGCGCTCACCAACGACATGGCGCACTGGTTCGGCCCGGAGTGGCCGGCGAAGTTCCCGGAGTTCGCCACGTTCGACCTGCTCCTGGAGGCCGGTCGCTACGGCGTGCTCAAACCCGACCCGTCGGTGTTCCGGTGGGCGCTCGGGCAGCTGCGCGAACGGCCGGAGCGCTGCCTGTTCGTCGACGACCTGCCCTCGAACCTCACCGGGGCGCGCGCCGTCGGGATGGAAACCGAGCACTTCGCCGTCACCGACCCGGCGGGTTCGGTGAAACGCATCCTCGACCGCGTCGGCGTCTGCCCGGCGCGCGCCACCGGCCGCGTGTTCCGCCTGACCTAGCCCACGGAGGCAGTGATGATCGTGCACCTCGTCCGCCACGGCGAGACGGCCAGCTACGACGAGGACGCCGGGCTGACCGACCGCGGTGTCGAGCAGTCCCGCGCCCGCGCGGAGAAACTCGCCGCCGGCCTGCCCGGCGGTGCCGCCGTCGCGGTCGGCTACGCCCCGACCGAACGCGCGCGGCGCACCGCCGAGGTGCTGCACTCGACGCTGGGCCGGTTTTCGCTGCGGCTCGGTGCGTGCGAAGTCGCGCCGGAGTTCCGCAACCTGGGGCTGCGCGTCGACGGCCGGGACGTCGAACCCACGCAGGCACGCGCACTCCTCGCGACGGCGGGCGAGGAGGGCTGGGCCGAGGAGTCGCGCCGGTTCTGGACGGCCCACGAAGCCGGTGACGCCATGGGGTTCTGGCTCCACACACCGTTGCTCTGGCACGAACCGCCCGGTGACGTCGTGCGCCGGTTCCTCACCGCCGCGGCCGCCGCGACGGGGGAGCACCTCGTCGTCGCCACGCACTCGGGGTGCCTGCGGGCCGTCGTCGCCTGGGCGGCCGGGCGTGACCTCGGCGAACCGGACAACGCGGAGGAAGTCGTGCTGACCACCGCCGGCGGCAGCGCCGGCGTCACCTACCGCGGCGAGACCTGGCAGCACCCGCTGCCGCTCGGCGCGTGAGAAGGGAGGAACCCGATGTCTCTCAACCGGGACGTGCAGGAGCTGCGCGCCTTCGTCGGCGGGGAGTTCGCCGACGGTCCCCGCACGTTCGACAAGATCAGCCCGGTCGACGGCTCGCTCGTCGCGAAGGTGCACGAAGCCGATCAGGAGCTGGTGGACCGCGCAGTGCGCAGTGCCCGGGCCGCGCTCGACGGCGCGTGGGGCCGGACCACGGCGACCGAGCGCGTCACGCTGCTGCGCCGGATCGCCGACCGGATCGAGGAGCGCTTCGACGACCTGCTCGCCGCCGAGATCGCGGACACCGGCAAACCCGTCGCGCTGGCGACCAACCTCGACGTGCGGCGCGCGTCGGCCAACTTCCGCGCCGCCGCCGACATCATCGCGGGCACCGGTCTCGACTCCTTCCTCACCGACACCCCGACCGGGCAGGCGCTGAACTACGCGATCCGCAAGCCGCTGGGTGTCGTCGGGGTCATCGTGCCGTGGAACCTGCCGCTGCTGCTGCTCACGTGGAAGGTCGCGCCGGCGCTGGCGAGCGGCAACGCCGTGGTCGTCAAACCGTCGGAGGAGACGCCGTCGAGCGCGACGCTGCTGGCGGAGATCCTGGCCGAGGCCGGGATGCCGGCCGGTGCGTTCAACGTGGTGCACGGCTTCGGCCCGGACTCCGCGGGGGAGTTCCTCACGACGCACCCGGGCGTCGACGGCATCACCTTCACCGGCGAATCGGCCACGGGTTCGGTGATCATGCGGGCCGTCGCGCCGCACGTGCGGCCGGTTTCGTTCGAGCTGGGCGGGAAGAACGCGGCGATCGTGTTCGACGACGCCGAGGTGGACCGGGCGATCGACGGCCTCGAACGGTCCGTGTTCACCAACAGCGGCCAGATCTGCCTGTGCACCGAGCGCGTTTACGTGCAGCGCGGGATCTTCGACGAGGTCGCCGCCGGGCTCGCGGCCCGCGCGAAGGGGCTGCGGTTCGGCCGGCCCGACGACCCCGCGACGACCACCGGGCCCCTGATCTCCCACACCCACCGGGAGAAGGTCAGGTCGTACTACACGATCGCCGAACAGGAAGGCGCGCAGCTGCTCGCCGGCGGCGGGATCCCGGAGCTCGGCCCCGAACTCGCCGGGGGAGCCTGGCTCGAGCCCGCGCTGTGGTCCGGTGTGGACAATTCCGCGCGGATCGTGCGCGAGGAGATCTTCGGCCCCGTCGCCGCGCTCCTCCCGTTCGACACCGAGGACGAGGCGATCCGCCTGGCCAACGACACCGAGTACGGCCTCGCGTCGTCCGTGTGGACCACGAACCTCGAACGCGGCCACCGCGTCGCCGCCGCGCTGCGCGTCGGCATGTCCTGGGTGAACACCTGGTACCTGCGTGATCTGCGTTCGCCCTTCGGCGGGGCCGGCTTGTCCGGCATCGGCCGCGAGGGCGGCGTGCACTCGCTGCACTTCTACAGCGAGCCCACCAACATCTGCGTCCAGCTGTGAGGTCTGATGACGACCACCACCTCCGCCACTCTCGCCGCCGCCGATCGGCTGCTGCGGGCCGAGCGGGACCGGGTGCCCGCGGCACCCGTGCGCGACCTCGTGTCCGATGTGGACGCGGCCTACGCCGTGCAGGCCGACGTGCTGGCGCGCAAGCTCGCCGATGACCCGGACCGCCGGGTCGTCGGCCGCAAGATCGGCCTGACGTCACCGGCCGTGCAACGTCAGCTCGGCGTCGACCGGCCCGATTTCGGGGTGCTGCTCGACGACGTGGTGTTCGGGGACCGGGCCGAGGTTCCGCTGGCGGCGTTCCTGCAACCGCGCGTCGAAGGTGAGGTCGCGTTCGTGCTCGGCGCCGACCTGCCGGCGGGCGCGACGATCGTCGACGTGCTGCGCGCGACGGAGTTCGTGCTGCCCGCCATCGAGATCGTCGACTCGCGGGTGGCCGGCTGGGACATCACCATCACCGACACCGTGGCGGACAACGCGTCCAGCGGCGCGGTCGTGCTCGGAACCACACCGAAGAAGCTGACGGCGCTCGACCTGCCGGCGCTCGGCCTGAGCCTGGAGCACCGCGGCGAACCCGTGTCGACGGGCGTGGGCGCGGCCTGCCTCGGCGCGCCGGCCAACGCGGTCGCGTGGCTCGCGGCGGAGGTCGCCCGGCGCGGCGAGCCGCTGCGGGCGGGCGAGGTCGTGCTCGCGGGTGCGTGGGGGCCGATGGTGCCCGTGCCCGGGCCGGGTGCGTACCTGGCCCGCTTCGAAGACATCGGCGACGTCCGCGTGACGTTCACCGGCGCGAAGGAGGATTCCTGATGGGCACGCCCGTCGCGATCATCGGTTCCGGCAACATCGGCACCGACTTGATGGTCAAGGTCAAACGCCTGTCCGAACAGCTCGACGTGGCCGCGCTCGTCGGGATCGACCCGGACTCCGACGGTCTCGCGCGGGCGCGGCGGCTCGGCATCGCCACGACCGCCGACGGTGTGCGGGGACTCGTCGGCCTGCCGGAGTTCGCCGACGTGCGGCTCGTGTTCGACGCGACCTCGGCCGCCGCGCACCACCACAACTACGAGGTGCTGCGGGAACACGGCAAAGCCGTCGTCGACCTGACCCCCGCGGCGATCGGGCCGTACGTGGTGCCGACGGTCAACCTCGACGACCACCTGGGCGCGCCGAACGTCAACATGGTCACCTGCGGCGGGCAGGCGACCACGCCGATCGTCGCCGCGGTCTCGGCCGTGACGCCGGTGGCGTACGCGGAGATCGTCGCGTCCATCGCGTCGCGCTCCGCCGGCCCGGGCACGCGCGCCAACATCGACGAGTTCACGGAAACCACCGCGCGGGCGCTCGAAGTCGTCGGTGGCGCCGGACGCGGCAAGGCCGTGATCATCCTCAACCCGGCCGAGCCGCCGATGAAGATGCGGGACACGGTGTTCTGCCTCGTCGACGGATCCGACGGCGCCGACGGATCCGAAGTGGACGAAGCGGCTGTGAGCGCGTCCGTGGAGGACATGGTGGCGCAGGTGCAGAAATACGTGCCCGGCTACCGGCTCAAGCAGCAGGTGCAGTTCGACCCCGTCGACCACCCCTTCGTGCCCGGGCTCGGCCGGCCGTTCCGCGGCACGAAGGTCTCGGTGTTCCTCGAGGTGACGGGCGCGGGCCACTACCTGCCGGACTACGCCGGGAACCTCGACATCATGACGTCCGCGGCCCTGCGCACCGCCGAACGGCTGCTCGAACTGAAGGGGTCGCGATGACCGGGATCTACGTGCAGGACGTGACCCTGCGGGACGGCATGCACGCCATCGGCCACCAGTACCGGACCGGGCAGGTGCGCGAGATCGCGGCCGCGCTCGACGCCGCCGGCGTCGCGGCGATCGAGGTCGCGCACGGCGACGGGCTCGCCGGCTCCAGCGTGATCTACGGCCACGGTGCGGCCGCCGACGCGGCCTGGATCTCCGCGGCGGCCGAGGTGGTGGAGAACGCCAAGCTCACCACCCTGCTGCTCCCCGGGGTCGGGACGATCGACGACCTGCGGGCCGCGCGGGACCTCGGCGTCACCAGCGTCCGCATCGCCACGCACTGCACCGAGGCCGACATCGCGATCCAACACCTCGGCTGGGCGCGGGAGCACGGCATGGACGTCGCCGGATTCCTCATGCTCAGCCACCTGAATTCGCCGGCGGGGCTCGCCGCCCAGGCGAAGATCATGGAACAGGCCGGCGCGCACTGCGTGTACGTCACCGATTCCGGCGGCCGCCTGACGATGCGCGACGTCGCCGAGCGCGTTGACGCGTACCGCTCGGTCCTGTCGCCCGGGACCGAGATCGGCATCCACGCCCACGAGAACCTCTCGCTGTCCGTGGCCAACAGCGTCACCGCCGTCGAGCACGGCGCGTTCCGCGTCGACGCATCGCTCGCC
Source organism: Amycolatopsis sp. NPDC051903 (assembly GCF_044452505.1). Taxonomy (NCBI): domain Bacteria; kingdom Bacillati; phylum Actinomycetota; class Actinomycetes; order Pseudonocardiales; family Pseudonocardiaceae; genus Amycolatopsis; species Amycolatopsis sp. NPDC051903. The sequence goes on along the minus strand of NZ_JBITBT010000025.1, from coordinate 29,789 downwards.
GGCCAGGGCGCCGGTGCCGGGAACACGCCGATCGAAGCGTTCATCGCCGTCGCCGACCTGCTCGGCTGGGAGCACGGCTGCGACCCGTTCGCCCTCCAGGACGCCGCCGACGACCTCGTGCGGCCGCTGCAGGAGCGGCCCGTGCGCGTGGACCGCGAGACGCTGACCCTCGGCTACGCGGGCGTGTACTCCAGCTTCCTGCTGCACGCCGAACGCGCCGCGACCCGCTACGGCCTCGACGCCCGCGACATCCTCGTCGAAGTCGGGCGTCGCGGCCTCGTCGGCGGCCAGGAGGACATGATCGTCGACGTCGCCCTCGATTTGCTGGCGGTGGCCCGATGACCGACCTCACCGCACTCGCGACGCGCCTCGACGACGCCGCACGCGACCGCGTGCCCGAACCCCAGCTCTCGGCCGAGCACGACCTGTCGCTCGCCCAGGCGTACGAGGTGCAGCACGCCCTGGTGACCCGGCGGCTCGACCGCGGGGAAACCCGAGTCGGCGTGAAGCTCGGGTTCACCAGCCGCGCCAAGGCCGCGCAGATGGGCGTCTCCGACGTGATCATCGGCCAGCTGACCTCCCGGATGCGGGTCGACGACGGCGCGGAGATCTGGCTCGGCGGGTACGTGCACCCCCGGGCCGAGCCGGAGGTCGCGTTCCGGCTGGCCCGGGACCTCGACCCGCACGGGTGGACGGGCAACGTCGCCGAAGCCGTCGACGCGGTGGCGCCGGCGCTGGAGATCATCGACTCGCGCTACCGCGATTTCCGCTTCAACCTGGCCGACGTCGTCGCCGACAACACCTCGGCGGCCGGCTTCGTGATCGGCGCGTGGCAGCCGCTGCCGGCGTCGCTCGACAACCGCGGGGTCGCCCTCGAAATCGACGGACGGCTCGCCGAAAACGGCTCCACCGCGGCGATCCTCGGCGACCCGCTGCGCGCGGTGAGCGCCGCTGTCCGCCTGGCCGGCACGTACGACATCCCGCTGCGCGCGGGTGACCTGCTGCTCGCCGGCGCGGGCACCCCGGCCGTCGCGCTGGCTTCGGCCGGCACCGTCAGCGCCACCGTGTCCGGCCTCGGCCGGGTGCGGCTGCGCGTCACGTCCGCTCCCCGCTGACCAGGAGGCTCCCATGACCGACGCCAGGACGGTCGACGGCAAGGCGACCCCGCGCGGCCGGTTCCCGCACCTCAAGGTGGCCGGCGGGTTCGTGTACGTGTCGGGCACGAGCAGCCGCCGCCCGGACAACACGATCGCCGGCGCCGAAGCCGACGAGTTCGGCGCCACGCGGCTGGACATCCGCGTGCAGACGGCCGCTGTGCTGGACAACATCCGCGACCTGCTCGCGGAGGTCGGCGCCGACCTGGCCGACCTCGTCCAAGTGACCACGTACCTGGTGAACATGAACGACTTCCGCGGCTACAACGAGGTCTACGGCGAATATTTCACCGAGGACGGCCCGACGCGCACGACCGTGGCGGTGCACCAGCTGCCGCACCCGCACCTGCTGCTGGAGATCCAGGCGGTGGCGCTGGTGCCGCGATCTTGACGCGGAGCGAGCCTCCGGTCGCAGTAGGCTCGCCGGGCAACCGCCAACTCGAGGGAGTCTGCGATGGATCTTCGGCTGCGGGGCAAAACCGCGCTCGTCACGGGCGCGAGCCGCGGGATCGGGCTGGCGGTGACGCGGTCGCTCGTCGAGGAGGGCGTGCGCGTGGTCGCCGCGGCCCGCAACGTCGACGGTGACCTCAAGGAGCTCCCGGTGGAGGCCGTGGCGATCGACCTCGGCACGCCCGAGGGCGCCGCGCGGGTGGTCGAGGAAGCGGTGACGCGCGTCGGCGGGATCGACGTGCTGGTCAACAACGTCGGCTTCGTCCGGCCTCGCCCGGACGGCTTCACGTCCGTGACCGACGAAGACTGGCTGGCGACGCTGAACCTCGACCTCATGTCGGCGGTGCGCACCACGCGGGCGGCGCTGCCGTCGCTGATGGAGCGCCAGGGCGCGATCGTGACGGTGTGCTCGGTGAACGCGACGCTGCCGGACCCGCTCGTCATCGACTACAGCGCCGCGAAGGCCGCTTGCCTCAGCTTCTTCAAATCGCTGTCGAAGGAGGTCGGCGCGCGGGGTGTCCGCGTGAACACCGTCAGCCCCGGCCCCGTCGCCACCGATCTGTGGCTCGGGAAGGGCGGCGTGGCCGAGACGGTCGGCGGCGCACTGGGCGCCGAGCCCGGCAACGTCGCCGCGAAGGCCGCGGCGGACTCCGTGACCGGCCGGTTCACCCGGCCCGAGGAGGTCGCCGACCTCGTGACGTTCCTGGCGAGCGACCGCGCCGGCAACGTCACCGGCACCGACGTCCTGATCGACGGTGGCATGACCCAGACGATGTAGTTTTCGGGCTCACCCCACCTGACCTCGCGTAGCATCTCGCCGATGACGCCCGAGGAGCACTTGAGGCAGGCCGACGAGGTCCTCGGCCGGGTCATGGACGGCATCGTCGGCGCACTGCCGGCGCTGCCGCCGGACCCGGAGTCCTCCGGTGACCCCGACATCCCGAAGGACAGCTACGGCGTACTCGTGCGGGCGATCGTCAGCCAGAACATCTCGATCCACGCGTCGCGTTCGATCTTCCGCAGGCTGAAGGACCGCTTCGGCGGCCGGCTGCCCACGCCGGAGGAATTGCTGGCCGACGACCCGGAGGAGCTGCGCGCGGCCGCCGGCCTGTCGCGCGCGAAGACCGTGTCGCTGCGCTCGCTCGCCGACTGCCTCCTCTCGGGCGCCCTCGACCTCGACGCGCTCGCCGGCCTGCCCGACGACGAGGTCATCGCGAAGCTCGACGTGGTCAAGGGCATCGGCGTGTGGACCGCCGACATGTTCCTGATGTTCCACCTGCACCGCCCCGACGTGCTGCCCACGGGCGACCTGGAGCTGCGGCGGATCGTGCAGAAGGCCTACGGCCTCGCCGCCGCGCCGACCCCCGCCGAACTCACGCGGCTGGCCGAACCGTGGCGGCCCTACCGCACGCTGGCGTGCCTGTACCTGTGGCAGCTGGCGGAACAAGCCCCCCGTTTGTGATTATGCTTATGCGACAGGACTTTCCCTCGGTTAGGAGATGACCCGTGGAGGGTGTCGACCCCGCTGTGCCGCCCAGTGGCACCGGCTGCGCCGACTGCGATGCGGCCACCCCGCAAGGCTGGTGGTTCCACCTGCGCCGCTGCGCGCAGTGCGGCCACATCGGCTGCTGCGACTCGTCGCCCGGCCAGCACGCCAGCGCGCACGCCGCCTCGTCCGGCCACCGCCTCGTCCGCAGCTTCGAACCGGGCGAAGAGTGGTTCTGGGACTACGCCGACGAAACGATGTACGAACGCGGCCCCGACCTCGCGCCGCCCGTCCACCACCCCCTCACACAGAGCGCCCCCGGCCCGGCCGACCGCCTGCCCCGGGACTGGGCCCAGCAGCTGCACCAGTGACCCCGCCGCCCGGCTCCCACCACGAGCCGGGCGGCTTCGTACGGCCCCCTGTAGCAAATCCCCGTCGGCCGACGACTGACGACTGTCGGACACGGCGCCGACTGCAGCGGTCGGTCGAGGGGAGTTCGGTGTGGCGGTGCGGCACGGACGCGACGACGACGAGTGGGGCCGGCTGGCCCAGGCCGGACGGGGTTTCCTGGTTGAGCGCGCCGCGATGAGGCGCACGACTTCGTACACGGAGTTCAACGCGGCTCTGGTCAACCGCACCGGGTCGAGGGGGTTCGACTTCGCCCTCGACGGCGAGCGCGCGGCCATGGGGTTCCTGCTCGAGCGGATCTCCGAGGACGCGTTCGCCGCTTCAGGCGGGCTGCTGATCAGCGCGCTGGTGCAGTACCTCGACAGCAACGACGCCGGACCGGGGTTCTACGCGCTGGCCCGCGCCAAGAACTTCGCCGTGCCACGATCCATCGGCGACCGGCAGCTGTTCTGGGCGGACCACGTCGGCAAGCTCCACGAGCACTACGCGCGGAGTGCGTCCTGACGGCACGCCTGGTGTGGCAAGTACCTTCGACACCATGACGAGCTCACGACCGACCCCCGCCGACGTGGCGAGTGTGTTGTTCGACTTCACGTTGCGGCCCTCGCAGGTCGAGGCGGCCGACGCCGTGGCCGGCCGGCGCGACACGCTCGCGGTGTTGCCCACGGGCAGCGGCAAGAGCGCGATCTACCAGGTCGCGGGCCTCGCGTTCGGCGGGCTGACGCTGGTCATCTCGCCGCTCATCGCGCTGCAGCGGGATCAGCGGCGCTCGCTCGCCGGGCGTCCGTACGGTGCTCGCGAGATCCAGGCCGAGCTGCTGAACTCGACGCAGAAGGTCCACGAGCGCCGCGAAACCGTCGAGAAGCTGGCGAAGGGCGAGCTCGACTTCCTCTACATCGGACCAGAGCAGCTCACCAACCCCGAGACCCGTGACGCGATCCGGAACGGCGCCCGTGCGGTCACGCTGTTCGTCGTCGACGAGGCGCACCTGGTCAGCGAGTGGGGGCAGGAGTTCCGCCCCGAGTACCTGCGGCTGGTCGACGCCATCGCGGAGCTGGGGCGGCCGCCGATCCTCGCGTTGACGGCCACGGCTTCGCCGCCGGTGCAGGCGGACATCACACGCCGGCTGGGGATGCGCGACGCGCACGTGGTCGTCGCGGACTTCGACCGGCCGAACATCTCGCTGTCGATGCGCCAGACGCAGCCGCACAAACCCGAGGCGCGGGCCGTGGACGACCGGTGCGTCGACGTGCTCATCCAGCACGACACACCGGCCCTCGTCTACGCGCTGACCCACGCCCGCTGCGAGGCCCTCGCCGACCGCCTGCGCCTCGACGCGTTCCACGCGGCGCCCTACCACGGCGGCATGAGCGCGGCCGCGCGCGCCGACGTCCAGGACCGGTTCTTCGCGGGAAAGCTCGACGTCGTGGTGGCCACGAGCGCGTTCGGCATGGGCATCGACAAGCCCGACATCCGCACGGTCGTGCACGCGGGCGTCCCCGCCAGCATCGACGACTACTACCAGGAAATCGGCCGCGCCGGCCGCGACGGCGAGCCCGCGAGCGCGGTGCTCGTCCACGACCCGCGCACCATCCGGATCCCGCGCCTGCTCGCCGCGCGCACGCACCTGGGCGAGGACACCGTGCACCTCGTCGTCGACGCCGTCGAGAACACCCCCGCGACGGCGCCGCTGGCCGACCTGGTGAAGGCCGCGGGCGCCCCGGCGCACGCCGTCGAGCGCGTCGTCAACGAGCTCGCCGAGCTGGGGTTCGTGAGCGTTTCGGGCACGGGGCACCACCGCGTCGTCGGCTGCAAGCGGCAGCTGGCGCCGCCGGCGGAGCTCGCCGACCAGCTCGTTGCGCTGGACCGGCGCCGGCAAGCCGTGCTCAGCAGCCGGATCGAAGCCGCGCGCGAGTACGCGGAGAGCACGCGCTGCCGGCGAGCCGAACTGCTGGCGTACTTCGGCGAGAACTACGTGCCCCCGTGCGAAAACTGCGACAACGACCAGGCTGCGCACAACGCGGCGCACGCCAAGCCGACCGTGACCAGTGGCGTCCCCGTGCACCACCGCCTGTGGGGCGACGGCCGGCTGCTCAGCAAGGACGACCACGAGCTGCTCGTGTACTTCACGAGCGTCGGGTACAAGCACCTGACCGCGTCGTCGCTGTCGTCGGGGATCCTGCAGCCGCGCTGAAGAACGGCCGCCTGGTAACTTCCGCGAAGTGGCGCGAGACTGAATGCGCCGGAGAGAGGAGCCGTCCGTGGACGACGACATCGAGGACAACGCCGACACCGGCGTGCTGGACCCGGAGGACACCCTCGAGGACGGCGACCCGTACGACGAGGGCTACTCCCCGCCGGAGCGCCCGCTCGAAGTCGACGAGTTCGGTACGACGCCCGAAGAAGAGCGCGAGGGCGAGAGCTGGGAAGGCCGGCTGGCCCGCGAACTGCCCGACGTGCAACCCGAAGAGGGCGACGACCTGGGCGACAGTGAGGACACCGACGGCGAGCTCATCGACGAGGAACTGGGCGACTTCCGCGCGGGCCGCCTGGTCGCCGCCAACGAAGGCAGCGGCGAAGACACCGATGAGGAGCTCTACGCCTCCGACGTCGGCATCGACGGTGGCGCGGCCTCGGCGGAAGAAGCCGCCGTGCACGTCGTGGACGACCCCGAGGACTACTGAGCGCGGTGGTGGCGCGGGGTTCGCCCGGCGCCACCCCGGCTCAGGCCTTTGTGGTCATTCGCCGCGCCGGCTCCTCGCGCGGGATTTCCCTGCGGGGCCGGGCAACTCAGCCCGCGCTCCGGTGCCGCGCGATGTCGCCGAACCACCCCAGCACCTTGGCGCACACGGTCGCCTCGCCGCCGCGGACGTGGTCGACGAGCTCGTCGCTCGACCACAGCATCGCGGCCACCACGCCGTGGCGCACCGGGGTCAGGCCGATCTGCCAGGTGCCACCACGCCATTCGGCCGTGCTCCACTGACCGGTCGTCGGGCTGCGCTCGATCATCCAGGACGGGCCCGCGGTCAGCTCGGCCAGCGTCCGGGGCGCCTGCCGCGGCGGCGCGGTGTGGTTCTCGGAGCTCATCGGTAGTCCTCGTGGTCGTGCAGGTTCTGGTCGGGGCGCGAGGGGCGGTGGGCAGGCCGCGGATGCACGGTGAGTCAGTGCACGGGTGAGCTCCCTTTCGTTCAACTCCCGTTCACTTTAGCGCCCCGTCAGCTGTGCTTGGGCGCACTTGCGGAACGCGGCGACCAACCGGCTGCGGTCGTCGGCCCGCGTGGCGAGCACGACGTGCGCGGGTTCGACGTCCTCCAGCGGCACGGACGTGATGTCCGGCCGCAGCGCACGCACGTTGTGACCTGCGGAGATCGCCACCGCCTGCCCCGCCGCCACGAGCTCGAACTTGTCCTCGAGCGCGTCGATCACGGGGCCGTCGGGCGCGGGCCGGCCGTCGGGCCGCGGTTCGATGCGCCAGTAGGCGCTCCACTCCGGATCGGAGTCGCGCAGCCGCGGCAGGGGCTCGTCGGCGATGTCGTCGAGCGTCACGGACTCCTTGCCCGCCAGCCGGTGCTCCAGCGGCACGATCACCACGCGCGGCTGGTCGTAGAGCACCGTCACGTGCAGCCCCTCGGTCGGGAACGGCAGCCGGCTCACGACGGCGTCGATGCGGTGCTCCAGCAGCGACGCGCGCACGTCGTCGAACGCGACGTGCAGCGTCTGGACTTCGGCGTCCGGGTGCAGGTGGCGCAGCTCGCGCACGGCGGGCGTGACGATGAGGCCACTTGCGTACCCGACGTTGAGCCGGCTGGGCCGCGCCGCCGCCTGTGTGCTCGCGATGGTCTGGGCCGCGGTCCGCAGCAGCGCCCTGGCCTGCGGCAGGAACACCTCACCCGCCTCCGTGAGCCGGCTGCCCTGCGGCGTGCGGTCCAGCAGGCGTGCACCCAGCTGCTGCTCGAGCCGGCGGATCTGGCGGCTCAGCGAAGGCTGCGTCACGTGCAGCGCGTCCGCCGCGCGGCCGAAGTGGCGGTGTTCGGCGACAACCGTGAAGCAGTGCACGAGGCGGAGGTCAAGGTCAACCGGCATGACGCGCACTCTACCTGTGGTGATGCGCAAACCGTATTGCGCGATACGAACGTTTCATTGGCCGCGGACCCGGATCCGGCGGCAGGGTTGAAGGACCGGTTCATCCCTTGTCGAAGGAGTCCTCCACCATGCGCGTGTTCGTCACCGGCGCCACCGGGTTCGTCGGGACCGCGGTCGTGCGGGAGCTGCTCGGCGCCGGGCACCAGGTGCTCGGCCTGGCCCGCTCCGACGCCTCCGCGGCCAAGCTCGCCGCGGCCGGCGCCGACGTCCACCGCGGCAGCCTCGAAGACCTCGAGAGCCTGCGCGCGGGCGTCGCCGCCGCCGACGGTGTCATCCACACCGCCTTCATCCACGACTTCAGCGACTTCGAGCGCTCCATCGCCGCCGACCGCCATGCCGTCGAAGCCCTCGGCGAGGCGCTCGCCGGCACGGGCCGGCCGTTCGTGATCAGCTCGGGTACGCCGAGCGTCCCGGACGGTGTCGCGACGGAGTCGACCGTGCCCGAAGCGGGCTCGCTGGCCGCCGGGCGCCTCGCCGCCGAGGAGGTGGTCGTTTCCCTGGCCACGCGCGGCGTTCGCGGTTCCGTCGTGCGGCTCCCGCGGTCGGTCCACAGCGACGAAGACCGCCACGGCTTCGTGCCGGTCCTGATCGCGACGGCCCGCACCCGCGGCGTGTCGGCCTACCCCGGCGACGGCACGAACGCGTGGCCGGCCGTGCACTGCCTCGACGCCGCCCGCCTCTACCGCCTCGCCCTCGAGCACGCCCCTGCCGGCACCCGCCTGCACGCTGTCGGCGACGAGGGCATCCCCGTGCGCGATCTCGCCGAGCGCATCGGCAAACACCTCGGCCTGCCCGTCGAGTCCATCCCGGTCGAGAAGGCGGTGGACCACTTCGGCTGGCTGGGCGGCGTTTTCTCCGCCGACATGCCCGCCTCCAGCGCGGCGACGCAGCAGCTGCTCGACTGGCGCCCGTCCCACCCGGGCCTGCTCGCCGACCTCGACGCCGGCCACTACTTCGCCCGGTGAGCGCGATGAACGTCGGCGTGTGCCTCCCGGTGAACTTCACGGTCACCCCGCCGGTCTCCGAGCAGCTGGCCGCCGTGCGGCGCCTGGAGACCGCGGGCTACCGCACGGTGTGGACGAACGAGGTCATCGGCAAGGACGCGTTCACCCAGCTGGCCGTCCTCCTCAGTGCGACGTCGGAGCTGTCGTTCGGCACCTGCGTCGCCACCATCTGGGCGCGCCCACCCCAAACCGCTCACGCCGCGGCGGCGTACCTGGCGCAAGCGTTTCCGGGCCGCTTCACCTTGGGTTTGGGCGTCGGGTACCCGCAGCAGGCCGAGAGCGTGGGCCGCTCGTTCGGCCCGCCGCTCTCGACCATGCGGGACTACCTCGCAGGCCTGTCCGCGGACACCTCGCCCCCGGCGCCGACGGCTTCGTTCCCGACCATCCTGGGCGCCAACGGCCCGAAGATGCTCGCCCTCGCCGCCGACCTCGCGGACGGCGCCCTGCCCGCCGGCCTGCCCCCGGAACACACGGCGTCGGCGCGCCGCATCCTCGGGCCGGACAAGCACTTGGTCGTGGGCCTGTCCATCGCGGACTCCCTCGAGACGGCCCGCCACACCGTCTCGGCGTGGCTCGCCCGCCCGTCCTTCGCGTCGACCATCGCCGACTTCGGCTACCCCACCGCCGGCGACGACGTGGTTCGTGCACTGGTCGCTTGTGGCGGCCCGGACTCCGTCGCGGACCTCGCCCACGCCCACCTCGCGGCGGGCGCGGACCACGTCACCCTGCTGCCACCGATGGGCACCCCGTTCGGCGAGGGCATCGACCACCTGCTCACCCTGGCGCCGGCCCTGACCTGATCACAACCGCCCGGCGACCTTCTCCGCGAGCTCGGCGTACGCGTCGGTCTTCCCGTCGACCGGTGGGCCGGTCAGATCGAGCAACGCCACGCGGATCTCGCCGTGACTCTCCTTGGCGATGGTGATGTACGTGTCCTCGGACTGCTGGTCGTCGTTCGTGCAGTAGATCGCGGATCCGGTCAGGGGCTTCGGTTTGTCGCTGCAGCTCTGCATCGACACCGCAAGCGCCTGTGCCACGGAGTGTTCCGTCGGCGGGGCGATCACAGTCAGGCTGCCCAGCACGCGATCCGGGTCGCCGGGGCGCTGGTAGTCGCAGCTGAACGAGACCAGGCCGTCCTGGTGGGTCGGCGCTTCTTCGCTGCTCTCGTAGACGTCGCTGTCGGCGAGGGCTCGCTTGACCTCATCGGCGTCCAGGAACGGGCACGCCGCACTCAACCGCTCCGGCGACGCCGCCGCCACGAACGACGACGGTGGCGCACCGGTCGTGGCCGTGGTGCTCGCCGGCGCCGAGTTAGTGGCGAGCACTCCGACATTCGTGGCAGGCCCTCCGGCCGCACACCCCGCCGCAGCCGCGAGCACACAGGCTGCGGCGCTGAGTCTTCCAGACAAACGCATGGTGTGAATCCTGCCGGATCATGGTGCGGAGTCGGGTTCCGGAGATGAACTTGTGATCATCCGGATCGTCCGGTTTCGGGGAGGGCCCCGGGCCTTCGTCGTCGAAGGCCCGGGGCTCGCCACTGACCGATCAAGCCCTCGGTTTCGTCAGCCCGCACCCGGCCAGCGATAGATCCACAGTGGAACCCGCACCGAGACAAGCGGGAATTCCCGACGTCTGTTCGCCGTACGACCGGCTCATGTGGACGAACACGACGCCGCTGTCGTCGACCTCGCAGGGGTTGCCGTCCGTGCAGACGCCGCCCTGGCCGTTGGAGGTGTTGTGGATGCCGACGACCTGGCCGGTGTGCGCGTCGAGGATCGGGGAGCCCGAGTCGCCGCCGCCGGGGGAGCAGTCTTCGTTGTACTGGATGGCGTGGTGCATGCTGTAGCCGCCCTCGCGCAGTTCCGGGACGATGTTCGCGACGGCGCACGCCCAGGTTTTCCTCGAGTCACCCGAGAGCACGTTGACCTGCTCGGCTTGCGTGGCTTCCGCGGTGCCGAGGTCGAACACCTTGACGCCGCCGAGCTGGGCGTAGGTCTTGTCCAGCTGGTACAGCGCGATGTCGGTGCCGGTCATGGTGGCGTACAACAGTTTCGTCGTGTGCACAGTGGACTTCGGGTTGCCCGCGGCGTCCAGTACGGACACGTCACGGGCCTCGGCGCGGTCCGTCACCGCCGAGCCGGCCGCGGGGCGGTCGCCCTTGACGCAGTGGCCGTTGGTGAGGAACAGTGCCGGATCCGCCGCCGCCGCGCCGGATTTGCGCACGATGGACCCCGAGCACGCGTCGACCCGGGCGGCTCCGTCGAGCGTCGGGTGGCGTTCGCCGTCGGTGTTCTCGGCGATCCAGTCGTGGTAAGTGGCGGCGTTCGTGTAGATGCCCGGCGAGTCGGTATCGCCGCCGCTGACCACGCCCGCCAGCACCCAGTCGGCGCCGTTCTTCACCAGGGCGGGCCCGCCGGAGTCCAGGTTGCCCGGTCCGACGCTGCCGTCGACCGCTCCGATGCAGAGATCGGTCAAGCTGACCTGGCAGGTGCTGGTCGCCTGGACCTGGGTGTCGGCTTCGCGCAGCTCGTCGGGGTAACACGCCTTGTCCGTGCACGTGGAGCCCCAGCCGATGATCCTCGCCGGGGTGCCCGGTGCCGGAGCCGCCGTGGCGACTCCGATCGGCTTCGCCTTCGCCGGGTGCGCCAGCTTGAGCAGCGCGATGTCCTTGCCGAAGACGTAGTGCAGCTGCGGGCCGTTCGACCGCCGCACGTACTTCTCGACCGGGATGAGTTCACCTCCCGACGTTTTGCTCGTCGAGCCGAGCCGCACCGACCAGTCGCTCGGCTGGCCGACCTGCTGCTCGTACGTGTTGCGCGCGCAGTGGGAAGCCGTGACCACCCACTGCGGCGCGATCAGCGTCACCCCGCACACCTGCCCGTCGGGGTTCGGCCCCTCGCCGGGCCGGATCAGGGCGCCGGTGAACGGGTACGCGTGCGGAGACTGCACCCCGCCGACGATCGCCGACGCCGGCACCGCGGCCAGGGCGGCCACGGACACCGCGGCCGCCACGGCGGCCAGCACACTTCGGACTTTCACGGACACGCACTCCTTCTCGGGTGAGAACCACGGTCCGGCTCAGCGTCGTGACCGGGTGTGCGCGCCCGTCGACCGGAGCGTCACGATCTTGTGACAGCTCCCCACGACAGGACGGTGCCGTACCGGACCAGTTGCCCGTAGAACTCCGGGTCCGCCGGTGACAACGCCAAGTCGAGCAACGGCACGGCCGCCGCGGCGGGGCTGGGGGCCGTGCTGACGTCCCACCACAGCGCGGAAGTCGGCGTGTTCATCATCCCCGGGCACACCGCCGCGATGAGGACGCCGCGCTCGGCGTCCAGCTCGCGGCGGCTCGCGGCCAGCGCGCGCACCGCCGCCACCTGCCCGATCTTCGACGGGATGTTCACGAATCCCGGCCACGCGCCGGCGCGGGCGCTGCCGTCCAGGACCGCGTCGCGCCAGGCCGAGACGGCCTTGTCGACGTCGTCCAGCGAGGTCAGGCCGTCGAACCGGTCGTGCAGCACGGGGGCGAGCTGGTTCAGCGTGCCGAGCGAGCTCGCGACGACGAGGAGTTTGCCGCCGTCACGCAATAGCGGCGCGAATGCCCGCAGCAGGCGCGTGGTGCCGAAGTTGTTGACGTTCACGTACTCCTCGACGATCTCCCGCGGGTCGTCGTCCGGGCCGACCCGCATCACCGCGTTGCCGAACACGACGTCGACCCCGCCGTGGCGTTCGCGCAGCGTCGTGGCGAGCCGGACGACCGACGCGGGGTCGGCGACGTCCAGCAGCTCACCGCGCACGCGCGCCCCGCCCGCCGGCAGCGCGTCCACCGCTTCCGTGACGCGCCCGAGGTTCCGCCCGGTCAGGTACACGGTGTCCTCAGTGGACAGCCGCTGCGCCAGCCCCTCGACGAGCGCCAGCCCCAAGCCTTGGGTGGCGCCGGTGACCAGTGCGACGGTCATGCTTCCTCCAGCACTCGTGAGGTGTATTCCCACAGGCGTTCCGCGTTCGCCGGATCCAGGGCGAACCGGGCCACGCCGTGCAGTTGTGGCACCTCGCCCCGGCGGTCGATCGTCGGTGTCTCGGCGCAGTCGACGAAATAGCGCCCGCCGATGCCCTCGAGCACCGGCGAGGTGGCCACCAGCACCGACGTCGCCGCGCCCTGCTCCGGCGTCTTCATCAGTTCCGGCGGGACGGATCCGCTGCCGCGGCCTTCGGTGTGCCGCTGCAGGTTGGTGAAGATCCCGCCGGGCATCACCGCGTTCGCCGTGATGCCGTCGCGGGCCCAGCGCCGGGTCGCTTCGACGGCGAACAGGACGTTGGCGGTTTTGGACTGTCCATACGCGAGCCACCGGTCGTAGCGGCGCAGGGCGAAGTGCACGTCGTCGAACACGACCGGCGACAGCTGGTGCCCGCTGGAGCTGACGGCGACGATCCGCGCCACGCCGTCCGCGGCGAGCGCGGGGTGGAGGCCGGTGGCGAGGGCGAAGTGTCCGATGTGGTTGGTCGCGAACTGCCACTCCCAGCCCTGCGCCGTGTACTGCTCGGGCGACGCCATCACGCCGGCGTTGTTCACGAGCACGTGCAGCGGACCGTCCCACGCGGTCGTGAACGCGGTGATCGACGCCGGTTCGGTCAGGTCGAGCTCGGCCACGCGCACGGCGGTGCTGCCGGTGGTCGCGGTGATGTCCTTGGCGGTCCGCTCTCCGGCGGCGGTGTCGCGCACGGCGAGGGTCACCTCGGCGCCCGTGGCGGCCAGCGCCCGAGCGGTCTCCACGCCGATCCCGGACGCCGCCCCGGTGACCACGGCGCGGCGACCGGTGAGGTCGACGCCCTCGGCGACCTCGGCGGCCGTGCTGGCGAAGCCGAACGGAGTTTTGATCAGGTCCATACCGGCAACGCTAGGCTTCGTGCGGGCATGCCGGTAGCGAAAGTGTCGCACGTGGGGTATGCGTAGTCGGCATGGCCTTCACCGATGCGTCGCTCACGGCGCTGCGCGTGTTCCGGGAGGTGGCGGAGCGCGGCTCGTTCACGGCCGCGGCCGCCGCGCTCGGCTACACCCAGTCCGCCGTCTCGCGCCAGATCGCTTCCCTCGAACGAGCCGCGGGCGCGCCGCTCGTCGAACGCCGCCACGACGGCGTGCGCCTCACCCCCGCGGGCCGGCTCGTCGTGCGCCGCGCCGCCGCGGTCGTCGACGCGGTCGACGCCGCGGCGCGTGACCTGGCCGGTCTGCCCGACGGCCACGGCACCGTGCGCCTCGGCTGGTTCGCCAGTGCCGGCGCCGCGCTCGTGCCCGAGGCGCTCGAGCAGCTGCGCCGCACCCACCCGGCCATCAGCGTGACCACGCGCGAGGGCAGCACACCCGCGCTGGTCCGGGCGTTGCGCGCGGGCACGGTCGACCTGGCGCTGATCGCGTCGGCGCCGCCGTTCCGCCCGCCGGACACCGAAACCCCCGCTCTGCACGTGCAGACGCTCACGGAGCGCAGCCTGGCCGTCGCCGTCCCCGCGGCGCACCCGCTCGCCCGCGGGGAGTACGTCGACGTCGCGGACCTCCACGGCCAGCGCTGGATCGCCGGCTCGCGCCACGAGCACCTCATGGGTGTCTGGCCGGGCCTCGACGAGCGCCCCGACATCGCCCACACCGCCCGCGACTGGCTCGCCAAGCTCCACCTCGTCGCCGCCGGCTGCGGCATCACCACGGCGCCCCCGTCGATCGCCCCGGTCCTCCCGCCGGGCGTCCGCCTGCTCCCGGTTCGTGGCGGCCCGTCCGAACGTCGCCGCGTCCTGCTCGCCCGGCTGCCGCACCCGCCGTCGGACGCCGTGAGCCGGCTCTCGGACACCTTTCGGGAGGTCGCGCTGCGGCTCGAAATGGACCTCTGACCTGGGGGAATCCGGGGGCGACGGCCCGGCCATGCTCAAATAATAGTCCTGAATTTCAAAAATACAGTCCTTGTAATCAGGACGCGAGCCGCCTATTGTGAGTGCAGCACCCGGACAACAGGAGGGCTCGTGGACGTCGGAACGAAGGTCGTCGACGTGGCGGTGATCGGCGCGGGGCCGGTGGGCATGACGGCCGCGGCGCTGCTCGCGGCGCGGGGCCTCGACGTGGTCGTGGTCGAGCGCAACGCGACGACCAGCGACGCACCCAAGGCGATCAGCATCGACGACGAAGCGATCCGCGTGTACGCGTCGGCCGGCCTGGCCGAGCGCATCCAGCGGATCATCGTGCCGGGCACCGGCACGCGGTACTACGGCAGCGACGGCGCGCCCCTGTTCCAGGCGGGCGCGGAGATCCCGTTCCGGCTCGGGTTCCCGTTCAAGAACCCGTTCGCGCAGCCGGAGCTGGAGCGCGAGCTGTTCGAGCACCTGAAGTCCACAGTGGATCTCCGGATGAACACCGAACTCCGGGAGATCGTCCAGGACGGCGCGGGTGTCGACCTCCGGTTCGGCGACGGCGGCAGCCTGCGTGCCCGCTACGTCCTCGGTTGCGACGGCGGCCGCTCGACCGTCCGGGAGGTGCTCGGTGTCGGCATGACCGGGCGCAGCCACGACGACGTCTGGCTGGTGGCCGACGTCCTCGGCGACCACCACACCGAGCGCTACGGCATGCACCACGGTGATCCCGCTCGGCCGCACGTGATCGTGCCGGGCCGCGACGGGCGCTGCCGCTACGAATTCCGCCTGCAGCCGGGCGAAGGCGAAGCCGGTGCGCCGCCGTCGTTCGAGCTGATCCGCTCGCTGCTCGAACCCCTCCGCCCGATCACCCCGGACGAAGTGGAGCGAGCCGTGAACTACCGCTTCAACGCCGTGGTCGCCGACACGTGGCGCATCGGCCGCGCGTTCCTGCTCGGCGACGCCGCGCACATGATGCCGCCGTTCGCGGGACAGGGCCTCAATTCCGGGATCCGCGACGCCGCGAACCTCACGTGGAAACTCGCGGACGTCCTCGCCGGCCGGCTCACGCCGGGCGCCCTCGACAGCTACGAACTCGAACGCCGGCCGCACGTCGAGGAAACCGTCCGCCTGTCCGAACGCCTCGGCCGCATCGTCATGACCACCAACCGCCGCTTCGCCGAGCGGCGCGACGAGCTCGTCCGGACCGCCCTGCGCTCGCCGGAGGGCCGCAGCTACTTCGAGCACATGCGCTACCGGCCGGCGCAGAGCTACCACGCCGGGCTGGTCGTGCCCGGCGACCTCGCCGGCCGGCCCGTCGGGCAGCCGCGCGCCTTCGACACCAGCGTCCACCGCACCCGGCTGCTCGACGAGGTGCTCGGCACCGGCTGGGCGCTGCTGAACATCGGCGCCGCCGAAGATCCCGAGGAAACCCAAGAGTTGCGCGAAACGCTGAAACCGGCGTACGCCTACGTGACCGTCGACCAGCACCTGCCGGCGTCCCGTTCGGACGGTCCCTACCTCGTCGACGTCGACGGCTCGCTCGACCGCGAGTTCGCCGGCGCCCACGGCCGGCTGCTGCTCGTCCGGCCCGACCGGTTCGTCGCCGCCGCGTGGCGGCCCGGCGAACGACCCGACTTCACCGCTCTCGGCCTCCCGCGGCGCGAGCCCGTCTTGTCCACGTCCTGATCCGAAAGGCAAGTCCCATGCAGACACCCGTCCGGCACACGCTCCCGGAAGGCGGCGCCGCCGGCGCGCTGCGCCGCACCGCCACGTCCCACCTCGGCCTGCGCGTGCCCGACGTCGCGGCTGCCGCCGAGTTCTACGAGCGCGTGCTCGGCCTCGTCCGGCACTCCGCGCTGCCCGACGGCGGGGCCCGGCTGGGCTGGGGCAGCGGCCACCACGTCCTCGACCTGCTGGCGGGGGAGCAGGGCCTCGACCACATCGCGTTCGAGGTCCGCGACCACGACGGGCTCGCCGCGCTGGAGAAGCGGTTGCGGGAGAACGGATACGAGGTCGGCGAACTCGACGAGTCCTACTTGGACGAAGTCGCCGGCGACGCGACCGGGCTCGTGACCCGCGACCCGGACGGCAACGTCGTGCACCTGCACCCGGCCGTGCGCCGGGCGGGTGAGCACGCCGCCGACACTGGCCGCCGGCCCATCAAGTACCAGCACGTCACGCTGGCCACCACCGACGTCGCGCGCATGGCCGCGTTCTACGTCGACGTGGTCGGGTTCCGCATCTCCGACCAGCTCGCCGACGGCCGGTTCGCGTGGCTGCGCAGCGACCGCGACCACCACACCCTCGCGGTGGTCAACACCGGCCGCTCCGGCGACATCGACCACTACTCCTACGACCTCGCCGAGTGGGAGGACTTCAAGGCGTGGTGCGACCGGCTGACCGAACAGGACGTGCCGGTCGCGTGGGGGCCGGGCCGCCACGGCCCCGGCAACAACCTGTTCGTGTTCTTCGACGACCCCGCCGGCAACCACATCGAGCTCTCGGCCGAGATGGAGAAGTTCCACGACGACCGGGTCACCTACGTGCCGCGCCGCTGGGACCCGGTGCCCGCGAGCGTCAACCTGTGGGGCGGCCAGCTCGCCACCTGGCGGCGCACCTCGGAAGGGAACTGACGTGGCTTACGCGACTTACGAATTCGAGGGCCGGCGCCGCGTCGGCCGCGTCCACGGCGACCGCCTGGTGCCGTTGGCCGGTCTGACGGAGCTCGGCCGCGACACCCCGGCCGACGTGCTGGCGACGGCCGCCGAACTGCCGGAAGAGGCCGTGCGGGTGGCGGACGTGCGGCTGTGCCCGGTGGTGCCGAACCCGGACAAGATCATCTGCGTCGGCCTCAACTACCTCACGCACGTCGGCGAAACGGGCCGCGCCCTGCCCGAGTACCCGGTGCTGTTCACGAAGTTCGCGTCCAGCTTGGTCGGTCCCGACGACGACATCGTGCTGCCGCCCGAATCGGTGCAGGTGGACTACGAGGCCGAGCTGACCGTCGTGATCGGACGCCCCGCGCGCCGCGTGTCCCGCGACGACGCCCTCGACCACGTGCTCGGCTACACGGTCGCCAACGACATCACCATGCGCGACTACCAGTACAAAACGCACCAGTGGCTGCAGGGCAAGGCGTGGGACCGCTCGACCCCGCTCGGCCCGTACCTCGTGCCGCCGGCCGACGCCGATGTCTCGGCGGCCGGCATCCGCACCCTGCTGCACGGCGAGAAGCTGCAGGAATCCGACACGTCCCACCTGATCTTCGACATCCCGACCCTCGTGTCGACCATCTCGGAGTTCACCACGCTGCTGCCCGGCGACCTCATCCTCACCGGCACCCCGGGCGGCGTCGGCTACCGCCGCGACCCCCAGCTGTTCCTCACGGACGGCGACGAAATCACCGTCGAAGTCGACGGCATCGGCCGGCTCGTCAACCGCGTCCGCGCGGAGAGCTGACCGGGAAGGAAAACCGCGGAGGCAGCCGTCCCCTGCCTCCGCGGTTTTCCTTGTGCTTCAACGCCGCGTGCGCAGCCAGTTCAGCACGACGCAGCTGTTCACCAGGTCTCGGCGCGTGCTCACCTCGTCCGGGCGTGGAGGCGCCGGCGGAGCCATTCGAGGAGTTTCCGATCGGCGCCGTGGGCGATGAGGTCGGTGATCCGCTCCTCCAGTTCCCCCGCGTCACCGGTGTCGATCTCGAGGATCACCTTCGCGAAGCCAGGCCCGTACCCGAACATCACCGAGAGGTCGGGGTCGCGGCGGGCGGAGATTTCAGCCAGCGTCGGGAGTTCGAGCCAGCTCCGCCACAGGGGCACGGCTACTTCGCGGAAGTGGTCGCGGATCTTCGGGCCGTACTCGTCGATCTCGGCGGGCAGGAACCGCCACACGTCGTTCACCGGTATTGGCGCGGTGTTCAGGTCTGCCGGAACATCCAGCCTGGTGAGGAACAGCTGCCAGCCGTCGTTCAGCCGCGCTGATCGTGCGCCGTTGTCGTGGTACTCGCGGAGGACGGCGGGAATCGCTGCCGTCTCGACGAAGAACGAGTATTCGGGCGCCGTCGGCCAGGCGCGGATCTTGGCGAGGACGGCGTGCCCTTCCGGCGAAACGAGGGACCACACCCGCTGGCGGCGCTTCGTGAACCCCGCCTCCTTCAGCACCGGGTCGACGTAGCGCTGCGCCAGGTCGTTGAGGGCTTCGACGCTCACTGGGTCGTCAGGAGCAGGCGTTCGCTGATCTGCCCCGCGGCGGCCAGCACCTTGTCCACAATGGCCTGTTCCTCGCCCGGCGCGACGCGCGTCGCGAGGGCGGCGACGCTGATGGCCGCCGCGACGGTGCCGGATTCGTCGCGGATGGGGGCGGCGATGCCGAGGACCTCAGGGTCCACCTCGGCGCGCGTCATGGCGTAGCCGTCGTCGCGGATTTGGTCGAGGCGCTTCAGCACGTCGGGGACCTCGGTGAGCGTGGCGGGCGTGAAGCGCTGCAGGGGAGTGCTGCGCAGCACGGCCTCGACCTCCGCGCGGTCGCTCCACGCGAGCAGCGCCAGCGCCGACGCGCCGGCGTTGAGGGGGAGCGTGCTGCCGCGCTCGTAGGAAATGCGCACGCGGTGCGTCTGCGATTCCGCGCGGTCGAGGCACACCACGAGGTTGCCGGTGCGCCGCGTCAGCAGCACGGTTTCGTGCACGGCCTCGGCGAGATCCGTCATCACGGGTGCGGCGACCTCGGACAGCCCGTACGTCCGGCGCGCGAGCCGCGCGAGCTCCAGCACCTTGAGCCCCAGGCGGAAGCCACCGCCGGGGGCTTCTTCGAGGAAGCGGTTCGTCACGAGGCTCTGCAGGTAGCGGTAGGCCGTCGACTTCGCGACGCCCAGCTTCGCGGCCACAGCACTGCCCGAGAGCACCGGCACCTCGTCGGTGAACATGCCGAGGATGTCGAGCGCGCGGTCGGCCGTGGAGTTGCGCTCGCGGTACGCGCTCGTCTTCTCTGCTGGTCCTGCCATGCGGGAAACTATATCTGACATGCGGGTCAGGCGAGGCGTGGGAACAATTCCCGGGCGTTCCGGCCGAACACGCCCGCCCGCGTCTCGTCGTCGAGCAGGTCCGTCGTGAGCAGTTTCTCGCGCAGCGCCACGCAGGAATCCGCCGGGGTGAACGGGAAGTCGCTGCCGTAGTGCAGGTGCGCGGCGTCCGCGACCGACAGCAACGCGCCCAGCAGTTCGGGCACCGGTGCGCCGGCGAGGTCGAAGTGCAGGGTCTTCAACGCCTTGCGGATGTCCGGCGTCGGCGTGCCGGGCTTGGCCAGCAGCGGCAGGAGCAGCTCGATCCGGTTCGCGAGCACGGGCAGCGCGGCGCCGGCGTGCGGCACGATCACGCGCAGCGACGGGTGCCGCTCCAGCGTGCCCGACAGGATCAGCTGCGTGACCGCGCGCGTCGAGTCGAACATGAACTCGAGCATCGGCCGCGGGTAGCCCAGCGCAAGGTGCTCGGCGGCGTCCGGTGTCGTCGGGTGCAGGAACACCACGGTGCCGCGGGCCGCGGCCTCCGCGTAGACCGGCTCGAGCCGCTCGTCGCCGAGGTACACGCCGTGGTGGTTGGTCTCCAGCACGATGCCGTCGGCGTGCAGCACGTCGAGGGAGTGCTTGAGCTCCGTCACCGACGCGTCGACGTCCGGCAGCGGCAGGCTCGCGAAGAACCCGAACCGCCCGGGGTGCGCGTCGCGCAGCCGCGCCGCCTCCTCGTTCACGAGCCGCGCCAGCTCGGCCGCCTTCGCGTCGTCTCCGAAGTGGACGCCGGGGGTGGAGATCGACAACATCGACGTCCGCACGCCCAGCCGGTCCATCGTGGATAGTGCGGCAGCCTCGCTCCACCCGGGAATGGCCTTGATCCCGTCCGGCTGGCTGTGTCCCGCGGCGATCAGCGCTTCGCGGTAGAAGTCGGGCACGTAGTGGGCGTGCACGTCCACGGCAGTCATGCGGAGGTGTCCTTTCGAGTCTGCGGCAGATCGAGCTCCAGGTCGGTCGGGAGCCACGCGTAGCCGTCGCCGTCGCGCTTGAGGTGCCCGAGGCCGGGGAACGGGAAGTGGTAGGCGAACACGGCGTGCCGCTCGCTCTCGACGAGGTCGTAGATCCGCTTGCGCTGCGCCGTCGCGGCGGGACCGTCGTAGTCGAACTGGAACCGCCACTCGGGGTGCTGCAAGAGGATCACGTAGTGGTGGCACAGATCGCCCCAGCACACCATCGTCTGCCCACCACTTTCGATGCGGTAGACGAGGTGGCCCGGGCTGTGTCCCGGCGTCGCCGTCGCGGTGATGCCGGGCGCGACCTCGTAACCGTCTCCGACGCGCACCACCCGGTCACCGTACGCCAGGAGATTGCGGTTCGCGCCCACGTAGTGGTCCTTCATGTGCTGGTTGGGCGCGGTGTCCACTCGGGACAGATCGGTCCAGTGCACGAAATCGGTGTCGCTCACGACGATGCGCGCGTTCGGGTAGAGCGGCTGGTCCTTCTCGTCGACGAGTCCCCAGCAGTGGTCCGGGTGCGCGTGCGTGATCGCGACGACGTCGATGTCGGCCGGCTCGAACCCGGCGGCCCGCATGCTCGCCACCGCTTGCCCGGTCTGCGGCCCGAAGAACCCGCGGCCCAGGTCCGGCGAGCGGCCGACACCGGTGTCGAACAGCACGAGCTGCCGCCCGGTGTCCACGATCAGCAGGTTCTGGTGCAGCCGCACCTTGTCGGCGGGCAGGTAGTGGCGCTCCAGCAGCGCGTCGATCTCCGCCGGGTCGGCTTCCGGGAAGTTGTCGCGCGCCGGGCCCATCTCGAGGATCCCGTCGCTGACGACCGTGCACTCGAACTCACCGTGGCGGAACCTCGTCCACGCCGCGGGCCGGCTTGTGCGTGCTGCCATGGCTGCTCTCCTTCGAGCGCGTTCGTACCTCTCCACCCAGCATAGGTTTCAAAATTCAGGAGTCAAGACCTGAAAAACAGGACGATGTGCGTTACGCTGAGCCCAGCGCACACTTCCCGGATGCGCCGTTTCGAAGGAAAGGACCGAGCCCGTGACGACCGCAGCCGTGATCTGGCAGGAGGGGCAGGAGTTCTCGCTCGAGGACGTCGAGCTCGACGAACCGCGGCCCGACGAGGTGCGCGTGCGCCTCGTGGCGACCGGCATGTGCCACACGGACCTGAGCGTGGCCCACGGCGTGACCCCGTTCCCGCTGCCCGGCGTACTGGGCCACGAGGGGGTCGGCGTCGTCGAGGAGGTCGGCTCCCGCGTCGTGCGCACGAAACCGGGTGACCGCGTGCTGCTGACGTTCACGTCGTGCGGGCGCTGCGGCAACTGCCGCGGCGGACACCCCGCGCTGTGCGAGCACCACTTGCCGCTCAACCTGTTCGGCGGCCGCCGGGCCGACGGCACGGCCACCATCCGGCACAAGGGCGAGGACCTCGGGTGCCACTTCTTCGGCCAGTCTTCGTTCGCGCAGCACGCGATCGTCGACGAGCGCAGCGTCGTGGTGCTCGGCGACCTCGCGGAGGCGGACCTGCCTGCCTTGGCGCCGCTCGGCTGCGGGCTGCAGACGGGCGCCGGCGCGATCCTCAACGTCCTGCGCCCGACCCCGGGGTCCACGGTCGTCGTGGCGGGCGCCGGCGCGGTCGGGCTCGCCGCGGTGATGGCGGCCGCGCGCATGTCGCCGGCTGCCGAAGTCGTGGTGGTGGACCGGGTGGCGAGCCGGCTGGAGCTGGCAAAGCGGCTCGGGGCGACGTCGGTGCTCGAAGCGTCGGCCCCGGGTGCGCTCGCGGGCGCGGATTTCGCGGTGGACACCACGGGAAACGTGGGCGTGATCGAGAACCTCGTCGCCGGGCTGGCGGTCGGTGGCACGTGCGCGCTGATCGGTGCGCCGCGGGCGGGTTCGCGCGCGTCGTTCGACGTGAACCGCCTGCTGCCGGGGCGCTCGATCGTCGGCGTGACGCTGGGCGACGGCGAGCCGGAGACGCTCGTGCCGCTCCTGGCGGCCGCGCACGCGCGCGGCGATTTCCCGATGGAGACGTTCCAGAAGACCTACGCGTTCGAAGACATCAACACCGCTGCCGCCGACGCCGCGTCGGGTGCCGTGGTGAAGCCGATCCTGCTGTTCTAGGAGTCTCGCTGTGCTGCTCTTCATCGACGGAAAACACGTACCGGCGCGGGACGGGGCGACGTTCGCCTCCCGGTCGCCGGTCACCGGCGAGGTGCTGGCCGACGTCGCCGACGCCTCGCCCGCCGACGGCCTGCTCGCGGTCGCGGCGGCCGGACGCGCGTTCGCGGAGTGGTCGCGCGTGTCGTTCGCCGAACGCCGGGCCGTGCTGCTGCGCGCCGCCGACCTGCTGGAAGCCGATTTCCCGCGCACTCGCGACTCGCTCGCGCTCGAAGTCGGCGCGGTGCGCGGGTGGGCGGAGATGAACACCGCGGAGGCCGCGGCGACGCTGCGCGAGGCGGCCGGCCTGGCGAGCAGTCCGCTGGGTTCGGTGCTGCCATCGGCTGATCCGTCGGGCGCGAACCTGAGTCTGCGCACGGCCGCGGGTGTCGTGCTGGCGATCGTGCCGTGGAACGCGCCGGTGGTGCTGGCGGCGCGGTCCGTGGCGATCGCGTTGGCTTTGGGCAACACGGTCATCCTGCGCCCCAGCGAACAGGCGCCCCACGCGGCCGGTCACCTGCTCGCCGACGTCCTGACCCGCGCGGGGGCGCCGGCGGGCGTGGTGAACGTGGTGACGTGCAGCCCTTCGCGCAGCAAGGAACTGGTGGCTTCGCTGGTCGCCGAACCCGCGGTCCGCCGGGTCGTGTTCATCGGCTCGACGCCGGTCGGGCGCAGCATCGCCTCCGTCGCCGGGAACGCGCTGACGCCGGCCGTCCTGGAACTCGGCGGCAAGAACCCCACCCTCGTCCTGTCCGACGCCGATCTCGACACCGCGGCCGATCACGTCGCCTTCGCCGCCTTCGCGAACTCCGGCCAGGTCTGCATGTCGACGGACCGAGTCCTCGTGGCCGCTCCGGTCTTCGCCGAGTTGTGCGAACGCGTCGCCGCCCGCGCCGCCGCGCTGTCCATCGGTGACCCCCGCCTCGACACCACGGCCGTCGGCCCCCTCATCACCGACGCCGCGGCCGCGCGCTTCACATCGTTGGTGGCCGACTCCGTGTCGCGCGGGGCCCGCGTGCTGACCGGCGGGAGCGCCGACGGCCGCTACGCCACCCCGACCGTCCTCACCGACGTCAGCGCGGAATCCCAGCTGTACTCGACGGAATCCTTCGCGCCGCTCATCACCCTCCAGCCGTTCGCGGACGAGCCGGCCATGATCGCGGCCGCCAACGACACCCCGTACGGCCTCATCGCCTCCGTCCTGTCCTCCGACGCGTCCCACGCGTGGCACCTCGCCCGCTCCCTCCGCTGCGGCGCCGTCCACGTCAACGGCCCCTCCGTGGGGGACGAACCGCACGTGCCCTTCGGCGGCCTGGCCGCCTCCGGCTCCGGACGGCTGGGCGGGGTCGAGTCGGTGCTGACTTTCACGGAACAGCGCACGTTCTACCTCCACGGCACGGAGGTGCTCCCGAATCCGTGAGCCAGGGCCGCCTTTCGGCGGCTGGTGTCCTCACCGCGGAAGCCGCGAATTGCTCGCTGCTCGCGCGAAGCTGCCGCGGTTCCTGCTCGGCGCCGCCCTGCGGGATCAATCGCCCGACGAGGTCGCCTGCGGAAGCCGCGCGCCCCGTTCGGCTCCACGGGCCGGCGATTGCCGCGACGTGAAGGCCATGCGGGAAGTGTTCGACGGCAGCAAAATCCCAGCGATCGATTCCTCGGCTCGGGGGCTCGGGGTCGCCGAGGGGAACCTGGCTCAGCCATTTCCCGGTTGATCTATGCGCCGACACAACGTCAGCCCGGGTTTCACTCTCCGTGACCCGGGGCGATCACGGGCGCCTTCATGCCGGGGGATCGTCAACCATGGTGACTGTCATCTCCCATGAACACGCCCGAGCCCTCGAGGACACCGTGGACGACGCCATCCGCGCGGTCCCGTCGTCGCGCCGGAGGGCCGTCGTAGCTGGTCGAGCGGCTGAAACCGCCATTTGGGGGCAGATCCGGTGCGACCCAATTCACTTGAATGAGTCAAGACTATTCTCTGGACTTGTTCCAGAAAGCATGATCTGATGCGCTCATGTCGGCCACGGATCCAGCGGAGTGGCTGCGCGGTGCCTCACTGCGAGTCACCAAGCAGCGCAGGGCTGTGCTACGCGCGGTGGGGCAGCGGCCGCACGCCGATGTCGATTCGGTCGTCCGCGCGGTGCGCGGGGAGATCGGGACGGTGTCGACGCAGGCGGTGTACGACATCCTCGCCGCGCTGGGAGAGGTCGGGCTGGTGCGCAGGATCGAGCCCGCCGGGTCGCCGGCGCGGTTCGAGCTGCGCACGGGCGACAACCACCACCACGTGGTCTGCCGGAGGTGCGGAGCGGTCGAAGACGTCGACTGCGCGGTGGGCGAGCGGCCGTGCCTCACGCCCGCCACCACACACGGTTTCGTGATCGACGAGGCCGAGGTGACCTTCTGGGGACTCTGCCCCGCCTGCGGTGCGGCAGCCGGACCGGGCACGACAGCGGAACACCCGAACTGAGGAGGATGGGAATGGCTTTCGAGGAAAACACGAAGCCGTTGACCACGGCGGCCGGTGCGCCGGTCGTGGACAACCAGAACAGCATGACCGCGGGCGCCCGCGGGCCGGTGCTGCTGCAGGACCTGTGGCTTCTCGAGAAGCTCGCGCACTTCGACCGCGAGGTCATCCCCGAGCGGCGCATGCACGCCAAGGGTTCCGGCGCGTGGGGCACGTTCCGCGTCACACACGACATTTCGCAGTACACCAAGGCCGCCCTCTTCGGGAAGGTCGGCAACGAGTGCGAGATGTTCGCGCGCTTCTCCTCCGTCGCCGGTGAGCGCGGCGCCGCCGACGCCGAGCGCGACATCCGCGGTTTCGCTGTGCGTTTCTACACAGAAGAGGGCAACTGGGACGTCGTCGGCAACAACACGCCGGTGTTCTTCCACCGCGACCCGCTGAAGTTCCCGGACCTCAACCGCGCCGTGAAGCGCGACCCGCGCACCAATCTGCGCGACCCGGAGAACAACTGGGGCTACTGGACGGGCCTGCCCGAATCGCTGCACCAGGTCACGGTCGTCATGTCCGACCGCGGCATCCCCAAGTCGTTCCGCCACATGCACGGCTTCGGCTCGCACACGTTCAGCTTCATCAACGCGGCGGGCGAGCGGCACTGGGTGAAGTTCCACTTCCGCACCCAGCAGGGCATCGAGAACCTGACCGACGAGGAAGCCTCCGCCGTCATCGCGCAGGACCGCGAGTCGAACCAGCGCGACCTGTTCGACGCCATCGAGCGCGGCGACTTCCCGAAGTGGAAGCTGTTCGTGCAGGTCATGCCCGAGGCCGACGCCGCGACGTACCGCTTCCACCCGTTCGATCTGACGAAGGTGTGGAGCAAGAAGGACTACCCGCTCATCGAGGTCGGCGAGTTCGAGCTGAACCGCAACCCGGACAACTACTTCGCCGACGTCGAGCAGGCCGCGTTCACCCCGGCGAACCTCATCCCGGGCATCTCCTACAGCCCGGACCGGATGCTGCAGGGCCGGCTGTTCTCCTACGGGGACGCCGCGCGCTACCGCCTCGGCGTGAACCACCACCAGATCCCGGTCAACTACCCGCGCGCGGCGAAGCTGGTGAACACCTACCACCGTGACGGCACCATGCGCGTGGACGGCAACCAGGGCGGCGTCCCGGGCGTCGAGCCGAACAGCTACGGCCGTTGGCAGGAGCAGCCCGCCTACGCCGACCCGGCGCAGGCCATCGGCTCCACCGCCGACCACTTCAACTACCGCGAAGAGGACGACGACTACTACACCCAGCCCGGCGACCTGTTCCGCCTGCTGAGCGCGGACGAGCAGCAGCGCCTGTTCGAGAACACGGCCCGCGCGATCAAGGGTGCGCGGAAGGTTACCGTGCTCAAGCACATCGAGAACTGCACCAAGGCCGACCCCGCGTACGGCGAGGGCGTGCAGAAGGCCTGCGAGGCCCTCGGCGCGCTGTGAGGTCCTGTTAGGACAACCCTGGGCCGCCCCGTTCTCGCGACGGGGTGGCCCGGCTTTCGGGCACCGGCACCACTTTTCCTGCTGCACGGAGTTGGTGAAATCACATCATGTCGGACAACGAACATTCCGTGGTCGTGCACGAACAGCTTCACCAGCGCGCGCGAGCCGTCATGGCGGATCTGGCGCGCGACGGCAACACGCAAGAGCTCGCGGACTTCCTCGACCACGGCCTGGACGTCAACGCACTCGACGCGGCCGGAAACTCACTCCTGATGCTCGCCGCTTACCACGGGCGCCTCGAGACCGTGCGCTACCTGCTCACGAAAGGTGCGGATCCGGACATCTGCAACGCCCGGGGCCAGGCGGCGATCGCCGGGGCGTTGTTCAAGGGTGAGCACGAGATCGTCGCCGCGCTCAAGGAAGCCGGCGCGGATCTGGACCTGGGCACGCCGACCGCCCGGGAAGCGGCCACGATGTTCGGGCAGACGCTGTAATCCGAACAGTTCCCGGCTCGTCTGTCCGGAAAGGACACTCGGCCGGCTACGGCGCGGTGCTCAGCGGAGCGAGCTCACTGCCCTCGTTCCGCGGCACCGGCCGGCAGGAGCGCCGGATCGCCGCGATCAGGTGCAGTACGGCCGGGCGCTGTTCGTCTTCGCGCCACACCATGCTGATTTCGATCCCGACTTCCGGCGTCACCGGACGGTGCACGAGCCCGGGGCCGAGCAGGTCGACGGGCACCGGCAGCAGGCTGATCCCCAGACCCGCCGCGACGAGGTTGAGGATCGCGGCCGTCTCACCGGCCTCGTAGGCGAACCGCGGCAGGAAACCCGCTCGGGCACAGGCTTTCTCGGTGACCGCGCGGACCACCGACCGGGTAGGCGCGGGGAAGGAGATGAGGTCGTGGGACGCGAGGTCGGCGACGTCGATCACCGCGCGCTCCGCGAGCGGGTGCCCGACCGGCAGCACGGCTCGCAGGGCGCCGGCGGTCAGGGAGTGCGAGCGGAGTCCGGCGGGGATCGGTTCTCCTGCGCGCACCAGGAACCCGAGGTCGACGGACCCGTTCGCGATCGCGTCCAGCTGCGCCGGCGTGAGCAGATCCGTGTGCAGGTCGACTTGGAGGTCACGGAACCGGCGGGCGGTCACCGTGATCCGGGCGAGCAGGGTCTGGGCGGCGCAGCGGGTGAACGCGATCGTGACGCGGGGCGCGGTGGCCGTGGCCAGCTCGGCGACGGTGCGGGTCACCGCGTCGACCTCCCGCAGGATCGCGCGGCTGCGTTCGAGCAGGACGCGCCCGGCGGGGGTCAGCGCGACGCGGCGGGTCGTGCGGCGGAACAGCGCCGCCTTCAGCTCCCGTTCCAGGCTGCGGATCTGCCGGCTCAACGGCGAAGCCGCCATGTGCAGGCGTTCGGCCGCGCGGCCGAAGTGCAGCTCTTCCGCCACGACGACGAAGGCCTTCAGCTGGCGCAGCTCCACGTCGGCCACCTCCTCCGCGCCTTGCCCGGTGATTCCGGTCGAGTTACGATCCGCCCATGTGTGCCGGTCACCGCGCGGCGGGTGCCGGCGCGTCCGGCACGCCGAAGTCGTTCCACACCACCGATCTGGCGTTCGCCCGGGAAGAGCTGAGCCGCGTCTACTACCCGCTCCGGGTCGATCCCACGCGCCGAGCCCGGGGCTTCGACTTCACGATGCGCACGCTGTCGGTGGGGCCGCTCACGATCGGGCGCCTGTCCTACGGCGCCGAGATCATCAAGGACTGCGGTGACCTGCAGACGGCCTACCACGTGAACGTTCCGCTGACCGGCGCCGTGGCGTCGAGGTGCGGTGACCAGCGCGTCGTCGCCACGCCGCGGACGGCTGCGGTGTTCAACCCCGTCGGCCGGACCGTGCTCGACCGCTGGGAGGCCGGCAGCGAGCAGCTGTGCCTCAAGATCGATCGGAGCTTCCTCGAAGGCGAGGTCGTCCGGCGGCTCGAGCGCCCGTTGCCCGCGCCGGTCCGGTTCCGGATGAAGCTGGACCTGACGCGGCCGGCCACCCGCTCGTGGCTGCACGCGGTCGAAATCCTCGCCGCCGAACTGGACGCGCCCGGTGCGTTCACCCGGGACGAGCTGCTCGCCGCGGAGCTGCGCCGGCTCATCGTGGGCGGGCTGCTCTGGGGACAACCGCACAGCTACCGCGAGGCGCTCTCCGAACCGGGTGCGAGCCCGCGGCCGCGGACCGTCAAACGGGTGGTCGAGCTGATGCACGCCCGGCCCGAAGAACCGTGGACGGTCGCCCAGCTGGCCGAACTGGCGGGCGTCAGCGTCCGCTCGCTGGAGGAGGGGTTCCGGCGCTACGTCGGCGTGCCGCCCATGGCCTACCTGCGAGACTGCCGCCTCGATCAGGTCCGGGCGGACCTGTGGGCCGGGTCGCGCCCGGCCGTGTCCGTCAGCGAGGTGGCTTTCCGCTGGGGGTTCGGCCACCTGGGCCGGTTCGCCCAGGCGTACCGGGCCAAGTTCGGGGAGAACCCCTCCGACACGCTGCGGTTCGGGGAACTCTAGCTCCGCCGGCATTCCAGACCTCCCGTCAAGCGCCGCTGCTGACGTTCGACGCGAAAGGTAGAGGTCCGGCGCCGGCCGGGCGATCCGCTTTTCGCGGACCTCAGCCGGAAATCGCGGCGAAGGTGGTCAGGCCCACCAGCTGGGTGCTGACGTCCCGGTTGTCCGGCCGGCGGTCCCCGCGTGCCGCCCACTCTGGCAACCACGCCGCGGTGCGCGGCCGCGAGGGGCGGCGGGACAGCGGGAGTTCGGGGACAGCGGGCGGCAGCGAAGCGCTGCGCGCAGCGGATGACCACATCATCGGTCCGCGTCCGCCGCAGCGGCAACAGCCGCCGGTGCGTGATCATGACCGGTTCGGTCCTGATCCGGGCTGCCGGACCGGGCACTGTGGATGATGGCGGATGCGGACGATTCGGCGGTCGCGGAACCGAGCCCTTGCCCGCGCACTGAAGCATCGAAAGTGGGTCCGGATGGAGCTGCGGCACTTGCGGTACTTCGTTGCCGTGGCCGAGGAATGTCACTTCGGCCGGGCGGCGGACCGGCTCCACATCGCGCAGCCGGCTTTGTCTCACCAGGTCAAGCAGCTCGAGACCGAACTCGGGGTCGAGCT
>NZ_JBITBT010000024.1:0-152365 GCF_044452505.1 Amycolatopsis sp. NPDC051903 | reverse complement strand
ACGATCTCCACCGGATACACATCCGCACGCTCCAGCGCCTGCGCATGCGGAATCACCTCCCGATCCACGAACGACCGCACCGTCGCCAAAATCTCCGACTGCACATCGGTCAAACCTGCGGTCTGAGCCAGACGGGTCACGACAGCTTCCTTTCCAGTTCGGCCCCGGCCACCTGGCCGGTAGTGGTCTGCGCGATGTCCTCGAGGCTGCGCCGCCGCGTCTCCGGCGCGAGCACCACCACGGCGATCGCGCCGATCAGGCAGACCCCGAGCACCCCGAGGAACACCCCCTGCACGCCGGCCCCGGAGAAGGTGGAGCTGACGAGGAACGGCGTGACGATCACAGCGCCGCGCGCACAGGCGTTGGCCAGTGCCGAGCCTTGGATGCGCAGCTCGGTCGGGAACAGCTCGGGGATGTAACTCGCGATCTGCACGGAGATCGCGAAGCTCGCGAGGAAGACCCACGCGATCCCCGAGACGATCAGCTCGGTGGTCGACCGCGAGTAGCCGTACCAGATCCCGACCAGCCCCATGACGACGAACAGCACCGCGTTGATCCACTTGCGCCCGAGCCGGTCGCCCACGAGTCCGCCGATCAGGCAGCCGGGAACGGCACCCAGCTGCATGAACACCGTGATGGTGAGGCTCTTCTCCACCGATAGTCCCTGGCCGACCAGGTACGTCGGCACCCACGACTGGAACGTGTAGAACGCGATCTGGTTGCACACGGCGATCAGGATGCACGCCGCCGTGATCCGGCCCAGCGGTTTCCGGAACAGGGCGCGGAAGTCGGGCCGCGCCGACACCGGCCGCGGATCGGGGAAGCCGGCCGGCGGCTGCTCGGGCAGGTCGGGGTTGTACTTGCGGGCGATCCGGTAAGCCTCTTCGTGGCGGCCCCGGGACTCGAGCCAGCGAGGCGATTCGTCGAGGAACTTCACCTGCAGCACCCAGATCAGCGCCGCGGGCACACCGCACACCACGAACATGGCCCGCCAGCCCAGCGACGGGATCACCAGCAGGCCGGCGATCGCCGACGCCGGCAGCGCGAGGTTCACGACCATCGCGAGCACCCCGGCCCACGAAGCTCGCCGGCGGTGGGGCACGAACTCGTTCCACGTGCCGTAACCCGTGATCAGCACGGCCCCGAGCCCGAGTCCCGTGGCCACGCGCAGCACCGTGATCAGCCCGTGGCTGGGCGCGATCGCGGTGAGCAGGGTGGCCAGGCTGTAGAGCGCCAGCGAGTACAGGTAGGTCGAGCGCCGGCCGAACCGGTCACCGAGGTAGCCGGCGACCAGGGTGCCGACCAGCAGGCCGAACGACGTCGCCGAAAGCAGGAGGGCGTTCTGGCCCACCGTCGAGAACTTCGTGGCGAGCATGGCGGCCAGCACGGAACCCGACAGGTAGATGTCGAAGGCGTCGAAGAAGCCGCCCCCGCCGAGCAGAGCCAGCTGTTTCAGGTGCGGGCGCCCCACCCGGGCGCGGTCGAGGTGAACACCGACGGGGGTGGGGCCACGACGGGAATCGGACATCACGAACTTACCTCCGGCTCGACGTTGAGACACGTGGGAGAACTGCGGACCGGGCTAGCCCCGTCCGGTGACGCACACCAGGGCGTCGAGCGCCGTGGCACCCTCGCCCGGGCCGAAGACGCGCAACGGGTTGACCTCGGCTTCCAGCACCTCCGGTGCCGATTCGGCCAATGTGGACAGTGCGACGACGGCCGCGGCGAGCGCGGCCACGTCGCCGCTGGACCCGCGGTACCCGACCACCGGGGCGAGCCCCTTGACCTCGCGGATCATCTCGTGCGCGGTGGGGAGGTCCACCGGCGCGAGCCGCAGGCTCGAATCGCGGTACAGCTCGGCGGTGAGGCCACCGGCCGCCACCACGACCAGCGGTCCGACCTCGGCGCTGACCCGGTAGCCGACCAGCGCGTCCACTCCGGACGGTGCCATCCCGGTCACCAGCAGACGCTCGGCCACACCACCGGATCGGCCCACGGCCGAGGCGATCGCCCGGGCGGCTTCGACGAGCTCCGCTTCGCCGGAAACGCCGAGCACGACACCGCCGGCGTCGGTCTTGTGCGCGATCTCGGCCGAAAGCACCTTGACCGCCACCGGATACGGGAGCCCGGCGGGCACCCGACCGCGCAGCACCTCGTCGACCGGCACCTCGACAGCGGGCGGCGCGGAGATGCCCACCTCCCGCAGCACCCGGTAGGAGTCGAGCTCGTCGAGCACCTTCGGGGTGCCTCGAGGGCCGCCGGTCGACGGCCGGTACGCCAGTGCTCCCGGCCGCGAAGCCGCCGCGGTGATGGCCTCCACGATCGCCTCCGGCGTGCGGAAGGCCGGCACCCCGGCTTCGGCGAGCGCGGCGAGCGCCTCGGGCGCGTCCGGCACCGCGAACGCGGCCAGCGGCGTCGGGCCGCCGGCGCGCTCGGCCACCGCCCGCACCGCGAGCTCGGGGTGGAACCGGGCCGACGAGCCGACCACCATCACCACGAGGTCGAACTCGCCGCTGCGTTGCAGCTCGTCGAGCGCACCGCTGACGATCTCGTGCTTCGCCCCGGCGAGGGTGAGGTCCAGGACGATGCTGTCGGTGATCGGCGCACCCAGCGCCTGGATCCGCTGCCGCAGCGGCGCCGACGGCGCCCGCACCCCGATGCCCCGCAAGCCCAGCTGGTCGACGATGAGCGCCGCGCCGCCACCCGTCGTGGTGAGCACGGCGACGGAGAAGTCCGCGGCGCCCTTGCCGGCCGGCACGCGCTCCAGCAGCGCGGGAGCCTCGATCAGCGCCTCCAGGTTGTCGACCCGGCTGATGCGGCACGCCCGGAAGAAGGCGTCGGCCTCCTCGTCGGAGCCGGCGAGCGCACCCGTGTGCGACACCGAGAGCTGCGCGCCCTGCGCCGAGCGGCCGAGCTTGTAGACCACCACGGGCTTGCCGCGTTCGGCCGCGGCCAGCGCGAACTCGGCGAGCTGATCGCTGTGGTGCAGGGACTCCAGGAACAACGCGTACGAAGCGATCCCGTCGTCGTCCACTGTGGATAGACAGATCTCACCGAGGCTCAGGTTGGCCTCCCCGCCCGTGGACACCAGCCCCGCGAAGGAGATCCCGCGCTGCTTGCCCCGGGAGACCAGCGCGCCGATGACGCTGCCGGAGTGGGAGGCGACGAACACGCCACCGGGCGCGAGGTCGGTTTCGGCGAACGCCGCGTTGGCGGTGAGCAGCAGCCCGTTGCGGGGGTTGACCACCCCCAGGCTGCTCGGGCCGAGCACGCGCGTCGGGCCCGCCGCCGCGCGCAGCCGCGCTTCCCGCTCCCGTCCCTGCTCTCCTTCTTCGCCGAAGCCACTCGCGAGCACCGTCGCGACGGGCACGCCGAGGCGCCCGCATTCGCCCACCGCCTCGATCGCCTGCTCGGCACCGGTCATCACGTAGACGTGGTCGGGGACTTCGGGCAGGTCCGCGAGCGAAGGCCACGCCCGTTCGCCGCCCACCTGCTCGCGGCGCGGGTTCACCGGGTAAACCCGGCCCGTGAAGCCGGCCGAACGCAGGTACCGCAGCGGGCGGGAGCTCGTCTTCGCGGGATCGTCGGACGCACCGACCAGCGCGATGCTGCGCGGCCACAGGAGCGCTCCGGCCAGTTCACCGGTGGTCACCGTCATCAGCGGATCACTCCCTCGTCCACGAGAGCCGCGAGCTCCTTCTGCCCGAGCCCGAGCTCACCGGTCAGCACCGCCTCGGTGTCCGCGCCGAGCGCCGGCGCGGGCTCGACGGCTTCGGCCGGCGCGCTCGCCCAGCGCACCGCGCTGCGAGCGGCCGGCACCGGCCCGATGCCGGGCTGGTCGACTTCGTCGAGCAACGGCTCACCACCGTCGGCGGCTACTTCGGTGAGCGAGCGGTAGCGCTGCCACAGCACCGGCGTGTCCGCGAAGGCCATGGTGACGGTTTCGACGTCCCGCTCGGCGAACCAGGGCGCCAGCACCGCGACCAGCTCTTCCCGCAGCCGGTACCGGTTCTCCTCGACGTCGAGGTCGATCCCGGCGCGCTCGCCGAGGCGGGACAGCTGCTCGGTCGTGCCGGTCGCCTCCTGCAGCGCCCGCCACTGCCGCCGCGTCATCGCCACCACGATCACGTGGCGGCCGTCGGCGGTGCGGAACGAGGTGCCGAAGCTGCCGTAGATGTGGTTGCCCTGCTTGGGCCGGTCCCGCCCGGTCAACCGCGCCTCACCCAGCCACCCGAGATCGGCGACCGCGCCGAGCGCCACGTCGGACAGCGCGACCTCCGCGTAGCTGCCTTCGCCCGTCGTGGCGCGGTGCAGGAGGCCGGCGAGCACGGCGTTCACGGCCTGGCTGCCGGTGAGCAGGTCCCACGCCGGGAGCTGGTGGTTCACGGGCCCGTCGAGTCCGGCGGGCCCGGTCAGCTGCGGGACGCCGACCGCGGCGTTGACCGTGTAGTCGAGAGCCGGGCCACCGTCCGGCCGGCCCTGCACGCGGACGTGCACGAGGTCGGGGCGCAGCGCCCGCAGCCGTTCGTCGGCGAGCCAGTCCCAGCCGACGGTGTTGTCCAGCAACGTGCCGCGTTCCGTGACGAGCGCCGTCACGAGCTCTTGTCCCCGGGGCGAACGGAGGTCCACGGTGACGGATTTCTTGCCCTTGTTGAGCCCGGTCCAGTACAAGCTGCCGCCGCCGGGGGCGGGCGGCCCCCCGGGGGGGTGGGGCGCGCCGCCCGGCGGGGCGACCCCGGTTGCGGCGGCCCCGCGCCCCGCGGGCGCCCGCCCGCCGCTCCGCGTCGGGCGGCCGGGGCGGGCGGGCGGGCCGGGGGTGGGGGTTGTGGGGCTGGGGGGCCCCGGCCCCCCCCCCGGGCGGCGGGGGGGGGGGGGGGGGGCCGGGGGGGGGGGGGCCCCCCCCCCGCCGAGCGGGTCGACCCGGATGACGTCGGCACCGAGCCGCGCGAGCGCGAGCCCGCCCGACGGCGCCGCGACGTACGTCGCCACCTCCACGACGCGCTGTCCTCGCAACGGTTTCACGCCAGCTCCTGCAGGAACGACAGGTCGTCGAGGGCACGGACGGCAGCGATGATCTTCGCCGTCCGGTCCGCACCGAGCGACGGCGTGGACAGCCGGCGGAACTTCTCCTCCAGCGCCGCGTCGGAGACGGGGTTGTCCGGCTCGCCGTAGGGCTGGGCGACGCGCAGGCTCAGCGGCTCGGCGCCGTCGAGTTCGATCGTCACGCGCGCCGGGCGTTCCACCGGGTACACCGCCTCGGCCTCGGGGTCGGGCCCGACCTCGACCTTGGCCGCCAGCGCGCGGACGTCCTCCCGGGAATAGGCCGCGGCCTCGAACTCGGTCAGGCCGACCTCGCCCCGCAGCAGCGCGACCGCGACGGCGTGCGGAATGCTCATCTGCGCGCCGAGAAAACTGTCCACTGTGGTCGCGTTGTGGTGCGCCGCGACCGCGTAGGTGCCGACGGTGACCCGGGTGATCCGCGCGGCGTCGAACCCGGGTTCCGCGCGCAGCTCCAGCGCCGCGTCGATCGGGCCGTGCAGGTGCCGGCAGCACGGGTACGGCTTGACGTACGTGCGCAGCAACGCCCAGTCGCTGCCCAGGCCGTCGACGACAACGCGGGGGTCGTGGTCGTTGTGCGCGAAGGCCTCGAAGTAGCCCTTCTTCCCTTCCAGCACCCCGGACGGCCCGGTGAGCCCGCGCGCGGCGAGCTCCGCGCTGGCCAACGCGTCGCGCGCGGCTTTTCCGGCGTGGAGCCGCTTCACCTCGGCGTCCTGGCCGAGGAACGCGAACAGCCCGCCCGCGTGGGAAGCGGCAATGCCGAGGGCGTGCTCGGTCTGCGCGGCGTCGGAACCCAGCACCGTGGACACTCCGGCGGCCGCGGCGACGACACCGGCGAGCGGGGTGTTGTGGAAACCGTTGCGCCACGTCGCGGGGTGCCCGGCCGCGGCGAGCCGGCAGGTCAGCTCCAGTGCGACCGCGGCGCCGGCGAGCAGCCGTCCGGGCGGCGCGCCGTGGCGCTGCGCCGCCGCCAGCACCGCTGGGAACGCGACCGCGCTCGGGTGCACGCTGCCCGGCGTGTAGCCGTCGTCGACCTCGAGGCTGTGCGCGGCGGTGCCGTTGACCAGCGCGGCACCGTCGGCGGACAGCCAGCCGAACCCGACGGCCGTCGCCTCCGCACCGGGGTTGGCGACCGCGGCGTAGCCGGCCACCAGCTTCGCCACCGGGAACCGCGCGGCGGCGATGACGCCGCCCAGGTGGTCCAGCAGCAGGCGTTTGACGTGGGTTTCGACCTCGGCGGGCAGCGGCTCGTCCCGGTGCCGCGCGGCCCAGGCCGCGATCTCCGCAGTGGCCATCAGCGCACCGCCTCGGGGCGGCGCTGGCTGAACCGCGTGCCGAACACGTCCTGGGCGATGGTGTTGCGCAGGATCTCCACCGAGCCGCCCGCGATCATCCAGCCGCGGATGCGGCGCACGAAGTACTCCATCGGCAGGTCGGTCGAATAGCCCGCGGCGCCGAACGCCTGGAGGGCGTCGTTGGCGACGGCGAAGGCGACCTCGTTGGTGTGCGCCTTCGCGATCGCGGCCTCGATGGGGTCCGGTGCCTCGCCCGCCGCGTTCGCGACCGCGCGGAAGATGAGCAGCTTCGCCGAGTCCAGCTTGATGCGCATGTCCGCGAACTTCCACTGCAGGCCCTGGAACTCCATCAGCGGACGGCCGAACTGCTTGCGCTGCTTGACGTGCTCCACAGCCCGCTCGTACGCCGTTTCGGCGAGCGCCAGCGCACGCGAAGCGTTGCCGAGCCGCTCGACGCCGAAGATCGACAGCATGTTCTTCACCGCGTCCGCGTCGGCCAGCACGTAGTCACGCGGCACGCGGCAGTCGTCGAAGGTGAGCGTGCAGTGCTGTTCCCCGGACATGTAGCGCTCGGGACGGCCCTTGCTGAACCCCGGCGCGTCCACGGGCACGACGACGGCGCCGATGTCGCGCGTCCGCGGGCCGAACCGGCACCACACGACGGAGTGCGTGATCTCCGGGCCGTGCGAGTTCCAGCACTTCTGTCCGTTGAGGACCACCGAATCACCGTCGTAGCGCGCGGTGGTGCGCAGGTCGGTGAGCGCCGAGCCCGCCTCCGGCTCGCTCATGCCCGCGCTGACCAGGCCCTCGCCCTTCAGCAGTTTGGTCAGCACCTCGTCCTTGACGCGCTTCGTGCCGAAGTTCGCGATCTGGCGGATCGCGCCGAAGTTGCTCGCCTGCACCGCGTCGCCGCTGTGCGGGCACACCTTGGTGACGGCCTGCATGACCAGCACCGCCTCGAGGAGCGACGCCCCCTGGCCGCCGTCGGCCTCCGTGATGGTCAGGCCCGTGAACCCGTTGTCCGCCAATGTTTTCAGGCTGTCCCACGCGAACGAATCGTGCTGGAAGGCCCGGGCGCTGAACTCGCGCCGGGCGAGCGTGACCGCCGAATCCCGCAGCGCCTGCTGTTCGGGGGTGAGCGAGAAATCCATCAACTCTCCTCTGTGTCGATCGTGGCCAGTGCCGCGCGGACGTCCACGGCGGCCGGCCCGGCGAGTGCGGTGCTGAAGCTCGAAATCCGGCGGACGGCCCCGCGGTCACCACCGCCGGCGCGCACGCACGCCGCGGTTTTCTGTTCGACCTGCGCCAGCGTCAACGGGTGGGCGGGCGAGCCGGGCAGGTCGGCCCGGCGGCGCTCGACCGAACCGTCGGTGCGGATCAGCTCGACCTCGGCGGGCGCCATGCCGACCTGGGCCGGCAGGTCCTGCGCCACGTGGACCCGGGCGGCGAGCCGTTCGATCCCGGGATCACCGAGCACGGGCTCACGCAGGCTGGCGAGGTCGACGGTGCCGGTGCGCAGCGCGGCGGCCACCAGCCACGGGATCGAGAACTGGACGTCGGCCACCGGCTGTCCGCGCCACCGGAACGGCCGCGCCACCAAGGCGTAGGCCGGCCCGGCCGGCACGTGCACGACCACGCGGTCGAGGTCCCCGGCGCGCGCCCCGGCCACCGCGTCGATCGCGGCGTGCGTGTACCGGCAGGCGGGGTAGGGCTTGAGCGAAAGCTCCGTCACTTCCCAGCCGGGCGCGCGGATCTCGGCCAGCGCGCCGGCCGGGTCGCCGTCCGCGCGCAGGGCGAGCACGCCGTACTCGCCGTCGAGCCAGCCGACCGGCCCGTGGACTCCGCGCGCCGCCAGCAGCGCGGCGGAAACCCCGGCCTGCACGGCGAACGACGGCTGCAGCCGCTTGGCCGGCGAGCCCTCGGCGACGACCTGACGGGTCATCGCCGAACCCGTCGCGGTCAGCGCGAGACCGAGCGCGTGGGCGAACCGATCCGGCGGCAGGCCCAGCGTTCTCGCCGCCGCGGCGGCCGCACCCAGCGCACCGAGACCCGCGGTGCGGATCACGCCGCGTTGCGCGCCGATGGCCGCCGACACCCTCGCCAGCACCTGGACCCCGACGAGCACACCCGCGAACACGTCCGGCCCGGACCGGGCGTGCGCCGACGCCACCGCCAGCGCCGCGGGCAGCGCGACGCAACTCGTGTGCACCACCGCGGAATCGTGGGTGTCGTCGAAGTCCCAGGCGTGGATCAGCGCGGACAGGGCTGCCGCGGCCGCGGGGGCGGGCAGGCTCGCGCGCGTCCACGGCAGCCGCACCGGCCCTTCGCCGAAATCACCTTCCCAGCCGGACAGCGCATCCCCGACCCCCGGAGCGGTCCGGCCCGCGGCCGCGGTGCCGAGCGCGTCGGCGATGAGCACCTCGACCGCCCGCCGCTCGCGTTCCACGAGGTCAGCCGGGGAGACGGCGCTCAGCGCGCACACCCAGTCCGCCGCCTGGTCGTCCATCGCGGTACCTCCAGCTTCCTCGCGGGATCACCTGGCGACGGAGGTTACACATTTTATAAAATGCTGTCTATGCAATACGCTGAGCATCCGTCACCGAAGATCGGAGGAACCGGATGAACTCGACAGTCGGGGTGCTCGGCGCGGGGATCATGGGCCGGGGCATCGCCCAGGTCTTCGCCGCCGCCGGGCACCCGGT
Source organism: Amycolatopsis sp. NPDC051903 (assembly GCF_044452505.1). Lineage (NCBI taxonomy): Bacteria > Bacillati > Actinomycetota > Actinomycetes > Pseudonocardiales > Pseudonocardiaceae > Amycolatopsis > Amycolatopsis sp. NPDC051903. Next base: position 143,310 of record NZ_JBITBT010000024.1, on the reverse strand, counting down.
GGTCCTGTGCGACGTCGACCAGGAGACGGCCGAACGCGGGCGCGCCTCGATCCGCGCCGGACTGGAACGGGCGGCCCGGCGCGCGGGCACGCCGGGCGCCGTCGGCGAAACCGTCGACCGGATCACGGCGACCGCGGACCTGGCTGCCTTCGCGGGCAACGATCTCGTGGTGGAAGCCGTGCCCGAGGACCTCGAGCTCAAGCACCGGATGCTCACCGACGTGGCCGCGGTGACCGGGCCGGACGCGGTGCTCGCGAGCAACACCTCGGCCCTGCCGATCACCGCGATCGCCGCGGGGGTGCCCGGCCCGCAGCGCGTGGTCGGCCTGCACTTCTTCAACCCCGTGCACCGGATGCGGCTGGTCGAGATGGTCTGCGGGCTGCAGACCTCGCCCGCCACCGAGGCGGCCGCTCGTGAGCTGTGCGAGTCGGCGGGCAAGGTCGTGGTGCGGGTGGCCGACCGGCCGGGGTTCGTGACCAGCCGGGTCAACGTGATCATCGGCAACGAGGCGTTCCACATGCTGTCCGAAGGAGTCGCGAGCGCCGACGAGATCGACCTCGCCCTCAAGCACGGGCTCAACCACCCGATGGGGCCGTTCGAGCTGGTCGATCTCGTGGGGCTCGACACCCGGCTGTCGGTGCTGCGCGGGCTGCACACGTCACTGGGCGAGCGGTTCCGCCCTGACCCGCTGCTGGTCAGCCTCGTGCAGGCGGGCCGGCTCGGGCGCAAGACCGGCCAGGGGGTCTACCGCTACGCCGAGGACGGCACGCGGATCCCGGGATCGGAGAACCCGCGATGAGCGTGCGCACCGAACTCACCGGCCGCGCGGCGACGATCTGGCTCGACCGGCCGGGCAAGCTCAACGCGCTCGACCTCGAGATGAGCGCCGGGATCGACCGCGCGCTGGCCGGTTTCGCGGACAGTGCGCGCCCGCTCGTGCTCCGCAGCGCGGTGCCGGGCACGTTCGTCTCGGGCGCGGATCTGACCGAACTCGCTCAGCGCACCCGGCGCGAAGCTCTGCAGCGCGTGAACCACCGGCTCTTCACCGCGCTCGAGGAGTACCCGTGGCCGACCATCGCGGTCGTCGGCGGACACGCGCTCGGCGGCGGCTGCGAGATCGCGCTGGCGTGCGACTTCCGGCTCTCGTCGACCACGGCGACGTGGGGCCTGCCCGAAGTCCGGCTCGGCATCATCCCGTCCGCGGGCGGGCTCTTCCGCCTGCCCCGCGTCGTCGGGTGGTCCGCCGCCAAGCGGCTGATCTTCACGGGCAAGCGGATCGGCGCGGACGAGGCGCTGGCGATCGGGCTCGTCGACGAGGTCGCCGACGACCTCGACGCCGCGGTCGACCGGCTGCTCGACGAACTCGGCAAGGCCTCGATGACGGCGGTGCGCTACGCGAAGGAGGCGGTCCACGCTCCCGGCGACCACCGGCGGATCGCCGACGCCGCACTGCAGGCGCTGTGCTTCGAGAGCGACGAGGCGCGTTCGCGCTTGGCGCGGGCGACGCGCAGGTAGTCTGCACTTTGCACAATGTGAAGCATCGAGGGAGCTGGCCCATGGCACGCGCACCGGAGATCGCGGACGGCACTCCGGCACCTCCGCAGAGCCGCACCGAGTACGTCGTGACGCGGTTGAAGCAGGAGGTCGCCAACGGGACCCTGCGGCCGGGGCAGGCGTTGCGGCAGGTGCAGATCGCGCAGCGCTACGGCGTCAGCGTGACCCCGGTGCGGGAGGCGTTGCGCATCCTCGAAGCCGACGGCACCATCGCCTACTCCCCGCACCGCGGCGCGACCGTCCGCGACGTCGACCCGGAAACGGCGACGCACCTGTACCGGCTTCGCGCCGCGGTCGAAGGGCTCGCCACGGAGATCGCCGTCGAACGCCTGACGCCCGACCGCCTGGAGAAGATCGAGGCGGCCCACGCCGCGCTGCGGGCCGCGAAATCCGCGGGCGCCGACGGCACCGACCTCTCGCGGCTCAACAAGGACCTGCACTACACCATCTACGAGGGCGGCGCCGCCGTGCTGCTCGACCACATCGCCAGCCTCTGGTCGCGCTTCCCGACCAGCGTGACGCTGTGGGACACGGAGCACAACGCGGCCGCGCTGGACTCCGACCACGCCGACATCATCGACGCCATCCGCGCCGGCCAGGCCGAACAGGCGGGTGCGCTGATGTCGGCCCACATCCGGCACGCCGGAAGGCTTCGCGCCGGCACCGACTGAACGTTCCCCGGGAGGACCCGTCATGGAGCTTCGCCCCGCCCTCATCTGCTCACCCCTCCGCACCCCCGTCGGCCGCTTCGGCGGCGCGCTCGCGGGGGTGAGCGCCGCCGACCTCGCCTCGACCGTGCTGCGTGCGCTGCTCGAGCGCACCGGGCTCGACCCGGAAGCCGTCGACGACGTCGTGCTCGGACAGGCCTACCCCACGTCGGAGGCGCCGGCGCTCGGCCGCGTGGTCGCGCTCGACGGTGGTCTGGGCCTGCGCACCGGAGGTCTCCAGCTCGACCGCCGCTGCGGCTCCGGGCTGCAGTCCGTGCTGCACGCGGCCATGCAGGTGCAGACCGGCATCAGCGACCTGGTGATCGCGGGAGGCGCCGAGAACATGAGCGACGCCCCGTTCTACGCGACCGGGATGCGCTGGGGCGTCAAGGGTTCCGGCGTCACGCTGCACGATTCGCTGGCCCGCGGCCGCGTCACCGCCGGCGGGCGCGACCACCCCGTGCCGGGCGGGATGCTCGAGACGGCGGAGAACCTGCGCCGCGAGTACGGCATCGGCCGCGCGGAACAGGACGCGTTCGCCCTGCGCTCCCAGCACCGCGCCGCGGCCGCGCTGCGTTCGGGCGTGTTCGCCGACGAGATCGTGCCGGTGCCGGTGCGCACCCGGCGGGGCGAGCAGGTCGTCGACGTCGACGAACACCCGCGCCCGGACACCACCGCCGAGGCCCTCGCCGCGCTGAAACCGGTGCTGCGCAAGGACGATCCCGACGCGACCGTGACCGCCGGCAACTCCAGCGGGCAGAACGACGGCGCCGCCCTGTGCATCGTCTGCACCCCCGAACAAGCCGAAGCCCACGGCCTCACGCCGCTCGTCCGCCTCGTGACCTGGGCGGTGGCCGGGGTCGCCCCGGAGACCATGGGCATCGGGCCCGTGCCCGCCACCGCGGCCGTGCTCGCGCGGGCGGGCCTCGACCTGGCCGACGTGGACCTGATCGAGATCAACGAGGCCTTCGCCGTGCAGGTCCTCGCGTGCCTGCGCGAGTGGAAGCTCACCGACGACGACCTCGACCGCGTCAACGTGCACGGCTCCGGCATCTCGCTCGGCCACCCCGTCGGCGCCACCGGCACCCGGATCCTCACCACGCTCAGCCGCGAACTCGCCCGTCGCGAAGCCCGCTACGGCCTGGAAACCATGTGCATCGGCGGCGGCCAGGGCATCGCCGCCCTGTTCGAACGCGTCGCCTGACGCGCCGGTCACCGGCCCGCTACCGCAGAACGTCCACAACGGACCCCGGACACCGAGAAACCCGCCGTCTCCGGCGGGTTTCCCGGTGTTGCCGTCGCAATCAGACGTGGTCGGTGTCCCGGGGTTCAGCAAAACCCCGTCGAGACTCGCTCACGGACCGGGGCCGGGCCGAACTCCGCCGGTTGGCAGGTGGTTTCGAGCACGGACATCCACAGGTCGCCGTCGGGGTCGACCTGGTTGCGGCGGCTGGTCATCAGTGAAAGCGGGACGTGGACGAAGCGGCGGCGCCAGCGGGCGACGGCGGCTTCGGTGTGGCCCGCCATGGCGGCGTGGACCGCGGCGTGGGCCAGCCGCAGGCAGTAGACGCTGTCGTACGCGTTGGCGGCGATGCTGCGGACCGAGTAGCTCGGGTCGATGTAGCGCATCGTGGGGGCGAGGCCGGCCGCGGACAGGTGCGTCGCGATGCGCTCGTTGAGCAGCTCGCCGATGTTGCCGAGCTTGACGTTGCCCGAGGCGTCGGTGCCGCGGCCGTTCTGCTGCGGCAGGCCTTGTTCCTCGAGCAGGTCCTGGCCCGCGCCCTCGGCGAGGACGATGACCACGTAACCCTTCGCTCGCACGCGTTGCTCGACGTGCGCCAGCAGCCCGTCCGCTCCCCCGAGGGCGAACGGGATCTCGGGGATCAAGACGATGTCCGCGGCGTTGGCGGCCAACGCGGCGTAGCTGGCGATGAAACCGGAGTGCCGGCCCATCAGCTTCACGATCCCGACGCCGTTCGGGCTGGCCGCGGCTTCCACGGAGACCGCCGAGATGAAGTCGGTGGCCCGCGCGAACGCGCTCTGGAACCCGAACGACTGGTCGGTGAAGGGCAGGTCGTTGTCGATCGTCTTCGGGACCCCGATGACGGCGATGTCGAGACCGCGCGCCCTGATCGCCTTGCTGAGGAACGTCGCGGCGCGCATCCCGCCGTCGCCACCGATGACGAACATGATGTCGACGCCGCGCATCACGAGGCTGTCGACCATTTCGTCGGCGTCCTGACCGCCGCGGGAGCTGCCCAGGATGGTGCCGCCGGAGTTGTGGATGTCGCGGACGCGCTCGGGCGTCAGTTCGATGGTGTCGTGGCGGTGTTCGGCCGTCAGCCCCTGGAGCCCGTTGCGGAAGCCCAGGATCCGCTTGACCTGGTAGTGCACGGAAAGTTCTTGGACGAGACCGCGGATGACGTTGTTGAGGCCGGGGCACAACCCCCCGCACGTGACGATACCGGCGGTCACGCGGGCGGGGTCGAAGTAGATCTTCCGGCGGGGTCCGGCGGATTCGAAGCTCGGCACCTGACCGGGCGGGAGACCGTGCTCGGCGAGCATCGAGACGGTGTCCTCGAGCAGCACCCGGTCGCCCTCCGCGACGTAGTGCGGAGAGGTCTGCTTGGTGGAGAGCATCTCGGAGAGCGGCGAATCGTAACGGCATTCGCCGAGACGGCGAACGCGGAGGTCGTCCAGGTGCAACGTCACCGAATCTCCTTGATCGTGATGGAGCCGCTCGAGGATTGCCACCGGGGAGGATCGGAATTCGCGAGCGCGAACCATCGGGGGAATTTAGTCGAAAGTGGTGTGGGTGATGTGGCGGATCTCGCCCCGGGAGATCAGGAGCGATTCGGTGATCGTCGCGCCCTGGTGTTTCCGCGGACGCCCGACGAGAGGCCCGCCGTTGACACCCGAGGCGACGAAGAACGCATCGCCGGACACGAGTTCGTCACAGGTGTAGATGCGGTCGAGGGACATCCCCGCGGCCAGGATGTTGTCCGCTTCCTCTTTGCGCTGAGGAGCCAGCCGGCCCAGCATGCCGCCGCCCAGTGCCCGGACCGCCGCCGCGGTCATCACGCCCTCGGGCGTGCCGCCGACCCCGATGAGCAGGTCGATGTCGAGCGTCGGCAGCAGCACCGCCAGGCTGCCCCCGACGTCGCCGCCCGCCGGCGTCTGCACGGCCGCGCCCGCCCGCACCACCCGGGCGATCAGCTCCTTGTGCCGCGGCTTGTCCATGATCATCACGCGCAGCTCGCTGACCTGCTTGCCGAGCGCCTTGGCGACCTTGGCCAAGGTTTCCTCGGCCGGGTCGTCGAGGTCGATGACGTCCTTCGCCTGCGGTCCCACCACGATCTTGTCCATGTAGAACCCGGGCCCGGGTGACCAGAAGGTGCCCGATTCGGCGAACGCGATCGTCGCCAGTGAGCCGGGCAGGTCGTGCGCGCAGAACGAGGTTCCTTCGAGGGGGTCGACGGCGATGTCGAAGTCCGGGCCGTGGCCGGTGCCCACGATCTCGCCGTTGAACAACATCGGGGCGTCGTCCTTTTCGCCTTCCCCGATGACCACTTTCCCCCGCCCGGGCGCGTCGGCCAGCGCCTCCCGCATGGCCGCCGTCGCCGCCGCGTCGGCGCCCTTCTGGTCGTTGCGGCCGACCCAGGCGAAACTGGCCACCGCGGCCCGGCGCGTAGCGGCCAGCGCCACCGCCTCCAACGTGTGGATGTCGGTAGAAGTCCGCGGCGCGACCTCACTCTGATACTGCATCTCGGGTTTCCCTTCTCGTCTGTAGCATCAGGACAGTGAGATCGCGGCACTCCGCCTGCGGTTACTCGAGATTCGCGTGCAGGCGCCACAGCTCGCGGGCCTGCGACCCGCTGCTCTGCCACAGCGTGTGGAACAACGCGTCGGTGGTCAGCAGCACGGACTGCTCGAACAGGCTGCCCGCGTACTGCACGGAGGCGTTGCCGTCGAAGTCCTGCTTGTCCGCGGCCGGGATGACAAGCACCTCGGTCGCGATCTTGGCCAGCGCGGAGTCGGGGTTCGTGGTCAGCGCGATCACGTTCGCGTCCTGGTCACGAGCGGTCTGCGCGGCCCGCACCACCCGGGCCGTCGACCCCGAGCCCGAAGCCGCCACCAGTACGTCGCCCGCGCCGATCGCCGGAGCGGTCACCTCACCGACGACGTGGGTGGGGAGTCCGAGGTGCATGAACCGCATCGCGGCCATCTGCAGCGCGAGCCCGCTGCGCCCGGTGCCGATGGTGAACACCGCCGGTGCCTTGAGCAGCAACCCGCCGGCCCGGACCCAGGCCGGCGACTGCACCGCCGCGCTCACCCGGTCCACCTCGCCGACAACCGTGCGGGTCGCGGTCGAGAAATGACTGGCATCCAGTTTCTTCGAAGTCGTCTGCGTCAACGAGATCTTCCTCCACTCACGGGGCGGATGGCATTCGTTGGTCACTTTGTCCGGTGCGGTGAACACAGCCATCCCGGATCTTCGCAGTGGCTCCGATAAGCCACTCAGCTCAAAATGATTGTCCACCTGCGTGCTGACCAGCAAGGCTTACGACATTGGGAAACACTATCCCGTGATTGGGATAACGAATACGGATCGAAAGCACGAGAAGGCGGCCCCGGCTGTTCGCCGGGGCCGCCGGTGCCAACGGCCACCGCCGACGGACTGATCCGCCGGCGGGCGCGGATCAACGCGCGGACTGCACGCTCCGCCGGGCGGCTTCGACCACAGCCTCGGTGGTGATCCCGAACTGCTTGAACAGCGTCTTGAAGTCCGCCGAAGCACCGAAGTGCTCCAACGACACGATCTCACCCGCGTCGCCGGCGAACCGGTGCCACGGCTGCGCCGTCCCCGCTTCGACGACCACCCGGGCGCGCACCGAAGGCGGCAGCACCTGTTCCCGGTAGGACCGGTCCTGCCGGTCGAACCACTCCACGCACGGCATCGACACCACCCGGGTGGCGACCCCCTCGGACTCGAGGACCTTCCTGGCCTCCACGGCCAGCTGGACCTCGGAACCCGTGCCGATGAGCACCACCTCGGGACTGCCCGAGGACGCCTCGGCGAGTACGTAGCCACCGCGCGCCACGCCGTCGGCGGACGTGCCCTCCAGGGTCGGCAGGTTCTGGCGGCTCAGCGCCAGCCCGGCCGGGCCGCTGGTGTCCTCCAGCACGGCTTTCCAGGCGTGCGCGGTCTCGTTCGCGTCGGCCGGGCGCACCACCGACATCCCCGGGATGACGCGCAGCGAGGCCAGCTGCTCCACCGGCTGGTGGGTCGGACCGTCCTCGCCGAGGCCGATCGAGTCGTGCGTCCACACGTAGATGGTCGGCAGCTTCATCAGCGCGGCCAGGCGCACGGCCGGGCGCATGTAGTCGCTGAAGATCAGGAAGGTGCCGCCGTACGGGCGGGTTCCGCCGTGCAGCGCGATGCCGTTGAGGATCGACCCCATCGCGTGCTCGCGGATCCCGAAGTGCAGCGTGCGCCCGTACGGGTTGGCCTGCCAGGCGTCGGTGGAGATCTCGGCCGGCCCGAAGGAGTCCGCGCCCTTGATCGTGGTGTTGTTGCTCTCGGCCAGGTCCGCGGACCCGCCCCAGAGCTCGGGCAGCACCTTGCCGAGCTCGGCCAGCACCGCGGCCGACGCCTTGCGGGTGGCGACCGCGCTGCCGTCCGCCTCCCACTTCGGTAGCCCGTCGGCCCAGCCGGCGGGCAGCGCGCGCTTGCTGAGGCGGTCCAGCAGCGCCTTGCGCTCGGGGTTGGCCTGCGCCCAGGCGTCGAACTCGAGCTGCCACTTCTCGCGGTCGGCCCGGCCGCGCCCGGCCACCTCGCGGGCGTGGCGCAGGACCTCGTCGTCGACCTGGAAGTGCTGCTCCGGGTCGAGGCCGACGGCGCGCTTGACCGCCGCGAGCTCCTCGGCGCCGAGCGCGGCACCGTGTGCCTTGCCGGTGTTCATCTTGGTCGGCGCCGGGAAGCCGATCACCGTGCGCAGCACGATCAGCGTCGGGCGGGCGGTCTCGGCTTTGGCCTGCGCGATCGCGTCCAGGAACCCGGCCACGTTCTCACCGCCGTCGACCGTGAGGACGTGCCAGCCATACGCTTCGTAGCGCTTGGCGGTGTCCTCCGACAGCGCGATGCGGGTGTCGTCCTCGATGGAGATCTCGTTGCTGTCGTAGATCACCGTGAGGTTGCCGAGCTGCTGCGTGCCGGCCAGCGACGACGCCTCGGAGGTGACGCCCTCCTCGATGTCGCCGTCCGAGGCGATCACGTAGACCTGGTGGTCGAACACGCTCTTGCCCTGCTCGGCGTCCGGGTCGAACAGGCCGCGCTCGCGGCGGGCGGCCATGGCCATCCCGACCGCGTTGGCCAGGCCCTGGCCGAGCGGGCCGGTGGTGGTCTCCACGCCCTTGGTGTGCCCGTACTCGGGGTGACCGGGGGTCAGCGAATCCCACTTGCGCAGGGCCTTCAGGTCGTCGAGCTCCAGCCCGTACCCCGAGAGGAACAGCTGGATGTACAGGGTGAGGCTCGAATGCCCAGCCGAAAGCACGAACCGGTCCCGGCCGATCCACTGCGCGTCGGCGGGGTCGTGCCGCATGACCCGCTGGAACAGCGCGTAGGCGACGGGCGCGAGGCTCATGGCCGTGCCGGGGTGTCCGCTCCCGCAGTGCTCGACGGCGTCGGCGGCCAGCACGCGGGCGGTGTCGACCGCGCGCTGGTCCAACTCGGTCCAGTCTCCGGGGAGCCGCTTGGTGGTCAAGCGAACGACCTCGTCAGGTGATTCGTTCGGTGCCATGGGCGCGCACTCCTGATGGTTTCGGTTGATTCCGGCCGGGAATTGTTTTTCAGGCGGTGGCGCGCTTTTTGAGTTCCTTGGCGGCGGCGCCGGGGTCGCTGGCGTTGTAGATCGCCCCACCCGCCACGGCGACGGTCGCACCGGCGTCCCGCACCGAGGCGATGGTGTCGATCTTCACGCCACCGGCGATGGAGAACGGCACCCCGGCCTGACGACCGTCCTCGAGCAACTGGTTGATCGAATACCCCGGACGAGCCTGCTCATCCAACCCGGCGTGGATCTCCACGAACGACACACCCAGCTTCGACACCTCACGAATCCGCGCCACACGACCATCCACCACGGTGATCATGTCCGCCACAACCTGCTTGCCGTACTTACGACCCGCCGCGACCGCACCCCGCACCGTGTCATCATCAGCCGCACCCATCACCGTCACCAGATCCGCACCAGCCTCGAACGCCAGCGCCGCCTCCAGCTCACCCGCATCCGCCGTCTTCAAATCCACGAACACCAGCTTGTCCGGATGCGCCGCCTTGATCGCCGACACCGCCGCAATCCCCGCCGACTTCACCAACGGCGTCCCCAACTCCAGAATGTCCACATGCTCGGCCACCTGATTCGCCAACGTCAACGCCGCGGGAAGGTCCAGCACATCCAACGCCACCTGCAACTTCACCAGAATCTCCTCGAGGTCGAAACGATCACCACGGCGGCCCGCCACCGGCGGCACCCACACACCGGCAACACCAGACCAGCCATCAACCCCTACAACAATTCCTGACCCAGCCGAAATTCAGCAATAGCCAGCACATGCAAAACCACAATCCCCCGATGCGCACAACAAATACCCACCCACCACCGCGGCCCGCATTACGCTTGGCTTCGTGTCGAATCAGCCGATGATCGCTCCGTCCATCCTCTCCGCCGACTTCGCCCGGCTCGCCGACGAAGTGGCTGCCGTGCAAGGGCAGCCGGGCCGGGGAGCAGATTGGCTGCACGTGGACGTCATGGACGCGCATTTCGTGCCGAACCTGACCCTGGGCCTGCCGGTCGTGCAATCGCTGCTGGCGACCACCGACCTACCGCTGGACTGCCACCTGATGATCGAGAACCCGGATCGCTGGGCAACCGATTACGCGGAGGCGGGTGCCTACAACGTCACCGTGCACGTCGAGGCCGCCAACGATCCGGTCATGCTCGCGAAGGACCTGCGGGCCGCCGGCGCGAAGGCGGGGCTGGCGATCAAGCCGAAGACGCCGCTGGAGCCCTACGTCGAAGTGCTCAAGCACTACGACACCCTGCTGGTGATGTCCGTCGAGCCCGGTTTCGGCGGACAGAAGTTCATCGCCGAGGTGCTCGACAAGGTGCGCAGGGCCCGGAGGATGGTCGACACCGGCCACCTGAACCTGGTCGTGGAGATCGACGGCGGCATCAACACCGACACGATCGAACAGGCCGCCGAGGCCGGCGTCGACTGCTTCGTGGCGGGATCGGCCGTCTACGCCGCCCAGGATCCGGCCGCTGCCGTGGAGGGGCTGCGCGGACAGGTGGAAGCCCTTTCCGCGCGCACCGAGGATTGATCCTCGCCGAACCGCTCGATTTCGTTCAGACCGGCCGGATTCTGCCGCACTTCAGCGTTCGGCAGAATCCGGCCGGTCCGCACCGATCACACTCCGAGCATTCGCCGCAGATCCGGGGCGTGGCGCCGGGAAACCGGAACGAACTCGTGGGACCGCGAATCCATGATCAGGAAAAGCTCCCCCTTGATGCCGCGTTCCAGTTCCGCCACCCGGCGCAGGTTGACCAGAAAACGCCGGTGCACCCGGCGGAACCCGTAGGGCGTCAGCAACCGCTCGACGTTCTCCAGGCCACGGGTCGCCGCCTGGATCCGACCGCGTTCCGTGACCAGCCAGACGATGTTGCGGTCGGCCTCGGCGTAGCGGATCTCCGACGGAGCGAGCAGGACCAGCCGGTCGTTGCGCATGCCGATGACGCGGCGGGGCAGCGGACCGACCTCCGCTTCCGAAGTGCTCTCGTAGGGTTCCCCCTCTTGCACCCCGAACACGCACAGCATGCCCACCACGTGGTTGGAGTCGACCACGGGCCGCATGGTCAGCGGAGTGGCGTCCTCCCCCGGGCTCACCGGCAGGCACGCGTAGCCGCTCCACTGTGAGGTTCCCTGCGCCCGCTCCTTGGCCCACCGCACCACGTCGGGCAGTCCGGAGATGTCCGGCATCCAGCGTTCCGCCGGTTCGATCGCGCCCGCGATGATGGGCGCCTCGCCGGTCAGCCCGAGCAAGGTGGCAGCCGCTTCGTTCGCGGCGATCACGTTCCCGCCGCGGTCCATCGCCATGAACGGACCGCTGGACTGCGTGCACTTCTTGTTGAACTCGGAGATCACCTTGTCCGCCTCGTAGACGGCTCGCCGGTAGATCTCCTGCTCGACGCACGCGACCGCCTTCGTCAGCCACGCCGGCACGAGCTTCGACAGCGACGCGTTCCACCGCGAGATGTTGATCGACGCGACCGGCGAGCCGGTCACCACGTCGCGGATGGAGATGCCCGCGCAGGCCCACTGGTGGAAGGCCTCGCACCAGTGCTCCGGCCCCGTCACCGTCACCGGGCCGGACACCTCGAGCGAGGTGCCCATCCCGTTCGTGCCGGTGCTGTCCTCCGACCACGACGACCACGGTGCGAGGTTGTGCAGCTCGGCCCGTCGCTGCGCGGAGGGGTCGCCCCACGCCCCGAGGACTCGCCCGTCGCCGTCCGTGACGGTGACGACGGCGCCGTCCCGTTCCACTTCCTGGCCGGCCAGCGCGCCGAGGCCGCCGAGCGACGTGAAGATCACGCCGTTGTCGATGCGCTGGGCCTCGTCGCCCCGGGCCCCCGGTGCGACGTCCAGCGTCCGGTCCACTTCGTACCGATCGCGGCAGCGGTACCACGAAGCCAGGATCTCGGGCCGCACGCCCGTTTCGATGTCCTCGCCCGCGGCGAAGCTCTCCCACGCACGAGCCACCTCTTTTGCCGACGAGGTAGCCACCAGGGCGCCGTTCGTCACCTGGCCACTTCCGCTGGGCCTGCTCGGTGCGATCGCCAGCGGCGGCACTCTCCCGGTCATCGCGACCTCCTTGTCGCCGGGCGCACCGGGGTTCTCTGGGACCACCGGGCAGTGACAGAAGTTACAAAGTAACCCGATGCTGCGCGACTTTTCAAGACATCTCCGCGTCGTTCAGCCACTTGCCTGTAGACATACAGGACTGGCCTGCCGACGCCGAAAAACAGTGCAATCCGGCCAAACAGCAGGCCAGAGCGGTTAACTCGGATAACACGTGGCCAATTGCGCAAGCATGGTCCAGCACAACGCCACCGTGGTCAAGTCGAGTGGGCCGAAAGCCGTGCCCCCGAACGGGTTCCGCGCGACCCAGTTGGGCCAGTCGGCCCTGGTGAGCGGGCCGGCGCTGGGGGAAACTGGTTTCGTCTGCCCAGATTGTGGAAATCCACAACCTAGCCGCGTTGCGCCTTTCGGGCGAAAGACCGTAAATGATCTTGGCGTTCGCCACGGTCCGCGATCACCGGGTCCCGGCAGGCGTGACCGCTGGTGGGCGGATGGCGACCGATAATGGTCGCTTCACGACCGTTCGTAGGTCGTTCGCCCGCATCCATCCCTCTCCGCTTGCCCTCAAAACGAGGAAGAGCTTAGGTTCGTCGACGGCCCAGCGACGCGACCAGGCCCGATACATCAGGCAGCACCCGAGCGGTCATCGGCACCGAGCGCTCGGGTGCCGTCAGGGTTGGCAACAGACCAAAGGCGGTCTTATATGGCAGAACTACGCCGGCTCGACGCGACCTCTCCCCACCGAGGCGAGGCGACGGTGTACGGGGCCTGGGAGCGGTTCGTGCGGGGCGAGGACGACCTCCGGGGCGTACGGCCCGAGATAGCGATTTCCTGGCAACGGTGCCGGGACCAGTACGGGGTCGACCCGTACCTCACCGAAGCTCCGGTCGCCGTGGCGGAGGTCGACCACGCGCTGGAACACGACGTCGTGATCGCCGAACTGGGCTTCCGCGCCGCTTCGCTGGCGCACGAAGTCAGCAACCTCGGCGGCATCGTGACCATCACCGACGCCAGCGGCCGGGTGCTGGCCCAATGGGGCGACCAGGCCACGCGCACCGTCGCCGAAAAGGCCAATCTGGCGCCGTGGTTCTGCTGGGCCGAGGGCGCCACCGGGACGAACGGCATGGGGACCGCGCTGAAGTCCTACACCCCCGTGCTGATCCGCGGGGCCGAGCACTGGTGCCAGGCCTTTCACGACTGGACCTGCGCCGGCGTGGCGGTACGGGACGTGGTGACCCGGGAACCGGTCGCGGTGCTCAACATCTCGTGCTGGCGCAGCGAGCTTCCCGCGACCGCGGGTGCTTGGCTGAGCAACGCCGCCACCATGACGCAGCGCATCCTGAGGCGCCGCGCCCAGGACGACGGAGCCGAACTGGTCGCGGCCTTCAACCACGCCAGGTCGCGCTTCACCGGGGCGCTCGCGGCCGTGGACCCCGCGGGCCGGGTCGTACTCGCCGACGACACGGCGGGCGTGCTCCTCGGCGTCCCCGGCTCCACGCCGGCGTCCGAACCCGCGGTGCGGTGGAAGCCGGAACTGCCGGAATTCATCCGCGCCACCAAGTACGCCGCCAAGCAGGCCGCGCGCAATCCCGACTGGGTCGGCTCGACGCAGATCTTCACCCGGCTCGCGAACGAACCGACGTCGATCAGCATCCGGCCGGTGTTCCTTTCCGGGCACCTCGTCGGCAACATCGTCTCGTTCGGCGTCTCCGAAGGGGATCCACTTCCGCGGACGAATGGGGACAGCACGCTCGGGTCGCAGCCGCACCGAATGGTCGCGACGCGCGAAAACCGCATGGTGCTGCTGCGGCTCCCCGAAGTTTCGTTCGCACAATCGGACGGCAACGACGTGTGGCTGTCCACCGATCAGGGGCGGTTGCGATCCGCTTCGCCCGGCCTCGACAAGCTCGAGAACGAGCTGTGCGACTCCGGTTTCCTGCGGGTGCACCGCCAGTACGTGGTGAACCTCAGCCGCATCCGGGAAGTCGAGCGCCGGTACAAAGGCGAATTGTTCCTGGTCATGGACGACAAGGCGAAGACGATGGTGCCGGTTTCCCGGCGGAACACGCCGGCGGTGCGCCGAGCGCTGGAGATCTGACAGCCTCGTTCGAGGACCCGGAAACCGGCGCGTGGACTTCGTCCACACCGGACTGTTCGCTTTCGCACCACATACCGCTCCGCCGCCACGGGCCACGAAGGCTCGTGGCGGCGTGGCCAGACATCGTTGCGGCACAACGACTTCGACGCCGGGAAGCGGATTTCGCGACGGTGAACCCGGCTCGTCAGCCGCGGTACCGGTGCACGTCGCAGACGCAGTACATGAGCCGGCAGTCGAAGCACGCGGGCTTGTCGACGCACGTGATACACGGCCCGCAGTGCACCGGTTCGGTGTGCCGCTCGTGGTCTTCGGGCTCGTAGGCCTCCCCGCAGTAGAGGCAGGGCAGCCGCTCGAATCCCTTGTCCTGCTGGGGCACCGACGACTGGCTCATCACATCACCCTTTTGTTTTCGTCACTCGCTTCCCCATGACCGAGGTGCTCCTGGAAAGGTACCAGCGCGGGGGCCGGAATACCCACCGCCGACCGGGCCACGGGGTACGAAGTCCTGACTCTCTTCGCCTTTCCACGCAAAAGAACCCGCCCGGTGGTCGAGCCGTCGCCGGGACGGCTCGACCACCGAGCGGGTGGAAAAACTACCGCGAATCTCGCGTCAGCACCACGTCAGTGGCGCTGCCCCGTCACAGGGAGAACGTGATCAGCGCGGCACCGTGGCCCTGACCGGACATCCCGGGGATGATGCCTTCCAGCCAGCCACCCCAGCCGACCGGCACCGTGATGTACTGCTTGCCGTCGAGGAAGTAGGTCGACGGGCTGCTGTGGTGACCGCTACCGCAGTTGAAGCTCCACAGCTTCTCGCCGGTCTCGGCGTGCAGCGCCATGAACTCGCCCGCCGGCGTGCCGGCGAACACCAGGTTGCCCTCGGTGCTGAGGGTCGACGCGGCCATCGGGAAGGGGAGCCGGTAGCGCCACTTCTCTTCACCGTGGGAGTCGAACGCGCTGACCGACCCGGCCATGTTGTCGACGTCGACCTCGACGGCGGCACCCCAGTAGGGCATGCCTTCCTTGAACTCGCGGCGACGCCGGGTGGCGGTGGCGCCCACGTCGGCGACCGGCACGTAGAACAGGTCGTGGTTCGGGTTGTACGAGGCGTGCGTCCACTCCTTCGCACCGGCGGGGCCGGGGTAGAAGTGGCAGGGCTCGCCTTCCTTGTCCGGGTACTTCCGCGGCATGAACTTGCCGTCACGGGAGATGGTGCCCCAGTCGATCCGGTCGACGAACGGCGTCGCGTGCTGCAGCTCGCCGTTGGTGCGGTCGATGACGAACATGTACCCGTTCTTGTCGAAGTGGGCCAGCAGCTTCTTGCCGTCCCGCTCGAACAGGGTCATCTCCATCGTGGAGTCGTAGTCCCACAGGTCGTGCGGCGTGAACTGGTAGTGCCACCGGATCTCGCCCGTGTCGACGTCCAGCGCGACCACGCTGTCGGTGTAGAGGTTGTCCCCTTCACGGACCTCGCCGTCGAAGTCGGGAGCCGGGTTACCGGTGCCCGCGTAGTACAGGTTCAGCTCCGGGTCGAAGGTGCCGGTAACCCAGTGGTTCGCACCGCCGCGCTGCCAGGCCTCACCGTCGGCGGGCCAGGTCTCGGCGCCGGGCTCGCCCGGCTTCGGCACGGTGTAGGTGCGCCAGCGCTGCTCGCCGGTCTCCAGGTCCCAGCAGTCGATGTGACCGCGGACGCCGTACTCGCCGCCGGCGGAACCGGTGATGAGCGTGTCCTTGACGACCAGCGGAGCGATCGAGGCGCTCTCACCCGCGCGCACGTCGCCGATGGTCTTCTGCCAGACCTTGCGCCCGTTGGTGGCGTCGATCGCCACCAGCTGGGCGTTCTGGGTCACCATGTAGACCTTGCCGTTCGCCACCGCGCAGCCGCGGTTGACGTTGGCGCAGCACAGGGTCACGTCGAACGGCACCGCGTGCTTGTAACGCCACAGCTGCTCGCCGGTCTTCGCGTCGAGCGCCCAGAGCCAGCCGTCCCAGCCGGTGACGAACGCGACGCCGTCGACGACGATCGGGCAGGCCTCGAACGCGTAGGTCGAGGTGGAGGCGATCAGACCGGTGGAGCTCGCCTGGTGGATCCAGGCGACCTTCAGGTTCTTCACGTTGTCGACGTTGATCTGGTCGAGCAGACTGTGCCGCTTGCCGTCGTAGTCGCCGTAGTACGTGATCCAGTTCTGCGACTCGCTGCGGGCCTGGAGGATGCGCTCGTAGTTGATGCCGCTCGTCACGTCCGGAGCGCTGTGCGGCATGTTCGAAAGTTCGTTGTGGTTGAACGCCTTGCCGGCATCGACGTATTCGATGGTCATGGTGGTAGCTCCCTTGCTACGGCCGCGGCTGGGCGGGTCGGTCGAGTTTGGCTTCCGGCGGCACCTCGCCCGTCACGACGATGGCGCCGGTCAGGCCACGCCCCTCGTCGTTACCGGCCGGCGAGCCGTACCAGTAGCAGCCGGGACCGTCCAGCTCGAGCGTCGCGCTGCCCTTCGAGTGGTTCAGCAGACCGATGAACTGCTTGTCGCCGTTGCTCGGCAGCAGGCAGGCGTGGGTGTTCTTGTCGTCGTTGATGATCGTCAGCTCGACCACGCCGGCGTGCGGCAGGATCAAGATCGACGGCTCCCACGCCATCGCGTCCTCAGGGATCCGGATGGTGGCTTCCATCGTCCCGTCGGGCCGCTCGGTCGCCTTGCCGATGGAGCCGGTCCCGAGCACGGCACCGATGGTTGCCTTGTTCTGTCCGCCGAGCTCGGCCAGGAGATCCTCTCGGTCCTGGGCAATCGTCATCGGACTTCACCTCCTCGTCAGCAAAAATGAACGTTCTGACAGATTTTCGCGGAACACATCACGAACACGACAGCGCCGTCGACGACGACGAAATCGCATACTTTCCCAAGCGCTACGCGACAGCCGGGCTTGACGTGGCGCTCCCCATTACAGGTGCGGATCAATCTCACATGTACTGCCCGGCACCGATTTCTGATCCTGTAACGAGTTTGGACTCTACACGCGGGTGAGCCATTCCGATATCCGTCGCCACCGACGGGCCCGACCCCGCCGTTCCCCCGGCGAGAGGTACCGTTCGTGCGGGCTCGCGCCCGGCCGGACTGAGACGCCGGTCATGCTGACCAGGCCAAATCTGCAACTTGCACTCCGTGGTGGGGTTAGTTGATGTTGTTGCTGCGCCTGGGTTTTGGGGGAATCCTTGGCGTGGCTAAGGTTGTGGGCCGGCCGCCGCCCGCCGGGAACCGGACGTTCCGCGCGGAAACCCAAGCCGCGCAACAAAAAATCAGCCGCGGAGACCGGCTCGAGCGCGGTCTTCGCGGCTGAGTAAGACGACGGGGGTCAGGGCAAGTCGAACCGGTCGAGTTCCATGACTTTCACCCATGCGGATACGAAGTCCCGGACGAACTTGCCACCCGCGTCCTCGCTCGCGTAGACCTCCGCGAGCGCCCTGAGTTCGGAGTTCGACCCGAAGATGAGGTCGACCCGGCTCGCGATCCACGTGACTTCACCGGTGGCCCGGTCGCGGCCCTCGTAGACCGTCGTCCAGAGGTCCGGGCTCTTCCTCGGTACCCACTCCGTCCCCAGGTCCAGCAAGTTGACGAAGAAGTCGTTCGTCAACGACCCCGGCGCCGAGGTCAGCGCACCCAGCGGCGAACGCCGGTGGTTGGCCCCGAGCACCCGCAGCCCGCCGACCAGCACGGTCATCTCTGGCGCGCTCAACGTCAGCAGGTTCGCGCGGTCGACCAGGAGGTGCTCCGGTGTCATCCAAAAACCGTCGCCCAGGTAGTTGCGGAAGCCGTCGGCCACGGGTTCCAACGCGCCGAACCACTCGACGTCGGTCCACTCCTGGGTCGCGTCGGTGCGCCCGGGGTGGAACGGAACTTCGAGGACGTGGCCGGCTGCCGCGGCGGCCCGTTCCACCGCCGCACACCCGCCGAGCACGATCACGTCGGCCAGCGAGATCCGCTTGTCCCCCTGCTGGGCGGCGTTGAACCGCTGCTGGATCTCCTCCAGCACGGGCAGGACGGCGCCCAGTTGCTCGGGCTCGTTGACCGACCAGCCGCACTGCGGTTCGAGCCGGATCCGCGCCCCGTTCGCCCCACCGCGTTTGTCGCTGTTGCGGTACGTCGAAGCCGACGCCCACGCAGTTGCGACGAGTTGCGCGACCGTCAAGCCCGAACTGAGGATCTCGCGCTTGAGGGCGGCGACGTCTTCGGTGTCGACGAGTGCGTGGTCCGGCTCCGGCACCGGGTCTTGCCAGATCAGCCGTTCGGCCGGGACCAGCGGCCCCAGGTAACGCCGGACCGGGCCCATGTCGATGTGCGTCAGCTTGAACCAGGCCCGCGCGAACGCGTCCTCGAACTGGTCCGGGTGCTCGAGGAACCGCCGCGAGATCACCTCGTAGTGCCGGTCCTCCTGCAACGACAGGTCGGTCGTGAGCATGACCGGGTGGTGTTTCGTGTCCGGGTCGAAGGGATCCGGCACGGTGTCCTCGCCCTCGCCGCCGCTCGGGATCCACTGCCACAGGCCCGCCGGGCTGAGCTCGACGTCCCACTTGTACTGGAACAGCGTTTCGAAGAACGTGTGGTCCCAATCGACCGGTGTGCGCGTCCACATGCCTTCCAGCCCGGTGGTGACCACGTCCGGCCCGATGCCGCTGCCGTACCCGCCGGCCCAGCCCAGGCCCTGCGCGGTGAGCGGCGCGGCCTCGGGATCGGGGCCGGCCGTCACGTTCGGATCCGCCGGGCCGTGCGTCTTGCCGAAGGTGTGCCCGCCGGCGATGAGCGCCACCGTTTCCTCGTCGTCCAGCCCCATCCGCTTGAACGTCGCCCGGATGTCGCGGGCCGCGAGTCGCGGGTCGGGGTTGGTGGCCGGGCCCTGCGGATCGACGTAGATCAGCCCCATCTCGGTAGCCGCCAGCGGTTCGTCGAGGTCGCGCAGGCCGCTGTAGCGTTCGTCGGACAGCCACTTGCGTTCGGGACCCCAGTACGTTTCGTCGGCCTCCCACACGTCGGCGCGACCGCCGCCGAACCCGAACGTCTTGAAGCCCATGGACTCCAGCGCGCGGTTGCCCGCGAAGACCATCAGGTCCGCCCAGGAGATCCGGCGCCCGTACTTCTTCTTGACCGGCCAGAGCAAGCGCCGCGCCTTGTCCAGGTTGCGGTTGTCCGGCCAGCTGTTCAACGGGGCGAACCGTTGCATGCCGGCGCTGGCGCCGCCGCGGCCGTCGCGGACGCGGTAGGTACCCGCGGCGTGCCAGGCCATGCGCAGCACAAGGGGACCGTAGTGGCCGAAATCGGCGGGCCACCACTCCTGCGAGGTGGTCAGCACCTCGTCGACGTCGCGCGCGAGTTCGTCGAGATCCACCGTCGCGAAGTGCGCGGCGTAGTCGAAGTCCGCGCCCAGCGGGTTGTCCGCGGGCTGGTGCCGGCGCAACACCTTCAGATCGATCCGGTGCGGCCACCAATCGTTGGGATTGCCGCTCGCCACCGGAGGATTCCGCCGCCGCGCCGGCTGCATCTCACCCAGGACCTTGTCGTAGGTGCGGTAGACGTGGGTGTCGGGATTCTCGGGCAAAGGTGACCTCCCAGGTGTTGCCGAGCCTGAGATTTCGAGCGCCGGGCCGCATGCGCCGGGGCCACTGCGATTCGCCCTTGTCGCGGGAGCTCGACCTCGAGGATCTGGCTCAGGCCAAGCATACCGCGACGCCGCACCCGCAGGAAGCCCGCGAAAGAGTGCCTGGCGAACGTTGCCGAATCGCCCGAAGCCTTGCGCTGCTTGTGAATTCGGCCTTCACGACGCCCGCCGATCAGTCGAAGACCAGCGGCAGCACGATCGCTGCGCCGAGGAGCGAGATGCCGCAGAGCAGGTCGGCGCGGATCCGGATGACCTTGGCGGCCATCTTCCCGACGAAGAGCCCGGCGAACGACATGATCACCGTCATGATGCCGAAGGTCGCCATCGGGACGATGAGGGAGAACCCGGCGATCCCCAGGCCGGCACCGGCGACGAAGTTGTCGATGCTCAGCGAAAGCGGCATACCGAAGAGCGTCACCCACGGGTGGTCCAGGTCTTCCTCTTCCGGCTCCGGGTGCCGGATGGCGCCGACGATGAAGTAGATGCCGTACAGCCCCAGCGCGGCCGCCCCGACGTAGTCCGCCCAGTCCCCGAGGAAGTCACCCAGGAAGTGCCCGATCAACCCGCCCAGCAGCGGACTCACGGCGTCCCACACTCCGAAGACGAGGGCGACCTGCAGAGCCCGGCGCCACCCGAAGGGAATGGTTCCGATGGCGATCGACGAGCGGAAGTTGTCGAGACTGAGACCGAAGGCGAGCGCGATCAGGGGAAGGAATTCAAGGGACACCTGAACCACCTCAACAGATTTACCAGGGTTCACGGGGAGGGAGACTTGAAGACGAGTCGGTTCTCGGGTGGTCAGGACTCACCGCTCGCGCGGATTCGCGATTCCCGGCCGGGATCTCGCCGTTCCCGGCTCCTCACCAGACCTCCCTGTTGGAGTCCTGCGCTTCCGTGACGACGATCGCCGGTACTGAGCGATCCGGCGTCGAAGATTCGATGCCCCGGCCGATCGGGGCCCCTACCGGCGATCCGCCGGCGCGGCCTCGGTTCCGTCCTGATGAACTCGCGCGTGATTCCACTCGGCGTGGCCCGCCGGTGATTTCCTTCGCGCGACCCGGCGGAACAATTTTCAGCGTGTGACGCAAGGCCCCTGCGCGGTCGATTCACTCGATCGGGGGCCTTGCGCCAACGCAGACGTAGTCCGGTCGCAGATTTCAGCCATCTGCCGCGACTACGAGAAATCGAGCAACACGGGCCGTGGAGCCCCGCTGTCAGCCCCGGTAGAAGTAGCCCGTGGCCTCAGCACACACCTCGACGACCGTGTACTCCGGAGTTTCCCACTTCATATTTTCCTCCTAGCTGTTGGCTGCGCCCGGCGACTGGGCGAAAACCGGACATTCGCGATCCGCGCAATTTCGAGGACTGCATCCCGAAATTTCGCGGTCATGAACGAGCATCTTCGATTTAACGCAGTTGTTGCAACTGACCTTGAACCAGTGGTCGGGAACCAGTGCCGAACGGCACCCTGCGGCCTACGAGTGGGGGAGGCACGGTCACCGACGGCACGGGGACCACCTACCGGCCCGACCCAGAAACCAGGGCTGACCTGGGAAAACGTGGAGACGGAGGGCTCGGCGACGAGCCACGGGAACCGGTTCCGCGCGACGGCGGAGACCGCCTCGCTCCCGCCGGCGGGCCCCGCAGCGTCGCGGCCCGTTCCCCGGACATGCCTCAAAGGCACAGTACGAGTCCGCGGGCGACGACGTCAACGGTTCCAGTGGCCCGCCCCGCTCTGACCAGTGGTTTTTCCGGTCAGATCGCCCGGGGACACCGCGTTGGCCGGGCAGCTGTGCACGGTCCCGGCGGGGCCCCGTGGCCGTCGGCGCGTGACCCGGTGCGCCAGCCGGATCGCGTCGTCAACCGCCTCGAACGGCGGATCGGCACCGCCGTTCCCGAGACCGCCGGCACCAGACGGCGACCCCGCAAGAAAATGAATCAGGCCTCCGATTATCCGAGCCTATAAAATATTCAAATGCCCACCCAGCGAACGCCGGCCACCAATTCACGAATCCCGGATTAGACTGTTCGAGTGCGAATCTACCTGGGCTCCGATCACGCCGGACTCGAACTCAAGAACCACTTCGTCAAACGGCTCACCGAGCTCGGTCACGAAGTGATCGACGTCGGCCCCGCCGCTTATGACGCGAACGACGACTACCCACCGTTCTGCGTCGAGGCGGCGCGGCGCGTCGTCGCCGACGACGGCAGCCTCGGCCTCGTCATCGGCGGTTCCGGGAACGGCGAACAGATCGCCGCGAACAAGGTGCCCGGCGCCCGCGCCGCGCTGACCTGGAACGTGGACACGGCCAAGCTGGCGCGTCAGCACAACAACGCACAGCTGGCCGGCATCGGCGCCCGGATGCACACGGTCGAGGAGGCCGAGCGCATCGCGGACGCGTTCCTCACCACCGAGTTCGAGGGCGGCCGCCACCAGCGCCGGATCGACCTGCTGTCGGACTACGAGCGCACCGGCGAGCCGCCCGCGCTGCCCGGCGAATAGCCCTCGTCCGCGAGTGGCTGCGCCGGAGCGAAAACCGGTGCAGCCACTCACAAAGACGGCCTCAGTGCGAGTCTTGGTCCGACTCGCCGAGCCCGAGCTGTCGTTCGATCCCTTCCCACAGGCCGGCGTCGTCGGAGACCGCACGACCGCCGTCGCGAGCGGCCCACGTCGTGGTGACGACGGACTGCAGCAGCTTGCCGTTGTCCCCTTCGCTCGGTATGCGGGGTACCGCGTCCGGCCCGAGTTCGACGAGGTGCTCGGACGAGGTGACGTGCAGCGGCAGCCCGGGCGCGAGCAGTCCGCTCAGGTCGGCGGCGACATACGTCGGACGCGCGGGCCGTTCCGCGAACGCCAGGTCCCGCAGCCGCGAAGCCCCGCTCAGGACGAACAGTGAGTCGAGGCCGGCCGAATTGGCGCCCTCGATGTCGGTGCCCAGCAGATCGCCGCACACCAGGGTGTCCGAGTGCTCGGTGCCGAGCCGCGCTCGGGCCAGGTCGAACAAGGCGGGCTGCGGCTTGCCGACGACGTGCGGCGAGGCGCTGGTCGCGGTCTGCACCAGCGCGACCAGCGCGCCGTTGCCGGGCGCTCGCCCGTACGGCGTGGGCAGCGTGAGGTCGACGTTCGTGGCCACCCAGCTGGCTCCGGCCTCGGCGAGGTAGCCGACCGCCGCGAGCTCGCGCCACGTGATGTCGAACCCCAGTCCCTGCACGACCGCCTCGACCGGGGTGCCGTCGAGCTCCGCGACGCGGACCGGCGTCAACCCGGCTTCGGCGAGCGCGTGCGCGACACCCGGCCCGCCGACCGCGCACACGGGCGCGCCGGGAGCCAGCCGCTGCGCCAGGTGCGCCGCGGCCGCCTGAGAACTCGTGACCACCGACCAGCCCCGCTGCGCGACGCCCAGCCTCCGCAGGTGATCGCCCACGTCCTCCGGCGGGCGGGAGGCGTTGTTGGTCGCGAACACGACCGGCACGTCGTCCGCCGTCACCCGGTTCAAGGTCTCGACCGCGTGGGGAACCGCACGGGGACCGCGGTAGACCACGCCGTCGAGATCGCAGATCAGGCCCCGATAACGCGCGATGAGCGGCTCGGTCCGGACGGACGTCGTGGTGATCTCACTCATGCACTCAGCCGTTTCCCGCTCACTCGAAGTCGATGCCGAGGTGCTCGCGCCACCTGGCCTGGCGGCGTTCGGACCTGACGATCCGCACCGTGTCCGGCTTCGAGCACATCACGATGGACTGGGTGGTCGTGCGGCCCGCGTGGTTCTGGACGCCGCGCAGGAGCTCGCTGCCGGTCACCCCGGTGGCGCAGAACAACACGCTCTCCCCGCGCACCAGGTCCTCGGTGTGGAGGACTTCCCCGACGTCGCCGGAGTTCGCGCCGTCCTCGGGATCGCCGGGCCGCAGGCGCGCCTGCAACGCCCCGCCCAGACACGACAGGCCGGCCGCGGCGATGACCCCTTCCGCCGCTCCCCCGGTGCCCATCAACAGGTCCACCGGGCTCTCGGGACGCGCCACGGCGAGCGCACCCGCGAGGTCGCCGCCCTCGATCAAGTGGACGCGCGCGCCGGCTTCGCGGATTTCGTGCACGAGCTCGCGGTGCCGGGGCCGGTTGAGGACGGCGACGACGACGTCCGAAACCCGGATGTCCTTGGCCGTGGCGACCGCCCGCAGGTTCTCCGCCACCGGGCGGCTGATGTCGACGACGTCGACGCATTCGGGGCCGACGGCCAGCTTCTCCATGGACCGGACCGGCGACGGGTCGTACATCGCGCCGCGTTCGGCCACCGCGATCGCCGCGATCGCGTGGGGCACGTCCCCGGCCTTCGACAGGGTGCCGTGGCCCGCGCTGATGCCGACGTCGCAGAACGGCCCCTCGCCGTCACCGACGTCCTCACCGGTGAACAGGAACGGCGCATCCCGCTTCGCACCCTCACCGATCACCACGACGCCGCGCATCGACACCGACATGACGACTTGGTGCATCGCGTCGACCGCGGCGGTCTTGCCGCTGTTCTCGTCGCCGTGCCCGACCCACCGGCCGGCCGCGATCGCGGCCGCCTCGGTGACCCGCACCAGTTCGAGAGCGAGGCTGTGATCGGGCGCGAACGCACCATCGGTGCGGTCCTCCGCCGCGTGGCGGCCGGAAACCCCGCGGGTGCCCCATTCCTGAGCTGTCATCGACATCTATCCCCTCGAACGAACGATGGCACGTGACCGGGTGGCCGGCCGGCGACGCGGACGCCGAACCGAAAGGCGACCGGACCGGCAACCCAGCTCGCCGATCCGGTCGCCCCTTCATCGAGACACCGGCCGCCGGCACCGCGGCCGGGCCCCAGCTCGAGCACTCAGCGGGCGGCCGCGTTCGCGACGGCGCGATCGGAGAGCACCTTCTGAGCCGCAGCCCGCTTGCCCTCGTCGCCACGCCAGGTCTCCAGAGCCGGCCCGACGAGCGCGCGGCCGAAGGAGTACGTGAGCTCCCAGGGCAGCGGGTCGAGCTTCTGCATCGCCCCGAGGTGCTTCGTAGCCACTTCCGGGTGCTGGCCACCGGAGAGGAAGGCGATGCCCGGCACGGACGCCGGCACGGTCTCCCGCAGGGCTTCGACCGTGGCCCGGGCGACGTCCGTCACCGAGGGCTGCTCCGAGCTGCCGGTTCCGGCGACCACCATGTTGGGCTTGAGGACGATGCCGTCGAGCTGCACCTGCATCAGGTCGAGCTCCTCGAACACGACCTCCAGCACGGAAGCCGTCACCTGCCGGCACTGCGCCAGCGAGTGGGAGCCGTCCATCAGCACCTCGGGCTCGACGATCGGCACCAGGCCACCTTCCTGGCAGAGGCCGGCGTACCGCGCCAGCGCGTGCGCGTTCGCCCGCACCGCCCGGTCCGACGGAAGGTTGTCACCAATCGTGATCACCGCACGCCACTTGGCGAACGTGGCTCCGAGGCGCTCGTAGTTCGCCACGCGTTCGCGCAGCCCGTCGAGACCCTCGGTGATCTTCTCGTCCGAGGCGCCCGCCAGCACCTTCGCTCCGGTGTCGACCTTGATCCCGGCGAGGATCCCGAGGTCGTCCAGGAACTCCGGGAACGTGCGCCCGTTGCTCAGCTTCTGGTGGAACGTCTCGTCCGCGAGGATCACGCCGCTGATCGATTCCGCGAGCCGGGGCGTCGTGACGATCAGCTCCCGGTAGACCCGGCGGTTTTCCTCGGTCGGCTCGACGCCCACCTTCTCCAGCCGGGAAGACATCGTTCCGATGCTCTCGTCGGCAGCAAGGATTCCGCGCCTGTTGGAGACGAGGGTTCGCGCAATTTTATTCAGAGCAGACATCGATCGTTATCCTCCCGCGCTCGACACCGGACGGTGTGGGCTGTTCGCGACTGTTCGGCGTTCAGGTCTTCGGGCACAACTGGCGTCGACCGTCATGCGATGTTCTTCGTGGTGGTTTTCGCCTCCACGAGCCGGCTGGTCCGGAGTTTCCGCCCGGGCACGACAACCGGCATCGGACTGCCCTTCGACGCGGCGATCTCGACCAGTTCCTGCGCGTACTCCGGGAGATCCCGGCGCTCGCTCCACGCCGCGTAAATGGGTTTCGCCGGCATCTCCTGGTCGACGGGCACCAGGTGCAGCCGGCCTTCCGCGAGTTCGGACCGCACGGTGGAGAGGTTCAGCACCGTCACCCGCTTGCTGGTCGCGACCGCTTGCTTGATCGCTGCGCTGGACGGGAATTCGACGTAGCTCCGCGGGGCCCGAGCGGTGCCCAGCAGGTCGTCCGTGAACTCCCGCAGCCCCGAGCCGCGCTCGCGCAGGACGAGCTGGGAGCCTGCCAGCTCGCGCACGCTGACGGCTGTGGGCCGCCGGGCCCACGGGTGCTTCGAGCCGACCACCACGGCGAGCCGGTCGTCGCAGATGTACCGGGTGACCATGTCGTCGCCGAATTGTTTCTGCACCTGGCTTCCGGCCTGGCACCAGCCGTCGATGAACGCGAGGTCCACGTGGCTCGCCCGGATCAGCTGACGGAGCTCGTCGACGCTCCCGGTCTGCACCTCCACCCGGGCCTCGCCGAACGAGAACCCCGACCGGTTCAGCCATTCGGGGATCAAGTGCTCCGAGATGGCCGGGCTGCCCGCAACCCGAAGTCGTTTCGCATCAGCGGATTGCGAGCCGGAGCCGAACTCCAGCAGCTCGCGCGCGGCCTGCATCACGTTGCGGGCGTACTTCGCCAGCATTTCCCCTTCCTCGGTCAGCTTCGAACCGGTAGGAGAACGCTCCAGCAGCCGGAGACCCAGGCGACGTTCCATCGCGCTGATCCGGATGCTGGCGGCCGGCTGCGACAGGCTGTGCGCTTGAGCCGCCTTTCCCACGCTGCCGTAGCTTTCGACCGACAGCAGCAAATCGAGGTCGGCGAGCTGAGGCATCTTTGACGGAAGAACCACGATTTCACCTCTCGCTCCAGACTGGGTCCTACTGTGATCTGCGGTCGAAATGCTCGGTTTGCGAAGGGTGCCGGATGGCAGTTGTGGACTACACCGGTGACTCGCGGTGCGTAATGAGACTGCCCGGGAGCTGTGCGCGTGGTCAATCTGTTGGACACGAACGCGCGCCGTGCGGGCATGAACGGCGGCCACAGCGCCACCTGCGGGCCGGTTCCGAAATCGGACGGCGGTACTGAGAAACGGCCGCCTCGAGTTCACCGGCTCGATCTGCGCTCAGCCGGCCGCCAAACCGCCCTTCGTAACACCACGGGCGCCGTTCGTCCCCCATTCACCCCCGCTCGTTCGACCCACGTTGCCGCACTTCCCGCGCATCGCGGATAGTTTGCGACCGAGCGGTGAATTTCCCGGCGACCGGGCCGCCGCCCCGTTCTCGAAAATGCGTATTTCCGTCATCGTGCTGCCCATTTCGTGGCCGCGGCCGGTGACCGATCCCCCTGCCGGCGCAAGGCCCCGGGATGCCCCCGAGCACCGGGGCCTTGCGCCCTCCACCGGGTTCTCCGGTTCAGACCGCGTCAGTGCGTTCCGTGCTCCGCGTCGCACGCCCGCGCCGCCCGCATGATCACGAGCTCGGTGCGTTCATCCCTGACGACCTTCAGCACCGTTTCGGGAAGCTGCTTGGTCTCCAGCAGGTCGTCCGTACCAGCCAGCACGCTCGGCTCGGCGGTGGTGAACCGCGGGTAGAGGGCGCGGGCGAACGCCACCGCGAACTCGGTCTGAGCCGCTCCCGCCATGCTCTCCAGCTCGCGCAAGTAGCGGTCCGCGTAGGGGGTGAGCACCACCTCCTGCCCCGGCTGCCGCAGCCCCGCCATCACGGCTTTCCGTTCAGCGAGCGAAAAGCGGGCGCTGAACAACCGCGTCCACGCTTGTTCCTTGGCGGCCCGGGTGGGGCGTGCGGCTTCTGCCGTCAAGGCGTTGCGGCGGGCGCGGTCCCCCGGATCAGCTGCCACCGCGACGTCCAGGAGCCCGTCGATCTCGGCCCCGGTCGAAGCGAGGCGGAGCAAGGCCCGCCACCGCAGATCCCGATCCGCTTCCAGTTGTTCCCACGGAGATCGCCCGTGCACCAGCTCGCTCAGCAGATCGTGACCGTCGGCCTGGACCACGCCGACGAGGGTGCGGGCGAGGACCAGCTGGCGATCACTCCCCGGATCGGCGGCGGCCAATTGCTCACGCACTCGCCGCGCCAAGAACCCGAGCGTCCGGCACCTGCTCGACGGGTCCGCGTAGACCCGCACCGCCTGCACCGCGCGCTCCAGGAGTACTTCCAGGACACCGGCTTCGCTCTCCAGCACTCCGTGCGTGAGAACCGCCGAAGCGTAGCGGCGCGCGGGCAAGCGCGCGTCGAGCACGTCGTCCCATAACGCTCCCCAGACGACTGCCCGCGTTCTTCGATCGTCCAGTGTGGACAGTCTGCGCAACGCCGTCCGTCTCGATCGCGGGTCCAGCCTGATCTTGACGTGGGTCACCGCATCGTCGTTGGGCACCAGCAGATCCGGGCTGCCGAACGCGGCGAGTTCACCCTCGCACCCGCGGGGACCGAGCGACACGTGCGCGCGGTGCCGGAGCACCAGCCCGGCCTCGCGGTCGTCGAACGCGGCGAGCCGCAGCTTCAGGTGGCGCGGCGGTACAGCGGGATCGCGGAGCTGCTCCGCCCGGATTCCAGCCCCGTGGCGAGACACCGCGACGGTGTTGACTCCCCTGTGCAGCAACCATTCGGCCACCCACCGGTCCACGTCTTCGTTCGAGACCTGGCGCAGCGCCGCCACGAAGTCCGCGAGGCCGGCGTTCCCCCACGCGTGCGCCCGCAGGAAGGTCCGCACGCCGTCGACGAAAGTTTCCCAGCCGACGCGTTCGGCGAGCTCGTGGAGCACCGCCGCGCCTCTCAAGTAGACGATCGGGCCGAGGTTCGACCGCGCGGCGTCGGTGTCGGCGGTCTCGACCCGGATCGCGTGGCTGGTGGGCAACTGATCAGCGTGTCGAGCGACCGGTAGAGCGTGGTGCGCGAAGGCGCTCCAGCCCTCCCCGTACGGCGTCGCTTCGGCCTGCGCGACGACCGCCATCATCGTCGCGAAGGACTCGTTCAGCCACAAGTCGTCCCACCAGCGCATCGTGACGAAGTCGCCGAACCACATGTGCGCCATCTCGTGCAGCAGGATTTCCGCCCGTCTTCGCCGGGCTTCCTCCGTGGCCCGGTGCCGGAACAGGAGCCGTTCGTTGAGCGTCACGCAGCCCGGGTGTTCCATTCCGCCGAACGCGTACTCGGGCGCGAACACGTGGTCGTACTTGGTGAACGGGTACGGCAGGTCGAACAGCCGGCTGTAGAAGTCGAGGCCGCGGCTGATCACGTCGAAGAGTTCGCCTGCGCAGCCGGCGAGGTCCTGGAAGAGCGAACCCCGCGCGTACAGCGTCATCGGCACTCCGCGGTGGCCGGCGCGCAGCCGGTGGAACGGGCCGGCGGCGAAGGCAACCAAGTACGGCGGCAGCGGCGGCGTACGGCCGAAGCGCCACGTCGAACGCTCGTCGCCCCCCGGCGGCAGCGGCTCCTCGTGGTCGGTGTTGGCAACCACGACCCAGCCGGCGTCGGCGGTGACGGTCAGGTCGACCGTCGCCTTCAGGTCGGGCTGGTCGAAACAGGCGAACACCGTGTGCGCCGCGAAGGGTTCGAATTTGGTGTGCACGTACACCTGGCCGTCGAGCGGATCGCGGAACCGGTGCAGCCCCTCACCCGTTCGCGAATACGCCGCGAACCCGACCACTCGAACCGTGTTCCCGCCGGGCCGCACGTCGAGCCGGACGCGCGTCCCGTCGTGCGCGTCCGGCCCCAGCTCGCGGCCGTTGCACTCGACCGACTCGACCGTCCCCGCGAAGTCGAGGAAAACGGGCGCCTCGCCGGAGCGGGCCCGGAAGCACACGACCGTGCTCGTCGCGAACTCCCGCTCACCGACGGTCAAGTCGAGCTCCACCGCGTACTGGACGTCGGAGATCTCGGCCGAACGCGCTGCCGCCTCACGCTCCGTCAGCTTGCTCCCGGAGGCGACACGACCTTCGAGTGGCATCCCTCAGCGACTCGCCGGCGTGTGCGGGCGGCGGTAGACCAGCTTGTCCCGCAACAGTTCGCCGTCGGTGACCACGTCCTCCTGGTTGGCGGCGACGAGAGCGTCCTGCACCAGGTGGTGGTCGGGCGAGTGCATGCACACCGGGTCGGTGCGCGCCGCGTCGCCGGTCAACGCGAAGGCCTGGCACCGGCAGCCACCGAAGTCGATCTCCTTGCGCGGGCAGCTGCGGCACGGGTCGGGCATCCACTCCGTGCCCCGGAACGCTTGGAACGCCTCGGAATTCGACCAGATCCACGCGAGGTCGTGCTCGCGCACCGAATCGAACTCCATCGTCGTGATCTCCGCGGCCACCGGACACGGGTACACGGTGCCGTCCGGTGCGACGGTCAGCGCGTTCTGCGCCCACCCGCCCATGCACGGCTTCGGGTACGGCTCGTAGTAGTCCGGGAGGATCCAGAGGATTTCCATGTGGTCGCCCAGCTCCGCCTTCCGGCGTTCGTAAACGCCCACCGCCTCGTCGAGCTGGGCCTTGCTCGGCATCAGCAGCTCGCGGTTGCGCAGGGCCCAGCCGTAGTACTGGCTGTTGGCGAGCTCCAGCCGCTCGGCGCCCCACGACTCGCAGACGTCGATGATCGCGTCCAACCGGGACAGGTTCATCCGGTGCAGGACCACGTTCATGTTCAACGGCAGCCCGGCTTCGCGGATGATGCGCGCGGCTTCTTCCTTCTTGTCGAAGCGCTTGCTCGCCGCAACCAGGTTCGTCGACTCGGCGGCGTCGCCCTGGATGCTCAGCTGGGCGCTGTTGAGCCCCGCCGACACGAGCGATTTCGCCCGGCTCTCGGTGAGCCCGAGGCCGCTGGTGATCAGGTTCGTGTACAGGCCGAGCTGACGGCACTCGGCGACCAGCGTCTCGAGATCGCCGCGGACGAGCGGTTCGCCGCCGGAAAAGTGCACCTGCACGACACCGAGCCCGACCGCGTCGCGGATCACCCGCAACCAGTCCTCGGTGCCGAGTTCGTCCTCGCGGTCCAGCAGCGTCAACGGGTTCGAGCAATACACGCAGTGCAACGGGCACTGGTGCGTGACTTCGGCCAGCAGGCCGTACGGCTGCGGCATCCCGCTCATGTGACCACCACCCAACCCCGTCCGCACGCGTCCTCGAGGAACTTCATCACGTCGCCCGCGAGATCAGCCGTTTCGAAATCCTGCTCGAGCTGCGCCACCACGTCCTGCACCGTCCGGCTGCCGTCGCACAACCCCAAGATCGCGGCCCCGGACGTGTTCAGGAGCACGACCCGTTCGGGCAACAGCAGCAGCTCCACGTTCCGCACGTTGTCGTGCTTGAGCATCGCCTTGGTCGCCAGCCGGGGAATGGCCGTCAAATCGGATTCGTCCATCACGAACTCTTGCTGTACGCGAGTTCCACGGCATCCAGCAGGCTCCAGAGGACGTCGCACTTGAACTCCAGCGCCCGCGCGCACGCGTCTTGCTGTTCCCGGGTCTTCGCGTGGTTGATCACCAGGTCGAGCAAGTGCGCGATGTCCTTGGGCTGCTGGGTGAGCCGCGCCCGGAAGTACTCCAGGCCTTCCGAGGCGATCCACGGGTAGTGGTGCTGGACGTCGGTGATCCGCCGGCTGAGCAGGTCCGGCGCGAACAGTTCGGTGAGCGCCGAGGCCACGGCTTCGAGCCACGGCTTCTGGCGGCAGAAGTCCACGTAGGCGTCCACGGCGAACCGCACACCGGGCAGCACCGTGTCGACGTCGAACAGTTCTTCGCGGCTCAAGCCGACCGCGGCGCCGAGGCGGATCCACTTCTCGAGACCGCCTTCGTCGCCCGTCCGCCCGTCGTGGTCGATGATGCGCTGGATCCACTGGCGCCGGTCCTCGCGGCCGGGGAGCTTGGTCAGGATGAACGCGTCCTTCTTCGGCAAGTTCATCTGGTAGTAGAAGCGGTTCCGCACCCATCCCCGGAACTCGTCCTCGGACAGCGTGCCCATGTGCATCCGTTCGTTGAACGGGTGCAGATGGTGGTACCGCTTTTCTCCGATGGACCGCAGGTGCGCCTCGAACTCCTCAGCAGACCTAGCGTTCATACTTCCACCTCCAAGCCGGCTCGACCGATCTCGATGCCCAAGTCCGTCACAAGGCGCCGCTCCGGGGACTCTTCGTCGAGCATCGGGTTCGTGTTGTTGATGTGGGTGTAGATCTTTCGCTTCGCCGGGAGCGCAGCCAGTGCCCGGGCCGAACCGTCGTCGCCGCTGACCGGCATGTGCCCCATGGAGCGCCCGGTCCGGCTTCCCGCACCCCGGGCGGCCATTTCGTCGTCCGTCCAGAAGGTGCCGTCCACGAAGACGCAATCGGCCGACGCCACCTGCTCGGCGAACTTCTCGTCCCACTTCGGCAGCGTCGGTGCGTAGACCGCGATCCCGCCGGTCACCTTGTCTTCCAGGCGGTAGCCCACCTCCCACTCCGACGACGGGCCGCGAAGCCGCGAACGTCCGATGTAGCGAGGTGCCTT
The DNA here is from genome assembly GCF_044452505.1 of Amycolatopsis sp. NPDC051903. Taxonomy (NCBI): domain Bacteria; kingdom Bacillati; phylum Actinomycetota; class Actinomycetes; order Pseudonocardiales; family Pseudonocardiaceae; genus Amycolatopsis; species Amycolatopsis sp. NPDC051903. Next base: position 110,823 of record NZ_JBITBT010000024.1, on the reverse strand, counting down.
GGAACCGGTCAGGAACGCGGTCACGCGCAGGCGATCGTCCAGATCCAGCGGCTTGCCGACGTCGACCTGGGACCAGGTGAGGTCCGCGTAGTCGCTCAGCAGCTCCCGGACCGGGAACCACAGCGTCAGCGCCTCCAGCACGGGATACGTCCCGTACACCGTCAGCGAGGACTCCTCACGCAGCATCAGCAGGCCGATCGTGTGATCGAACTCCGCGTCCGTCAGCAACACCCCGGCGACCGGCGTCTTCCTGATCTCCGGACCCGGGTGCAACGAGGGATCCGCCGCTATCTGGTGGTGCACGTCCGGAGTCGCGTTCAGCAGGAACCACTGCTCGCCGTCACCGGAAACCGCGATCCCGGCGTGCGCCGTCGCGGCTTCAGGGTTGTCGCGGGCCTTGCGGCATCCGGCGCAAGCGCAATTCCACTGGGGATAACCGCCGCCTGCCGCGGCTCCGAGGCAATGAATGAACACAGTGCGAAACAATCCCTCAGCGCCGGCGCAGCCGGCCGGTGACTTCAGAGCACGCCCCGAACACCGCACATTCAGGCGTTTTCCACCTCATGGCGTCCTCCCTCGAATTCGACCAGGCACCGTTGCCCGCCGAGCATTAAGCCAGGGCGGCTATCGGGTATAGTCGCTCTGAACTCGGCGTGTCTTTCACAGCTTCTTCGCCGCCGCCTGAGCTGGCAACCGATCACGAACGACCGGCACCGAATCATCGACGAACGGCGGCCGCGCTGCCACGAACGGACTGCAGCGCCATCGACTGCCGACACCCGCCGAACACGGTGCCCATTATGGCCCTTGACCTGCGGTTATGCGATGCGAGCGGCCGGCGGTCGCGGGGGCGCGGTCCAGGGGCCGGGTCGACGGGGGTCGCCGCGTCGCTGCGGCCACGCGGTACGAGCGGCGACCCGGTCGGACCGCACCGGCCCGGGACAACGCGCCGACAACTAGCAAACCCGACCGGGTGTGGCGGGTGGTTATTTGTAGTGCGCATTGGGGGATTGTGTTTTTGCATGTGGTCGGGTGTTGCTGGGTTTCGGGTGAGTGGGGAATTGTTGTCGGGGTTGGTGGCCTGGGTTTCGTGTTCTGGGTGGCGGGTGTCGCTACCGGCGGAGCCGGGGTGTGGTCGACGGGTGCTGGTGCACTGTCGTGACCGGTGAGGAGATTCTGGTGAAGTTGCAGGTGGCGTTGGATGTGCTGGACCTTCCCGCGGCGTTGACGTTGGCGAATCAGGTGGCCGAGCATGTGGACATTCTGGAGTTGGGGACGCCGTTGGTGAAGTCGGCGGGGATTGCGGCGGTGTCGGCGATCAAGGCGGCGCATCCGGACAAGCTGGTGTTCGTGGATTTGAAGACGGCGGATGCGGGTGAGTTGGAGGCGGCGCTGGCGTTCGAGGCTGGTGCGGATCTGGTGACGGTGATGGGTGCGGCTGATGATGACACGGTGCGGGGTGCGGTCGCGGCGGGTCGTAAGTACGGCAAGCAGGTTGTGGCGGACATGATCACCGTGGTGGATGGTCGTGTGGCGCGGATTCGTGAGGTGTCGAAGCTGGGTGTGTCGTTCGTGGAGATCCACGCCGGGTTGGATGAGCAGGCTCGTCCGGGGTATTCGATCAACCAGTTGCTCGAGGACGGTCGTCAGGCCGGGGTGCCGTTCTCCATCGCCGGTGGCGTGAAGATCGACACCATCGCCTCGGTGCGCGACGCCGGTGCGACCGTCGCCGTGGCGGGTGGGGCGATCTACAACGCCAGCGACCCCGGCGCCGCCGCCAAGGAACTCAAAAAGCGCGCCACCGCCTGACGAAACCAGCCCCGCTGCACGCAGCGAGGCACCAGTGAGCCGCGTCGGGAGACTTGACCAGAGAAGGGAGTCGGCGTGAAGGGCCAAGAGTCAGGTGCTCGATCCGATCGGGCGCCAGTCGCAAGCGACACCTACTGTTCCTTGCTGCTGCAGGCCGCGGGAGTGCTGCGGTTGCGCTACGTCCAATGTAGTCAAGACACCAGCCTGTCGCCGGCTGCGGCGAGCAAGCTGGCCGACGTCTTCGAGGGCGTCGCCAAGGGGTCTCCCGACTTCGACCAGATCGACCCGAAAGAGGCGATCGCCTTGGCGCACCGCCTGATCGACGACGACCATCCTGAGCTGTCGGGAATGTGGCCCAGGACCCGATAAGCGGCCGGAGGGCCCACCGGGCACAGGCCTGCCGGTGGGCCGCGGCCGAGCTCTCGGGTTGATGCGGTGGCTGTCTCCCCGCGGGGAACGCACCCGGCACCGTGGCCGAGCCGATCGATCAGCGGCGGCGGTGCCGCCGCCCGCTCGGTCGCAGTTGATCGTTTCATCCGCAGTTCGGGGAAGTTCCCGACGCCGACCACGGCCGCCGTTCCGCCCTGGCGCCGGTGACCGGACTCGGCGCGGAAAGCGGGTGGCGCCAGCCCGTCTCCCGCTTCCACTGCGGCCGGCCGATCCGGGGCCGCCGCCCAGCCTGACCGCACTCGAGGATCAATCGCAGCTCAACGAGGAGTACACGATGTCCACTGATGTTGCCACCGAAGTCGAAGCCCCTGCCCAAACCGCACCCGTAGGCGACCCCGGCATGATCGGGCTGCCCACCTTCATCGTCGGCACGATCGCGCTCGGCCTGGTTCTGACCGGGTACGTCCCGGCCAGTGCCGTCGGCGCCTCGATCGCCATCATCCTGCCCGCGACGGGCCTTGGCCAGTTCGTCGCCGCGGTGTGGGCGCTGTCGCTGGGCCAGAACGCCGTCGCCTCCATCTTCGGCATCTTCGCCGGGTTCTGGTGGAGCTACTCGGCGCTGGTGCTCGGCCTGACCCACAACTGGTTCGGCATCACCTCGGACGCGGCCATCGCCACGCAGGGCATCTTCCTGATCGCCTGGCTGATCACGATCGTCCTGCTGACCCTCGGCACGCTGCGGCTGCCGTCCATGTTCACCATTCTGTTCGTGCTGATCGACCTCGCCGTGGCCCTCGTGCTCTACGGCACGGTCGGCGACTCCCCGGGCGCCTCCACCGCCGGCGGTTACGTCTGCTTCATCTTCGCCGCGGTCGGCGTCTACCTGTACCTCGGCGCCATGTCCGCCGCCACCGGCGGCAAGGGCCTGCCGCTGGGCCGCCCGGTCCTGACCTGAGGCCACGCCGGGCGGGCGCCGCGCCGCCCGCCTGGCCCCCGAGCCCCAGCAGACCCCGCCCCCGGACCCGACCTCCGGGGGCGGGGTCTTCCCTGTGCACAGGGCCCGACGCGCCAACGGATCCCGGACGGCGAGCCGGCCGACGCCGGGACGTTGCCCGTCAGCAAAACTGGCAATAAACCGGCAACCGACTGACTACGGCGGCAACGGTGGACAGGCCTCGTCCGTCGTTCGCTCAGCCCTACCGCTCCTAGGCTGAGGTGGCCGTGTCAAGGCACCTTCCCGGTGCTCGGTGGTGCTGTCAGCTGCCGCGGGGTAGGTACGGTCGAGGCGTGATCGCTGGTGAACAGCCGGATTTGGACGAGATCGAGGCGCATTTCGTCGCGCTTCTCGACGGGCGAATGAGCCGAGATGCTGTCGACCAGTGGGCTGGTCGTTGGCTGACTGATGACGGTCTCTCATGGGACGCGCTGAGCCTGTGGGCCTTGCACCTTCTCTTCGGAATCGATCTGCGTCACGGGCCCGGCGGGGATTACCTGCATGACGACAGCCAGGTGCGGGATTGGCTGGTCGAGCTGAGGAGTCGACGCACCCGGTGACCCGCGGCTTTCGCGCTGCCGGCCGCCCTCGGCTGCCCCGTGCCGACCGACCACGCAGGACAGACAAAAAAGAGGAAGCCCCCTGCAAGCAGGGGGCTTCCTCGCTGTCTCAACCAGACGTGCGCCCGAAGGGATTCGAACCCCTGACCTTCTGATCCGTAGTCAGATGCTCTATCCAGCTGAGCTACGGGCGCTTGTTCAGTTGTCAATCTAGCACCTGCCGAAACAGGCACCAGCGGAGGCTCCGGGATTTGAACCCGGGAGGGGGGGTTACCCCCAACCGCATTAGCAGTGCGGCGCCATAGACCAGACTAGGCGAAGCCTCCTGGGCCGGAACGACCACTGCTCAGATAGGTTACACACCCCCCGCACCCCCCGAGAAGGCACCCCCCACTAACCAAGATCAGCGTTGCAGCAACCGGCGCAACCAGGGCGAACGGCCGCCCAGGCCCTCGGCCTCGAAGGTCGCGATGCCGACGCGCGGGAGTTCGCGGACGCCCGGGTACACGAGGTACCGCGGGACCCACCGGGGCTGGAACTTGGCGTTGAAGCGGTACAGGCTTTCGATCTGGATCCAGCGCGAAAAGAAGTGCAGGACCTTCGCCGAGACGCGCGCGACCGGTCCCGCGCCGATGCGCTGGCCCTGTTCCATCAGCGACCGGAACGCGGCGAAGTTCAGGGACACGTGGTCGATGCCGTGTTCCTTCGAATACGTCAGGAGTTCCGAGATCATCAGCTCGTTCACGCCGTTGTCGGCCGAGCGGTCGCGGCGCATGACGTCGAGGGACAACCCGCGCGTGCCCCACGGGACGAACTGCAGCACGCCGCGCACGCGCCCGCCCTGTTCGGCGGTCACGACGACGGCGCCGGGGTCGCCCATGCGGCCCAGTGCCATGGAGAACCCGCGCTCGGTTTCCGTGCCGCGCCAGGTGGCGGCCAGGGACACGAGCTCGGCCAGCTCCCCCGGCCGCAGGTCCTCCGCATGCCGAACCAGCACCTTGTACCCGGCCCGGCGGGTGCGCGACGCGGCCTGCCGTACGCCGCGCATGATGCGGCCGTCGAGGGTGAAGCCGGCGGTGTCGACGATGGCCTCGTCGCCGATCTCCAGCACCTCCAGGCCGAAGCGCGCCCACACCGTGGCGCCCAGCTCCGACGCGCCCATCGCGGCCGGCACCCACGCGTTGCGCTTGCAGATCTCCAGGTACTCCTCGATCGCACCCGGCCACGCCTCGTGGTCGCCCAGCGGGTCGGCGGACGTGAGGGCGACGCCGGCGATCACGCGGTACGTCACGGCCGCCTTGCCCGTCTTCGAGAACACCGCGAACTTGTCGCGCCGCAGCGCGAAGTAGCCCAGCGAGTCGCGCGCGCCGTGGTCCTTCAGCAGTACGTGCAGCCGCGCCAGCTCGTCGTCCGACAGCCGAGGTGCCGGCTCCGCCGAGCGCAGCAGGAAGTACGCCGCCACGAGCACGGCCGCGATGCTGAACAGCAGCCCGATGGCCGCCGACAGGTCCTCCAGCCACGCGCCGTGGAACACGGCGGGACCGCTCACGCCCACGAGCGCGAGCCCGGATTGCGTCAGTCGGTCCGGGAAGCCCAGCGGGTCGAGCATCCGCCCGGACGCCGCCGACAGGAGCACCACGTTGATCACGAACCCCGCCAGCACCAGCTGCAGGAACACGCGCACGGCGCGCCAGCGGCCCGTTGCCGGGTCGGGTTCGGCGATGAAGTAGCGCCGGTTGGCGATCAGTCCGATGAGGAGGATCACCGTCACCACGCCCGCGCCGAAGACGTGCCGCAGCCCCAGGTGCGCCAGCGTCAGCAGCACGGTGAAGCCCACGGCGAGCTGCCACGCGCGCCGCTTGCGCCGCCGCAGCCCCGCCGCGAGCATGATCAAGACCACGCCCGTGACGATCGCCACGGTCGCCGCCGCGACGGTCGCCTCCTGCGGCAGCTCCAGCCACTCGGCGAGGTGCCCGCGCAGGTTACGGCCGGCGGGCACCACCACCGACAGGAGAGTCAGCAGGCCGGCCAGCCTGGTCACCCAGGTGATCGCCTTCACGGACGTCACGCCCGCCACCTGCCAGGTGTGTTGCGCGCGGGTCCCCGTCACCACGCTTGCAACACGTACGGCCCAGCCATGCTTCCCCCTGCTTCGTCACCCTCCGGCGAGCTCCGTGAACGGAGCGAGAGCGGCCGGGTTGGCCAGTGCGTCCCTGCTCACGGCTTTCTCCGGCGCGACTCCGGAGAGTATCTTCTTCACCGGTACCTCACACTTCTTACCGTTCAAGGTACGGGGGATTTCGCTCACCACCACAAACCGGTCCGGAACGTGACGCGGTGACAGAGCGCTACGAAGCTCCTTCCGCAGCTTCGGCTCGACGTCTGCCAGCCGGGTGCCCGCGGCGAGCACGAGGAAACACAACAGCTGCCCGTCTTCGTTGCCGGCCGCGGAGGTGTCCACGACCAGGGAGTCGAGGACCTCGTCGAAGCCCTCCACCACGCGGTAGAACTCGGCCGTGCCCATGCGGACGCCGCCGCGGTTGAGCGTCGAGTCGCTGCGGCCGTAGATCACGGCGGAGCCGCGCCGGGTGACGCGGATCCAGTCGCCGTGGCGCCAGACGCCCGGGTACATGTCGAAGTACGCCTCGTGCAGCCGCGTGCCGTCGGGGTCGTTCCAGAAGAACACCGGCATCGACGGCATCGGTTCCGTGATCACCAGCTCACCGACCTCGTCGACCAGCGGTTTCCCGGCTTCGTCGTACGCCGCGACAGCCGCGCCCAGCGCCCGGCACGACAGCTCGCCGAGCCACACGGGCACGTCGGGTGCCGACGCGACGAACGCCGCGCACAGGTCCGTGCCGCCCGACACCGAGCAGATCTGCACCGACTTGCCGATCTGCTCGGCGATCCAGCGGAAGCCCTCCACGGACAGCGGCGCACCCGTGGAACCCAACGCGCGCAACGCACTCAGGTCGTAGCGCTTCGCCGGCTCGAGCCCCGCCTTGAGGCAGCTCTGGATGAACGGCGCCGACGTGCCGAAGTACGTCACGCGGTGCTGTTCGGCCAGGTGCCACAGCGCGTTCAGGTCCGGGTGGCCGGGGCTGCCGTCGAACAGGACGATCGTGGTGCCCACCAACAGGCCCGAGATGAGGAAGTTCCACATCATCCAGCCGGTGGTGGTGAACCAGAAGAACCGTTCGCCGGGCCCGAGGTCGGACTGCAGCGACAGCGCCTTGAGGTGCTCGACGACGATGCCGCCGTGGCCCTGCACGATCCCCTTCGGCAGGCCCGTGGTGCCCGAGGAGTACAGCACCCACAGCGGGTGGGCGAACTCCACCGGCTCGTACGCGAGTTCGGCGCCGGCGTGCTCGGCGAGCAGTTCGGTCCAGTCGAGGGTGCCGTCGACGGTCCCCTCGCCCACGTACTGGACCAGGATCGTCGCGCTCAGCGACGGGATTTCGCCGCGGAGCCGCTCGACCGTGGGGCGCACGTCGAATTCGCGGCCGTTGTAGGCGTAGCCGTTGACCGCGACGAGCACCTTCGGCTCGATCTGCGCGAAGCGGTCGGAGATCGCGCGCACCCCGAAGTCCGGCGAGCACGACGACCAGATCGCGCCGAGGCTCGCGGCGGCGAGGAACGCGACGAGCGTCTGCGGGCAGTTCGGCGCGAGCGCCACCACGCGGTCGCCCTTTTCGACACCGAGAGCCCGCAACGCCGCGCGCGCGGCCGCGACCTGTGCGCGCAGCTCGCCGTACGTGAGCTGCGCGGCGAGGCCGTCTTCGCGGTGGAAGATCACGGCGAGCTCGTCGTCCGCCTTCGCCGCGCCCGCGACACCGGGGCTCAGCGCGTGCTCCGCGTAGTTCAGCGTGCCGCCGTCGAACCACTTCGCATTCGGCATCTCGCCGGACAGGACTTCGCGCGGCTGCTCGTGCCAGCGCACGCCGGAGAACTCGGCGACGGCCGCCCAGAACTCGGGCACGTGTTCCACGGAGTAGCGCCAGAGCGAGTCGTAATCGTCCTCGACGGGCGCGCCGCGTTCTTCGCGCAGCCACCGGCGGAACGCTTCGATTCGGGTGTCGGACACTCGGCTCGGGTCGGGTCGCCAGAGCACTTCGGGAACATCGGCATTCTGGGTCACCCCGAGGATGTTAACTGCGGCTAACGTCCCCGGCCAGCGTCCTAACGGAGGTGGGCGTCGAACCAGTCGAGGGTGCGCTGCCAGGCCTCTTCGGCCGCGCCGGGGTCGGCGTCGAAGCGGTGGTTGGCACCCGGGTAGCGCACGACGTTCGTGGCCACCTTCGCGGACGCCGCCGCTTCCCGCAGCTGCTCCACCTCGGCGCCGCCGGCGTCGTCGCCCGCGTCGCCGTACATGCCGAGCCACGGGCTCGTGACGTGCCCGGCGATGTCGAGCAGCCGCGGCAGCTCGGTCACGCCCTGGCCGCCGACGCTCACCGCGGCCCCGAGCTTCCGGTGCGACGCGACGACGAGCGCCGCCGTCCCACCGAGGTCGAAGCCGACCACGCCGCGCAGATCCGCGTCGACGCCGCGTTCCACCAGCCATTCGAGTGTGATGTCGGTCGCGTCGAGGAGGTCCTGCTGCGTCAGCTTCTCGCCGCTGGCGATGTGCGGCGTGACGGTGAGCCAGCCCTCCCCGGCGAGGCTCGCGACGAGGAAGACCACGCCGTCGGTGACGCCGTCGCCTTCGTGCAGGACAACGAGGCCGCCGCGCAGGGCACCGTCCGGTTCCGCGAAGGTCAGGCGCAGGGCGTGGCCGTCGGTACGCTGGTAATCCACGGTGCTCGTCGACGTCATCGACTCATGCAATCACCTCAGGGTGAACATTGGGAACCTTTGTCGATCGGTCGTCGCGAGATACGGTGGCCGTGCCGTCCCGCCAGACCCGAGGAGAACCGACGATGCCGTCCCTCGCACCGCGCCCCGACCTCGATTCGTTGCCGAAGTACGTCCCCGGCCGGACGATCCAAGGCGCGGTCAAGCTCGCGAGCAACGAGGTGCCGGGCGGCCCGCTCCCCAGCGTGCAGGCCGCCATCACCGCGGCGATGGCCGACGTCAACCGCTACCCGGACAGCGGCTCACAGGCCCTGCGCGAACGCCTCGCCGCCGACCTCGACGTCCCCATCGACCACCTCGCCGTCGGCTGCGGCTCGGTTTCCCTGTGCCAGCAACTCATCCAGGCCGTCTGCGGCCCCGGCGACGAGGCCATGTTCGCGTGGCGCTCCTTCGAGGCGTACCCGATCGTCACGCAGGTGGCGCACGCCCAGTCGGTCAAGGTGCCGCTGACTTCGGGCCACGGCCTGGACCTCGACGCGATGCTCGCGGCGATCACCGACCGCACGAAGCTGATCTTCGTGTGCAACCCCAACAACCCCACGGGCACCGTGCTGAAGCACGACGAACTCGAGCGCTTCCTCGACGCCGTGCCCCCGCACGTGCTCGTGGTGCTCGACGAGGCGTACAAGGAGTTCGTCACCGACCCCGACGTGCCCGACGGTGTGGAATTCGCGCGGACGCGGGAGAACGTGGCCGTGCTGCGAACTTTCTCCAAGGCCTACGGGCTCGCCGGCCTGCGCGTCGGTTACGCCGTCGCGTGCGCCTCCATCGCCGAGGCGCTGCGCCAGGTGTACGTGGCCTTCTCGGTGAACGCGATCGCGCAGGTCGCCGCCATGGCTTCGCTGGACGCCGCCGACGAGCTCATGGCGCGCTGCCGCGAGATCATCTCCGAGCGGGACCGGGTGCGCGCCGCGCTGGTCGAGATGGGCTACGAAATCCCGCCCACGCAGGCCAACTTCGTGTGGTTCCCGCTCGGCGAGCGCACGGTTGCCTTCGCGGAACACATGCTGGACCGCAAGCTCATCGTGCGCCCCTTCGCGGGCGACGGCGCGCGCGTCACCATCGGGACTCCGGAGGAGAACGACCTCTTCCTGACGGCCGCCCGCGAGTTCCTGCCGTGACGGGCCGGTGAGACTTCGGCGGAACGGCATTCGTTCCGCTGATCTTGCCGCGCCCCGTGTCAACGATTTCGCGTTCGGTCGAGGAAACTCCTTGCCACAGCGGGAACGAGCAGCCGTCAGTGCGTCACTTCAGGATCAGCTGCACCACTGCCGCAAGCCCGATCACCACGATGACACCCCGCAGCACCGTCGGCGACAGGCGGCGGCCGATCTTCGCGCCGAGCTGCCCGCCGAGCGTCGAGCCGACGGCCAGCAGCCCGATGACCGGCCAGCTCACCGGTGCGATGACCGCGTAGATCGCGCCCGCGACGACGTTGACGACGGCGGCGAGGACGTTTTTGGTGCCGTTGAGCCGTTGCAGGGGCTCCGACAGCAGCATGCCCAGCACGGCCATCATCATCACGCCCTGCGCGGCGGTGAAGTAGCCGCCGTAGATGCCGATGAGGAAGAGCAGCCCCATGAGCAGGGGGCCGGGTTTGTGCTCGATCCCGTTGGTCTCGCGGCGCTTCTGCACCCACTTCGACACCCTCGGCTGCACGATCACCAGCACCACCGCCAGCCCGACGAGCACGGGCACGATCGTCTCGAACGCGTCCGGTGGGAGCGTCAGCAACAGGATCGTCCCGCCGATGGCCCCGAAGAACGACGCCACGGAGAACCTCAGGACCTGCGGCCAGTACCCGTCGAGCTCCGCGCGGTAGCCATACGCGCCGCTGATGGTCCCGGGCGCCAGCCCGACGGCGTTGGAGGTCGTCGCGGTCAACGGGGAGTACCCCAGCGCCACGAGCACGGGGAACGTCACCAGCGTCCCTGACCCGACCACCGCGTTGATCGTCCCCGCCCACACCCCGGCGACGAAGATGATCACAGCGTGCCACCACGTCATAAAGCGCTCACACCCGGACCCTAAGCACCCCCCGCCCACCCCGCGACGTGATGTGGCAAGTCAGACAGTCCAACCGACCCCAGATGCTCCCGGGAAGGCCGTCACCGTGCGTAGCCACTGGCGCCCCGAAGTGGAGCCGACCGTTTTCGGCAAAATGCCCACCCGAGGGTGATCACTCCATTACCCTTGGGGCCCAGGGGACGGCCCGCGTCGGGCCGACGCATCACCAGAGGGGGAAGGCAGTGGTTGCTGCCTCTGAGCCGGGCTGGCTGACCGGCCTCAACTTCACGATCACCGACGCCCCCGCTCCGGGCGGCGGCGCCTCCGGCGGAGCCGCGATGCCCAACTCAGGCAGCGGCGGCGGCGGAAGCTTCAGCCTCAGCGTCGACGAGGCGCGGAGCATGCTCACCACCGCCAAGCGGGTCCGCGACCAGCTCGGGGAGATGCGATTCAAAGCGAACGGGCTTTTGCAGCTCCAGCCACCAGCCGACGACCCGGGCAGCACCGGCTACAACAAGGTCCTGGTCGGAGGCCCGAACGCCGGGGCGTTCAACCACGGGACCGACGCGGTCGAACGCGAATACCGCTACGCTGCCGAACTCGTGATCCGGCTTGAGCAAGCACTCGGCATCACCGAGGCGGCCCAGGACCAAGCCGGGACCGACGTCAAGAACGCGGCTTCAGCAAATCAAGACAAGGGGTTCGCGTGACAAACCATCGCTTGGTGCTGGCCGTGGGCGGCGCAGCTGCGACGCTCACCTTGGTGGCAAGCTGCTCGGGCGGAAATGCCCCAGTCACCTCGAGCGCTCCGCCACCGCCCACCACCAAGACGCTGCCGTACGGCGGGGCGCCGAAGGTTGGGCACCCCCTACCGGCCTCCGTTCTCAGTGGTGATCCCTGCCAGGAAGCTTTGACTTCAGACCAGCTGAAGCAAATTCTCGGCATCTCGCCGCAAGGCAAACGAGACGACACCACCGGGCTCGGCCCCGCCTGCGATTGGCACAACAGCGACAGCGGGGCTGCCGTTGGCGTGAGCTACGTGACCGAACCCCACCAAGGTCTGAGCGGCGTCTACGCGAACACGAAGCCCCAGGTCAAGCTGTGGCAGGAGCTGCCGGCGATCCAGGGTTACCCGGCTGTCGGACACGCCAGCAGCGACTCCAAGGACTTCTGCCAGGTCAGCGTCGGTATCCGCGACGACTTGACGTTCGACGTCTCGCTGGGACTGAGCACCGCGAAGATCGGCACGGCCGATCCCTGTCCCCTGGCCGCGCGGGTCGCCGACATGGTCGTCACCAACCTGCGCCAGAAAGCGGGATCGTGATGGGCTTCTGGCATGAAGGCGCTGCCAACGCTGGGTCGGCCACGGATCAGGACACGAGATGCGCGTGACGACCAATCGGATCGTTCTCACCGTGCCCAGCGCAGCCGCAGCACTCGCGGTGGTCTCGGGCTGCTCCGACGGAAGCGCCGCAACACCAGCGAGCGCCCCGCAGTCACCCGCCGCAGCAGCATTGCCGCACAGCGGCGCGCCCAAGGTGGAACACCCCCTGCCCGCATCGGTGCTCTCCGGTGATCCCTGCCACGACGCACTCACCTCCGACCAACTCAAGCAGATCCTCGGCACCGCGCCGACCGGCAAGCGCGACGACAGTTCCGGGATCGGCCCAGCGTGCGACTGGAACGCCGCAGCCTTGGTGAGCGTCAGCTACGCCACGAAGACGCACCAAGGCCTTACCAGCGTGTACGCGAACACGAGGCCAAAGGCCAGGGTGTGGAAGGAACTCCCACCGATCCAGGGATTTCCCGCCGTCGCCCACTCGACGTACAGCGACGACACACCGAATGACTTCTGCCAGGTCAGCGTCGGTGTCAGCGACGAGCTCTCGTTCGACGCGTCGCTGGTCCTCAGCGCCGGCAAAGTCGGAAAAGCCGATCCGTGTGATCTCGCCGCGCGGGTCGCCGACATGGTCGTGACCAACCTGCGCCAGAAAGCGGGGTCCTGATGGGCTTCTTCGACATGGTCGGCGACGGCACCAAGTGGTTGAACGACCGCTTCAACGAAGCAGAAAACTGGGCCGAGAACGTGTGGCACGGCAACGTCGGCACCCAAGCCGTGCCCGCGCCCGAGCTCGTGCAGAAGATCCTCGCCAGCCCGGGAGCCTCGGGCTGGCACGAGGGCGCCGGCAAGGCGACCGAGCTGGCGAACGACCACGACACCGTCAGCACGGACGTCCGGAACCTCAGCACGGGCCTCGAATCGGTGTGGACGGGGGACGGTGCCGAGGCGGCGCAGCAGCGCATCAGGCTGTTCTCGGATGCCACGGCAGCGGCATCGCAGACGTACACGACCAATGGTGAGAACCTCACGGGTCTCGCGCACGGGTTCGACGACATGAAGGCCGCGCTGCAGCCCATGCCGGGGACGCCGCCGCACAAGGGTTTCATCGATGTGGCGACGCCGTGGGACACGGATACCGAGGACAAGATCAACCAGTACAACCAGTTGGCGCAGCAGAACCTCGATCGCTACAACGGGTACGCGCAGCAGGCCCAGACCAGCGGCCAAGGGCTGAAGACCGACTACGGGAAGCTGGACGAGTTCGACGGCACCGTGACGATCACGAAGCCGGGGAAAACCACGCGGGAGAAGCACGTCCGGACCGAAGAAACGGGGACGGGCAAGAACACCACCGACAAGACCGGCACCACCACGACAACGACAACGGACTCCCGCACGAACCTGCCCGGCGTTGACGATCGGCACACGACGACGCCGCCGCCCACCGTCGAGCGACCCATCGGCATCATCGAGCCGCCGGGGTTCTTTGGCCGTCCGCCCGAGCAGCACCGGCCGCCGGGCGACGTCGACCACCCGGGTGACACGTCGGACGACGACACGCACACGTCCAGCGATCTGCCCACGTCGCTACCCGAGCAGTGGCCCGGGTTCACCCCGCCGGTGACGAGTTCGCCGGGTGGCGACGGGAGTTCCTCGTGGTCGCCTGGGCTCGCGGGTGGGTTCGGAACCGGCGCCGGCGCGGGAGCCGGAGGCGCGGCGGGCCGCGGGATCAGCGGCGGAGCCGGCCGCGGGTTCGGCAGCGGAGCGGGCGGCTCCCGCTTCAGCGGCGGCTCGGGCTCCGGCACCGGCGCCCTCGAAGAAGGCGCGCGCGGCGGGCTGGCCGGCAAAGGTGCGACCGGGGCAGCCGGAACGCGCGGCGCGGCCGGGATGGGCGGCATGGGCGCCGCCGGCGGTCGCGGCAAGGGCGAGGAAGACGCCGAGCACCAACGCAAATACGGCGTCGACGACGATTCCGCCTTCAGCCTGACCGACGACGACGGCGGCCGGCTCGTCGACCCCCACACCGGGCTTCCGCCGACGCCCCCGACCATCGGAGCCTGAGCGACCGATGACCATCATCGACAGACCCGTGCGGCTGCCCCGGGCCGTGTTCCTGACCGCGTGGCAGGTCGCCGAGCTCGGTGACCTGCCCGTCGTGGTGAACCCGGACCAGGAGTACCGCACCGAAGAAGCCGAAGCGACGCTGCGCCGCCGCGCGCTCGAAGCGCTCTACGACCTGGGGCTGGCCACCTCCGGCGGCGATCTCACCCCGCAGTGGCGGGCCACCCTCGACGTGCTCGCGCGCCCCCGCCGCGAGCTGTACTCGTGGAGCACGTTCCGCAACGGCGACGACGACGGCGCGATCCTCGTCGCCGAGTCCGGCCGCGACGCAGTCCGACTGATCACCGACCACCGCACGGTCCAGCTCGACCCCGTGCCGGCTCGCGAATCGGCGGAACACTTCGTGGCCGCGCTCCCGTCGCGCGCCCCGGCCCGGATCGCGCCGTTGCGCATCCCCAAGGCCCACTACGACGACCTCGGCCGCGAGTACGACACCGACGACCTGCTCGCCGAGCTCCCGCACGAGGCCGACGAGCTCCGCCACCTGATGCGCGCCGGCCGCGACGCCGCCCACCAGCTCTACGCGGCCACGCGCGACCGCTCCGGCCAGCGGATGCGCAGCGCCCCGCTGTCCGTGCTGGACCTCACCGGCCGCGGCCGGGTCCTGACGTTCCTGGACACCACCGGCGGCGAGCTGCAGATCCAGGTCCACCCCGGCCACCACGCCCACCTGGTCGAGGCCCTGCACCTCACCTTCGACGCCCTGGCCCGCTGAGCCCTTCGGCGGTCGCCCGCAGCAGCCGCGTGAGGCGCGGCTCGAAGTCGAGCGCGCTGTGCCCCCACTGGGGTTCCTGGCGGTAGAGCTCGGCGAGCGTGGCGGTCGGGTGGGAGAGCTGCCAGAAGTACGACGTCGTGCCCAGCAGGGCGGCGATGAGGTCGTGGACCTGGGCCGTGGACAGCGTGCCGGCCTGGACGAGCGCGGCCACGATCACGTCGTACGCCGTGAAGGACCGCGCCTTGTACTGGCGTGCGCGGTCGACGGACACGTCACCTTCGAGGCTCAGCACCACGTGCGTCAGCAGGTCGCAGAAGAGCGGCAGCGTGACGATCGTGGAGCTCAGCGCCTCGGCGACGTCACCCGGCGGCAGGCCTTTTCGGCCGGCGAGGCGGGCCGTGACGAGGTCACGCCACTCCTCCCAGCCCCGCTCGGCCAGCTCGAGGAACAGCTCCTCGCGGCTGGCGAAGTACCGGCGCACGGCCGACGGGTGTAATCCGGCCGTCTCCGTGACGGCCTGCAACGTCACGTGCCGGACCCCACCCAGGTCGACGGCCAGCTTGCGGGCCGCCGTCAGCAGGTCTTCGGTGCGCTGCTGCTTGGCCTCTTCGGAACGAGCTCGGCGATGCACACCACACTTTAACGCAAGCGGGATGCGTTAGAGCCTCCGGCAGCGTTAGGGTGCACATAACGCAAGCAGATTGCGTTAACACCTCGGAGGTACGTGATGGTCTTCTTCGTGACAGGCGCTTCCCGCGGCCTGGGCCGCCAGATCGTCGAACGCGCGCTCGCCGCCGGTCACCAGGTCGTGGCGACAGCGCGCAACCCACAAACACTCACTGACCTGCAGGAACGCTTCGGCGACCAGGTCCACGTCGTGCCACTGGACGTGACCGACCCAGCCGCCGCGTCGGCCGCCGTGGCTTCGGCCGTGGACGCGTTCGGCCGCATCGACGTCGTCGTCAACAACGCCGGCCAGGGCGACCGCGCGGCGCTGGAGGACACGACCCTGGACGTCTTCCGCCGCCAGGTCGAGACGAACTTCCTCGGCACCGTCTACGTCACCAAGGCCGCGATCCCGGTCCTGCGCCGCCAGGGCGGCGGCCGCGTCATCCAGATCTCGTCCGTCGGCGGCCGCATCGGCAGCCCGGGCATGACGGCGTACCAGTCGGCGAAGTGGGCCGTCGGCGGCTTCAGCGAAGCCCTCGCCGCCGAGGTCGGTCCGCTCGGCATCAAGGTGACGGTCCTGGAACCGGGCGGCATGCGCACGGACTGGGCCGGCAGCTCGATGACCACCCCGCCCATCTCCGCGCCCTACGAGCCCACCGTCGGCGCCTCAGCCCGCGCCATGGCGAACTTCGACCAGACCGCGAACAGCGATCCCGCCCGAGTCGCCGACCTGGTCCTCCAGGTAGCCGCCCTCCCCGACCCGCCCCTACGCCTCCTCGCCGGCAGCGACGCCTACGAATACGGCCGCGAAGTCTGGCGCGCCCGCGTCACCACGGACGAGAAATGGGAATCCCTCAGCCGCTCCACCGACCACCCACAATCCGGCGACACCTGGCAATCCCAACGCGGAAACAGCCTCCCAAGCGTCACCAACTAATCACTAAAATCGCACCACCTCTACGAAAAACCGTGCGCACCCAGCCCCCTCCCAGCACCACGATCCCCGCCTTCCACGCGGTCTGGACTTCTTGTCAAGGTACTCTTTCCCGCCTTGACAAGAAGTCCAGACCGTAGTGACGATCAAAAATCGGGGTGCCCACCGCAACAACTCCCCCAGCGCAACGATGCGCGCCAGCGCATCGAGCCGAATCCTCACCCCTCACAAATCAAACACACAAAACTCATTCCCCTCCACATCTTCCATCACCCACCACTCGACATCCCCACCCTTTTCCCGCACCATCCGCGCCCCCAACGCCTCGAACTCTGCCGGATCACCCCACACATCCAGGTGCAGCCGGTTCTTCACCACTTTCCCCTCCGGCACCGGATTGACCCAGATCAACGGCCCTTCCCCCGCCGGATCCACGATCGGCACCGGCCACTCCACCAGCCGCTCCTCGCCCCGCACCGCATCCCGCCGCACATACCCCATCGCGGCGCACCACCAGTCCGCCACCGCCTGGTGATCCCTCGCGTCGAGGCACAGATCCTTGAACTTCCCAGCCACCCGCACACAGTGGCACGGACCACCGACATTTTCCGGCGACCGGACCCAGCTGCCAGGATGGACGGGTGGCCCACGAATCCGAACAGGTCTGGAGCGCCACGGTCGACCACCTGCGCGCGATGATCGACTCCGGCGAGCTCGCCCCCGGCTCGCGCCTGCCCGCCGAACGCGCCCTCTGCGAGCAGCTGGGCATCAGCCGCGGGTCGCTCCGGCAAGCGCTCCGGGTGCTGGACTCCATCGGCTACGTCCAGATCCGCGCGGGCTCCGGCACGTACGTTCGCGAACCGACCGAAGCACCGCTGAGCAGCTGGTTCTCCGAGCACGAACAGCTCGTCGAGAAGCTGTTCGACCTGCGCGCCACCGTCGAGCCGACGCTGGCCGAGCGGCTGGCCCACAGCCACTCACCCCGCACGGTCCAGACGCTGGAGGACAACGTCGCCGAGATGGGCGCGGCCGCCGAGATGGGCGACATGCTGCGCGTCATCGCGACCGACGCGGAGTTCCACCGCGTCATCGCGGGCAACGCCGGCAGCGACGACGTCGCCGACCTGCTGCGTTCCGTGCTCGCCCTGGTGGGCGAAGAGCGCCGCGCCGCCTTGCGGCTGCCCGGCCAGATCCGCAAGGCCGTGGACGAGCACCGCGCGATCCTGGAGGCCATCCGCCGCTCCGACGGACCCGCCGCGCGCGAGACCACGCTCAAACACCTGCTCGACGCGAAGACGTACGCCCACGATTACGCAGCGGGCACCGACGCGGAGGCGTAGACTGTTCACAAGTTTCTGAAACTTATGACAGTTCTGGGGATGCGATGGTCCACTTCACCGAGGAGAAGGCCACCATGCTGGCCACCCTCTACGCCCGCGCGCTCGACGCCCGCCGCGAACACCCGCTGCTGGGCGACACGGCCGCCGACGAAGCCGTCAAGCGCATCGACGCGGATTTCTCGAAAATGGGCGTCAACAGCGACTCCGCGGCGTCCGTCGCCATCCGCGCGAAGGCGATCGACGATCGCGCCGCGGCCTGGCTCGCACGGCACCCCGAAGCGATCGTGCTGCACCTCGGCTGCGGCATGGACACGCGCGTCTACCGGCTGGATCCGCCGGAGACCGTCCGGTGGTTCGACGTCGACTACCCCGACGTCGTCGAGCTGCGGCGTGAGATCTACCCGGAGCGCCCGGGCTACACGACGATCGGCTCGTCCGTCACCGACTTCGCCTGGCTCGACCAGGTCCCGGACG
Organism: Amycolatopsis sp. NPDC051903; assembly: GCF_044452505.1. Classification (NCBI taxonomy): domain Bacteria; kingdom Bacillati; phylum Actinomycetota; class Actinomycetes; order Pseudonocardiales; family Pseudonocardiaceae; genus Amycolatopsis; species Amycolatopsis sp. NPDC051903. The sequence continues at coordinate 92,617 of NZ_JBITBT010000024.1, read as the reverse complement.
ACGCGCCCGCCCTGATCGTCGCCGAGGGCCTGATCATGTACCTCCAGCCGGCCGACGGCGCCGAGCTCGTGCGCCGCCTCGTCGGCAAGTTCCCGAGCGGCCACGTGGTGTCGGACCTGTTCAGCAGCCTGGGCATCAAGGTGCAGAAGCTCAACCCGGTCGTGCGCCGCGCGGGCGCGACCGTGCACTGGGGCATCGACGACCCGCACGAACTCGAGCGCTTCGGCCTGCGCCTGGTGTCCTCTTCGGACGCTTCGCACTGGGCCACGCCCGAAACCGTGCGGCTCCTGCCCCTCGGCTCCCGGCTCGCGCTGCAGGTCACCGCGCTGGTGCCGGCCATCCGCCGGATGGGCCGCATCGCCGAGTGGGACTTCTAGCGCGACTCGAGGATCCGCGCCACGAACCGCTGCACCTTGTCCTCGAGCCGCGCGACGCGGTCTTCGACCGAGAGGGTTTCCTTGGGCTGCGGGACGTCCGGCTTCAGTTCACCGCGCACGTACGCGCTGCAAGCCAGGTTCGAGCACACGTACGTCCCCAGCGTGTTGCCTTCGCGGCCGAGCTTCCCGGCGCGGCGGCCGGTGAACAGGGTGACGTCGGACAGCGCGTGGGTGGTCGAGCAGAAGCCGCACATGTTGCTGCGCAAGCGCGAAGACGGCGGGGGCGCCGCGCGCAAGGACAGTCCCACGATCTCGTCCTCGTAGGGCACCACGAGGTACGCGCGGGCGGGCGCCTTCGGGTCGCGCCAGCCGAGGAAGTCGCGGGTGGCCCACGGGACGCCGGCCGGGATCGTGACCGACTTGGCCTCACCGCGGGAACAGTTCACGAAGGACGCGCGGATTTGATCGGCGTCGAGGGGTTGCATGCCCAGCACGGTATCCACCGGCTCGCGAGACCTGCCACGCCTTTTCTCGCCGAGCCCGCCCCGAGCCCATACGATCGGCGGCGTGCGCAGGAAAACGGCGGGACGGTTCCGGCTGGTTCTGCGCACCAGCCTGGGCTTCGCCGCGCTCGGCATCGGCTCGAGCGTCGCCGGGTCGGCCGTGGTCGCGTTGCTGCTGTTCCTGCAGGGTCTGCCCGCCGACGTCGGTGACCGCGGCTGGATCCTCGGGCTGACCGCCGGTGGGATCGTGGCCGTGAGCCTGCTCGTCGGCACGTTCTGGACGGCCTACCTGCAGCGCCGCACCGTGGTGTGGTTCACGATCGGCCGCCCGCCGACGGAGGACGAGGCCAAGCGCGCGCTGCGGCTGCCCGTCGACATGGCCGTGGTCAGCGGCACGCTGTGGCTCATCGGCGCGCTCACGCTCGGCACGCTGGCCGGCGTGCTGGGCTCGGCCGAAGACTCCGCCGGCATGGCGCTCACGATCGGACTCGGCGGGCTGACGACCGTCGGCCTGATGTACGTCGCCGCGGAGTGGGTGGCGCGGCCCGTGATGACGATGGCGCTGGCCGTCGCGCCGCCCTACGGCCGGCTGCCGGTGACGGTCCTGACGCGGCTGATCGTCGTGTGGGCGCTGGCCAGCGGCGTGCCGTTCGTCGGCGTGCTGCTGGTCGTGACGCCGCCCGAGGTCGGCCGCGCGAACCCCACCGCCAGCCTGATCACGCTGTCCGTGATCGGCCTGGTGACGGGCGCGATCGGCACGGCGCTGCTCGCGCGGGCCGTCGCGGCTCCGCTGCACCGGCTGCGCGTGGCGCTCGATCAGATCGCCCGCGGCAGCACCGACGTGACCGTGGACGTCGACGACTCCAGCGAGATCGGCCTGCTGCAGACGTCCGTCAACGACCTGGCCGGCGGCCTGCGCGAACGGGAGCGGATGCGGGACCTGTTCGGCCGGCACGTCGGCACGGACGTCGCGCGCCACGCGCTCGAGTACGGCGCCTCGTTGTCCGGCGACGTCCGCGAGGTGACGGCGCTGTTCGTGGACGTCGTCGACTCGACGGCGCTGGCGTCGCGCACACCGCCGCGGGAGCTGGTGGCGAAGCTGAACCGGTTCTTCGCCAGCGTCGTCTTGGCCGTCGACGCGCGGGGCGGGCTGGTCAACAAGTTCCAGGGCGACGCCGCGCTGTGCATCTTCGGCGCGCCGACGCGGCTTTCGGACGCCCCGACGATGGCGCTCGCCGCCGCTCGCGCGATCCGCGACGCCGTGCTGTCGGACGGCGAGCTCGACCTGGGCATCGGCGTCGCGTGCGGGCAGGTTTTCGCAGGTCAGCTCGGCGCGTCGAGCCGGCTGGAGTACACCGTGATCGGCGACGCCGTGAACGAGGCCGCGCGGCTGACCGAGCACGCGAAGGGCGTGCCCGGGCGCATCCTCGCGAGTGAGGCCGCCGTCAAGAGCGCGCTCGGCGGCGAGCGCGAGTTCTGGACGGCGCACGGCGAACTGCTGCTGCGCGGGCGACCGCAGACGACGACCGCCTGGACGACCTAGCCCAGCTCGGGCCAGGTCAGCAGCGTCGAACCCCAGGTGAGGCCGGCGCCGAACGCGGTGAGCAGCACGCGGTGACCCGGCACGATCGTCCCGTCGGCGACGGCGTCGGCCAGCGCGAGCGGGATCGACGCGGCGCTGGTGTTGCCGACGCGGTCGATGTTGGCGACCACGGCGTCCGCGGGCAGCCCGAGGTGCTTCGCGGTGGCCTGCAGGATCCGGATGTTGGCCTGGTGGCCGACGAACCGGTCGACGTCGCCGACCATCCAGCCGGCCTGCTCCAGCACCGCGCGCGACGACTCGGCCATGCGCGCGCACGCGTGGCGGAAGACGGCCGTGCCCTGCATGACGAGGTGGTGGTCGCGCTCGTCCTCGGAGAAGCGGTGCTTCGATCCGCCGGCCTCGACCCACAGCAGTTCGGCGAGCTCGCCCTCGCTGTGCAGGTCGAACGGGCCGATCGCGCCGGGCTCGCCGGGTTCGCCCGCGCGCAGGAGGACGGCGCCCGCGCCGTCGCCGAAGATCGGGACGGTCGTGCGGTCGCCGGGGTGGACGAGCGAGGTGAAGACGTCGGCGCCGATCACGAGCACGCGCTGGGCGATGCCGCCGGCGATGAAGCCCTGTGCGGTGGCCAGCGCGTAGACGAAGCCGCTGCACACGGCGTTCACGTCGAACGCGGCGGCCGTGCCGAGCCCGAGCCGCGCGGCGACCTGGGGCGCGCTGGCGGGGCACAGCTGGTCGGCGGTGGAGGTGGCGAGCACGACCGCGTCCGCGGGCCCGTCCTGCAGGGCTTCCCGGCCTGCCTCGACGGCAAGATCCACTGTGGACTGGCCCGGTGCGACCATGCGGCGCTCGCGAATGCCCGTGCGGGTGCGGATCCACTCGTCGGAGGTGTCGAGGCGCTGGGCGATCTCGTCGTTGGTCACGACCCGTTCGGGTAGCGCGCGGCCCAGCGCGGTGACGACAGCAGCACGAGACACGACTTCTCCCTCCCCATTCCGGCGGGCGGCGGTTCCGCCGGCTCCGTCCACTTCTATGGGCTACCCCTGGGTAGACCGGTCAGTTGTGGTGCACGTCACTCTCGCTCCTCTTTCACGTTCGCTCGATAGGAGGTATTAGGCAAAGTCGTTCTTGATCGCCGGGTGAGCCTCGGTAAAGACGAGGCGTCGGGTCGGTGTCCCCGGTTAGCCTGGGGCGTGCTCAGTGGAGACCTCGACCGGCTCGACCTCGCCATCCTCGCCTGCCTGCAGTCCGACTCACGCACGATCGCCGAGGTCATCGGCGCGAAGGTGGGGCTTTCCGCCGCCGCGGTGCAGCGCCGCATCAAGCGCCTGCGCGAGACGGGCGTGATCGAGAAGGAGGTCGCCGTCCTCTCCCCCGCGGCCCTCGGGCTGTCCATGACGTTCGTGGTGATGGTCGAGATGGAGCGCGAAAACCTGACGGTCCTGGACTCCTTCCGCCGCCAAGTCCTCGCGGACGACTGCGTGCAGCAGTGTTACTACGTCACGGGCACCGCGGACTTCGTGTTGATCGTGACCTGCCCCGACATGGCCGCCTTCGAGGTCTTCACCCGCCGCACCTTCTTCGACAACCCGAACGTCCGCCACTTCACGACGAGTGTGGCGATGGATCGGGTGAAGGTCGGGTTGACGTTGCCGTTGGACTGAGCGTGGTTCGCTCTCGAGCTTCTTCGGGATGGACAAGGGATCTGGGTGATCTGTGGTCGGATCGCTGCCGATGTGCGGGGGGCGCGGATGGCCTGGTCGAGGCCAGGCAGCGGATCTGAGCAGCGTGCAGGTGTCATGGTCGAGCCACAGTGCCGATCTGCGCGCGCCGGCTTGATCGAGCCGCGCTGCGAAGCTGGGCGGCGTGAGGCTGGTCTGGTCAAACCGAGTTGCCGATGTACGCGACATGCGGCTGGCTGATCGACGCCAGGAAGCCGAGCCGAGCGACGTGCGGTCGGCCTGATCGAGCTGCGCTACCGATCTGCGCGGGTCCGGCCGGCCTGATCGAGCCGCAGTGCGGAGCTGCCCGGCTTTGGTCTGATCAAACCGAGTTGCCGTCCAATGCGACCAACGGCCGGCTGATCGACCCCAGGAAGCGCGGTCCACCTGATCGAACTGCGCTACCGATCTGCGCGGGCCCGGCCTGCCTGATCAAGCCGCAGTGCGGAGCTTTCCGACGTGAAACTGGTCTGATCAAACCGAGCCACCGACCTACACGACGTACGCCCAGCTGATCGAAGCCAAATTGAGCAGCAGCGTGCGGCTGGCCTGATTCAGGCGAGCTGCCAAGTGTGGCGCCTGGTCGAGACCACCTGTCGATCCGAGCAGCGCGGCGCCGAGCTGGTCAACGCCAGGAAGCCTGAGCGGTATGCGGCCGACCTGACGGGGCCGCGCTACCGATCTGCGTGAGGTACGACTGGTCTGGTCAAGGCCTGCAGCAGATCTGAGCAACGTGCACCCGCGAAGTCGAGGAGTTCTGCGGCCGGGACAGCTTGTCTCCCCACATGGCCATCCTCGGGAGCGTTCTCCCCGGGTCGGCGCGACCCGTGGCGCGCGATGATCAGCCGTCTCCGCAGCGATTCCTGATCGCCTCAACGATTCACCTTCCGCGGCCCGCCGAAGTTCCTGGCTCACCATTCACCAAGGGCCGCCCTCGCGAGCGACCGACCCCTGACCCTCCGACTCGCCGCCTCATCACGCCGTCGGTTCCCTCCCGGACATGGTGCCGCGGCGCAGTTGTCCACAACTTGTTCCCAGTGTGGACAACTCGCTCAACGAGCCGATTTTGTCGGTGGGGGCCAGTAGAATGGAGCAGGGCAGTCCCCCCAGGGAGTGGTGGGGGATTCCTGTACCTCACCAGCGGGCGGGGATCCACTTCGGACTGGTCCACATCGGACGTTCGGTCGCGGTGGAGCGGACGCCCACGAGAGGCGGGCGAGCCGAAGAGGCGGGGTGACGAACGCGGCAACCGAAGGCAGGCGAGTCGCCCGAGGAAGTGCGGTAGACGGCGTGAGGAGCGCGGCACAGCGAGTAGCTGGGAGTGCGAGCACAGAAGGCTGAGCCGCGGGGCAGATCATCGGGCGGGTGTCTGCACAACTGCAACCTGCAATCGGCCGGCGTCAGCAGAAGGGCGTGGCCGAGCGCACAGGGCACGCAGATCGCGCGAGCGGCCACGCGGCCGAGTCCCGAACGTGATCCAAGCCAAACCCGGGTCGAAACCCCGCAGACCTGCGCGAAAGTCCTCCGGCCCCTGCACACCAGGGCGAGATTCCATAACGAACCGTGCCGAGGTGAACGCAAGGGGTATGTGGTCCGTGTTACGCCACAGAGGACGGATGCAGCCGATCGCGTGAATGGCGGGAAACCGGCGTCACGAGGTCCCGGGCTGATCATCTCCTTGCCGACCAGTTCGCAGGGCGCGAACGACGGAGGACACACCAGGAGCAGCCGTGCAGACCGACGCCGTACACCAGACCCAGTTCGTGTTGCTGAACGAGAGCACCACGCCGGTGCTGTCCCGCCTGTCCTACCAAGCCGCGGAGCCGTTCGCGGTCACCGTGGCGTTCCGGACCGAGCGGGGGCGCTGGATCGAGTGGACGTTCGCGCGTGATCTGCTCGTGACCGGGCTCGAGGAGCCGGCCGGGCTGGGCGACGTGCGGATCCGGCCGGACCTGTCGGAGGACCCGGCGATGGTGACGCTGGAGATCGAGTCACCCGACGGGTACGCGTCGTTCGAGCTGGAGCGCGAGGACCTCGAGACGTTCCTGGAGTCGTCCTACGAACTCGTGCCGCTGGGCGCCGAAAGCGAGAAGTTCGACATCGAGGGGCTGATCGAGGAGATCAGCAACGTGTGAGGAACAAGCCTGCCGATCCCGCGGCACGCAAGAAGGAGAAGGGCGGATCGAGTGCTCTGGAGGCACTCGATCCGCCCTTCTTCGTTGCGCGAGGAAAATCAGCCGCGGACGAGCGTGGTGCCCGTCGCCGACAGCGCGGTGGTGACCGGGAAGTAGTACGTGTTCACGGTGTCACCACCCGACAGCAGGCCCTGCGCCTGGTTGCCGGAGATGAACGAGCCGCCCGAGTCGCCTGAGTCGGAGCGGGCATTGGTGAGCACCATGCCGGTCACCGTGCCCTCGGGGTAGCGCACGGTCTGGTTCTTGGCGCGGATCGTGCCGCACGTCCAGCCCGTGGTGGAGCCCGACTTGCAGACGGAGGCGCCCACGGCAGCGGCCGTGGAACCGCTCACGCGGGTGCCGTTGTTGATCTGCCCGACGGGGGTCCAGTTGCTGTTCACGCGGGCGTACGCGTAGTCACTGCCCGGGAAACGGTAGCTGGAGAACGAGCCCATCGCCACGCGGTTGTAGCCGCTCAGCGGGCCGGCGCCCGTCAGGGCCGCGCAGTGGCCGGCGGTGAGGAAGCCGCCATTCACCGAGAAGCCGACGGAGCAGCGCGACGAGCTGCCGATGTAGTACGCGTCGCCGCCGAGCACGTTGTAGTGCAGCCGGGGCGCGGTCGCGGTCTCCGTGACCTCGACCGAGGAAACGTCCACACCGGACTGCTTCGCGTACGACTGAGCCGCCGCGGCCTGTCCCTTGAGGACGGTGATCGTCACGCGGTTGTTCGCCGGGTCCACGCCCCAGGACGTCACGGCCTGCGGAGCGGACTTCTCGCCCGCGTTCAGCTTGGCGACGTTCGAGTCGAGCTGCCGCTCGCTGAATCGCACGACCTGCGCCTCCGCGCCCGCCGCACGCACCTTGTCCACCAACGCCGCGTCGGTCACGGCCACTCGCGCCTTGCCCGTCGCCGCGTCGAAGCTGAGGCCGCCGAACTTGTCGCCGAGCGACTGCTGCAGCGCCTGGCCCACCTTCGTCGCGGAGTCCTCGGCCGCGAGCCGGGCCAGGGCCTGGCTGTGCGTGAGGCCGAGGTCGCGTTGCATCGCCGGCACCATGTCGGGGTTCAACGGTGCGGCACCCGCAGCCGGGCTCGTGACCGCGGCCATCGTGCCCGCCGTCGCGGCAGCGACTGCGGCGACACCGAGGAATCTGATGATCTTCATGCTTCTCCCTCGCTGATTACGCGCGGCTCCGGTGCGGCCACGCGGCGCATCCCTCCCCCGGGGTGAGAGCGTGCAGGGCGCTCCAACCCGCTGCAATAAGGGCGCAGGGCGGATAGGTATACCCAATCCCCCTGGCCGAACGCCCTGCTCCAGACGCCGTAACGGCCCGATCCAAGGTCCGGGGACCGTCCATAAGTAGGGATTCCGGCAACTACTTTGCGTAGCGATTATCGCATCCGGAACGTGTTATACGTCCCGGGAACGATTGGCGAACCGAGGTTTCGTACGCATGGTGATCCCGCACCGAAGATCCGTCTGCCAACCGGTGACGGTGCGTACGCAGACGTGTGAGCGGGGTGCCCAGGTGCAGGTCGTCGGCTGGTTTACGGGTGCGGAAACGCTGCTTAGGCTCCCGGCGAAACGGACAAGCGCGCAGGGAGGTCGACGATGTGGCAGGCCGTCCCCCGCCCGACTTCGGTCACCGTGCGCACCGGGCCGACGGCTTTTTCAGGGCGCGACCACGAGCTCACGACCATGGTCGAGGTGCTGGGGCACCGGCCCGCCGCCGCGCTCGTGGAGGGCGAGCCGGGGATGGGCCGCAGCCGGGTGCTCGCCGAGCTGGCGCGGCGGCGCGAGTTCGCCGGCGGACGGGTGCTGCGCGGGACCTGCCAGCCGTTGCGCGAACCGTTCCCGTACGGACCCGTGCTGGAGGCGTTGCGGGCAGCGGGCGACCAGCCGCTCGGGCCGCTGAGCCCCGTCGCCGGCGTGCTGCGGCCGTTGCTGCCGGAGCTGGCCGACCAGCTGCCGCCCTCGCCCGAACCGCTGGACGACCCGGGTGCGCAGCGGCACCGCGTGTTCCGCGCCGTGCGGGAGCTGCTCGTCGCGTGTGGTCCGACGATCATGCTGGTCGACGACCTGCAGTGGGCCGACGAGGGCACGGGTGACCTGATGCGGTTCCTCGCCGCCGACCTGCCGCCGGAGCTGGCCGTGGTGGCCGCGTACCGCAGCGGGCCCGAGCCGTGGCCCGGCCCGCTGGGCGCACCGGTGCGGGCGGCGCCGACGGTCCACACGGCCCGCGTCGCGCTCGGGCCGCTCGACGTTGCGGCGGTGCGCGCGATGGCCGCCGACGTGCTGGAACTGCCGCGGATCAGCGATGAGTTCGCGGTGAAACTGCACGAGTGCACGGGTGGCATTCCGTTCGTGGTCGAGGAAACGGTGCGCGCGCTGCGGAGCGCGCCGCTGCCCGCGGGCGAAGGGCTCTCCGACCGGCTGCTGGAAAACCTCGAGGTGCCCGCTCCGCTGCGTGAGTCCGTGACCGAACGGCTGGCCGCGTTGCCGGAACAGGCGGCGCAGCTGACGCGAGCGGCCGCGGTGCTGGCGGTGCCCGCCGAACCAGCGACGCTGGGTGACGTCGCGGGCCTCGGCGCGGAGTCGCTGCGGGCGGCGCTGCTCGCCGCGCTGGGCGGCGGCTTGCTGGCCGAGCTGGGCGAAAACCGGTACGGCTTCCGGCACCCGCTCGCGCGCAAGGCCGTGTACGACGCGGTGAGCGGCCCCGAGCGAACGCTGCTGCACACCGAGGCGATGAGGGTGCTCGACGCGCTCCCGTCGCCACCGTCGTTGCTGCTCGCGCAGCACGCGCACGCGGCCGGGCGGACGCAGAAGTGGCTTTGCTATGCCGAAGCGGCGGCCGACGAAGCGATCGCGCACGGCGAAACGTCGCGGGCCATCGACCTGCTGCAGGCGGCACTGCCGGCGGCGGACGACGTCGGCCGGCTCGCGACGAAGCTCAGCGAGGTCGCGCTGCGCGGCTTCCGGCCGGACGTGATCGAAACGCTGGAGGGCGTGCTGGAAGACCGGCCGCTGCCGCCGGCCGTGCGCGGAACGATCCGGCTTTCGCTGGGCATGCTGCTGGTGCGGACGATCGGCCGGCTCGAACGCGGGCGCGAGGAGGTGGCCCGCGCCGTCGCCGAGCTCGTGGACCGGCCGGAGGTGGCCGCGCGCGGGATCACCCTGCTGGCACAGCCGATCGACGGCCTGACTCCGCTTTCCTGGCACGAGCGCTGGACGCGGCGCGCGCGGGAAGTCCACTCCGGACTGACGGACCCCGAGCTGCGGCTGGCGCTGACCGTCGACCGGATCGCGAGCGCCTCGCACCTCGGCGACGGCACGGCGTGGGCGGAGTTCGAGGCGCTGCCGGACACCGGGGAGAGCGTGGCCGAGCGTGTGCAGCTCGCGCGGTTGTGGTGCAACCTGTCCGACGCTCAGTCTTGGGCCGGGCACCTCGACCGCGCCACGCGGCTCGCCGAGGAGGGCTCGCGACGCGCGACGGACGCCGGCGCGCTGTACGCGATCGGCCTCGTCCAGGGCACGCAGGCGCGGCTGGCGTGGTTCCGCGGCGAGTGGGACGGCCTCGTGGAAACGGCCGAGGACGTGCGCTCGCGGTACCCCGAACTGGGGCCGATCGTGATGGAAACGTCGCTCGTGCTCGGCGGGCTGGCCGCGGTGCGGGGCGAATTCGCTGTGGCGCAACAACATTTGGCACGGGCTTCGGTGCACTCGCCGGGTGACGGGCCGATCCCGGTGGTGCTCTGCGCCGCGTCGGTGCTGATCGGGGTGCTCCTGGCGGGTGACGACGTGGCGGGCGCGTGCTCGGTCGCGGACGTCGCCGTGGACGCCGCGCGCCGCAAGGGCGGCTGGGTGTGGGCGGCGTCGTTGGTGCCCGCGGCTGCGGATGCGTACACGCGCGCAGGCCGGTGGTCCGACGCGGACGCTTTCGTGGAGGAGTTCGCGCGAGGCGTGGCCGGGCGGGATTCGCCGCTGGCGGTCGCTTCGCTGCGCGCGGGCCGCGCCGTCCTGACCGCCGCGCGGGGCAAACACCTCGCGGCTGCAGCGGTTTTCGATTCGGCGGCTGCTGCTTACGCGGCTTTGCCGATGCCGTACTTGGCCACGTCGATGGCCGAACGGGCTGCTTGCCTGCGACTGCTGGCGGGTCAGCGTCCGGCGGTGGACGCGCTGGCTTCGGCGGCTGCTGCGTTCGAGCAGCTCGGGGCTACACGGGATGCGGGGCGTTGTCATCATCTCTTGCGTTCACACGGGGCTTGGGCGCCTTCGCAACGCGGGCGGCGCGGGTACGGACGGGAGTTGTCGCCGCGGGAACGGGAGGTCGCCCGGATGCTCGCGGAGGGCCGGACGAACCGCGAGATCGCGGACGGGTTGTTCCTCTCGCCGCGCACGGTGGAGCAGCACGTGGCGAAGGTGTTGCGGAAACTGGGGGCACGGGCGCGGACGGATGTGGCGCGGCGTCTTTCGGCTGATGGTGCTGCTGCGGTGAGTTGATGTGTTTGGTTGGGTTGTTGGAAGAGGTAGGGCCCGACGTTTTCGGGGTGCTGTGGGTAGGTGATGCGGAGAGCGGCTGGTTGTCGGGGCGTGGTGGGGCGTGTGGCAGCTGGTGGGGATCGGTGTGTCAGCTCGTGGCTCGCGCCCGCGGTTGGTGCAGGCTGTTCCGTGCTCGGAGATCGGTGTGGTAGTCGGCTAGTACCTGGCGGAGCATGTGGCGTCGGCTCCGCGCGGCGTTGCATGGAGATCGCGGTGGTACCGATGACTCGAACTTGGTTGGGGGCACAGCTCCGCGGCCGCTGCGGTGACTGGTGACTCGTACCTTTGCCGACAACGCGGCAACAGTTTTGCGCAGCGCTGCAAGAAGACCGCCGCACTACTGGTGACTTGCACCTGGCAGGCATGTGGCATCGGCTCCGCGCGCCGCTGCACGGAGATCGCCACGCTACCCATGGCCCGTGCCGGGCGGAGCATGCGGCATCTGGGTCGTGCTGGCGCTTGCCGAACCTGCGGTCGCCGGCGGCGTCGTTTCGGGACCCAGTCGCGAAGTGTGGATCGCATGGGCTGCGCGGTTTTTCATTCAAGCCGTCCTTTGTCGGTCGGTTCTGACGTTTTCAGTGTGTTGCGGCGATACCGGCGCCGCAACCGTGGTGTCGCAGTTGTCCACACGGCGGCCGAGTTGTGGACAACTGGGCGGTGTGGTGGGCCGGTTCGGGGGTTCTGTCGTATCCCCCCGGTAGACTGGGCATGGGACGCCCCCCTTGGGAGGGCGGGGGTGTCTGCAAAGACTTTCGGCCTTGTTGCCGGGCGGGCACGACTCTCGTTGATCACGTGATTGTCGGCGGGTTCGACCCCGACGCTGGCCGCGGTCGCGGTGCCGCCGGGTCGCGGTCCTTCACCTCGGTCGGGGAATGGGCCGCTGATTCTCGCAGCATGTCCTGGCAAATCTGGTCGGCTAAACGCTGTGCGGCACTCGTCAACACGGGCGGCGCCGAACGCACCTGCTCGTAGCGATAACCACGAAGACGCCGTCGTGGCCGGGTAACGCCAGATCCCCTTCGGAAGCGGTGAGGTCTCCCGGTTCGAGCTGCTACTCGACACGATGGATCTGATCACCGCCGGCACCCCCACATGCTGGGCCCCTGCACACATCGGACACGTCATCCGCAGTATCGCCTAACCCGGATTTTCCTCCCGCGTCCGCACCTGGACCGGCCTGCGAAACCTCGACACCAGCGCTCTGCGCCGCACCGGCTGGGCCGGTCCACCATCGCCGCCGGACTACGCAAGATGACCGGCAACCCCACCTAGGCGCTCACCCCCGAACAACACAACACCTTTGCCGGACATCCGTGGGGAGGGCGGGGGCTATCTGGCCGGTGCGGAAAAATCGCCGCGGCGGTGAGGGGGCGGCGGGGCGACAATGGGCGCCATGGTGGACATCGAGTTGGTGCGGGGCGACATCACCGCACAGGAAGTCGACGTGGTGGTCAACGCGGCGAATTCGTCGTTGCTCGGTGGGGGTGGGGTGGATGGCGCGATTCACCGGAAGGGTGGGCCCGAGATTCTGGCGGAGTGCCGGAAGTTGCGGGCCGGGCACTACGGCAAGGGGTTGAAGGCCGGGCAGGCCGTGGCGACGACGGCGGGGCGGTTGCCCGCGCGGTGGGTCGTGCACACGGTGGGGCCGGTGTGGTCTCAGACCGAAGACCGGTCGGGGGTGCTGGCGGATTGTCATCGGAATTCGCTGGCCGTGGCGGCGGAGCTGGGGGCGGCGACGATCGCGTTCCCGGCGATTTCGACGGGGGTCTACCGGTGGCCGGTGGAGGATGCGGCGCGGATCGCGATCGGGGCGGTCAACGACGCTGACACCAGCCGGTTCAGCGTTGTGCGGTTCGTGTTGTTCGACGAGAGGGCGTACGACGCGTTCCGCGACGCCTTACCGTGAGCGGCATGAGTTCAGCGGAGCTGCCCGCGTGGCGGCGGAGCACGGCGGGCGAGACGAGGTGGCCGGCGGCCGGCGTGGTGGTGGGGACGCTGGCGTTGCAGGTGGTGTTGCCCCACCAGCTGTTGCCCGGGTGGTTGCTGCCGACGCTGTCCGGGCTGCTGATCGTCGCGCTGCTGCTCATCAACCCCGGGCGGATGGGTGAGTTCAGCAAGGTCGAGCGGATCGTGTCCTTGGTCTTACTGGCGCTGGTCAGCGTGACCACGGCCGCGTCGGCGGTGCGGCTGGTGCTGGGGATCGTGCAGGGGACGTTCGGCGGGCACGCGGCGCAGGTGCTGGTGAGCGGCGCCATCGTGTACTGGACGAACGTCGTCGTCTTCTCGTTGTGGTACTGGGAGTTCGACCGCGGCGGCCCGGCGCGGCGGGCGCTCGGCCGGGCCGAGTTCCCGGACCTGCTGTTCCCGCAGATGGACAGCCCCGAGCTCGCGCGCCGGGACTGGGAGCCCCGCTACGCCGACTACCTGTACCTCTCCTTCACCAACTCCACGGCGTTCAGCCCCACCGACGTGATGCCGCTGCGGATCTGGGCGAAGCTGACGATGATGGCGCAAGCCGCGGTGTCGCTGCTGCTCGCGGTGCTGGTCTTCGCGTGGGCGGTCGGGGCGTTGCAGGGCTGAAAACGCCTGGCCAAGCCGCCCGAAGCCAGGTATACACCAAGCATGCACAGACCAGAACCGCCCTACTACGCAGTGATCTTCACGTCCCGCCGCACCGAAGGCGACAACGGGTACGGCGAGCGCGCCGCGATGATGTCGGAACTCGCCGCCCGGCAGGACGGCTACCTGGGCGAGACGTCGGTGCGCGACCCGTCCGGGCTGGGCATCACCGTCTCCTACTGGCGCAACGAAGCTGCCATCGCCGGGTGGCGCAAGAACGTCGAGCACACCGAATCCCGACGACAGGGCCGCCGGGATTGGTACGAGGAGTACGACGTGCGCGTCGCCCGCGTCGAACGCTCCTACGCGTTCAGCCGCGGCGAGGGGGCTCCCCCGGAAGAGGAGCCCCCGAACGGGGTCAGTGCCGCGTCATCGTGAAGCTCTGGCCGTCGGAGCCGATGGCGCTCGGGCTGAACGTGCCGGTGCCGCGGTCGTCGGCGTCGAGGCCTTCGGGACTGGTCGAGGCGAGGTTCTGGCCGTTGAACTTCACGCCGGTGAACGAGATGCCGCCGGAGATCGTCGGGTAGGAGTCGGTGGGCGACTCGATGATGGCTTCGGCCGAGGAGTGCTTGGAGGTCAACGACTTGCTGATCGTCTTCGACCAGCCCTTGGTGGTGTCGCTGATGTCCAGCCGGTAGGTGTTCGTCCCGGTGCGCGTGACCGTCGCCGAGATGTGGTCGCCCGCGCTGACCGGGGCGGACGAGGACGAGTAGTACACCGGCGCGGCCGGGTACATCTCGTACCAGGCCTGGTAGACGGGCCGGCCGCTGGAGCAGTCGGTGGCGACGCCGGTCTGCTCCACAGTGGACGATCCGTCGCCGTCGATGCCGACCCACGGCGCGAACAAGTCGTTGCTGGACCGGCAGGTCACCGACGGTTCCGTCCAGCTCGCGGTCGCGGTCGTGAAGCTCCCGAAGCTCACGTAGCCGCCCCAGTTACCGCCCGAGAAGTTCTGGCCGTGGAACGAGCCGAACGACGGCGTGCTGACCGTGGCGACGCCGGCCGCGGCCGCCAGGCTCGCCGCGGCAGCAGCCGTGACGGCCAGGACCCGCGCGGTCCGTGAGGAGAGAGGCGAGTTCATGCGAATCCAATCTGATCACCGATGGGGACTCGGGGTGTTACAGGCGGTGCGCACCGGTAACAGTGTTGGATCCGCGTGACCAGGCGGGTAGCTACTTTCGAAGGGTCTTCACATCTCGGGAACCGTTCACCAGATTGTCCCAATTTTCCCTTGTGTGCACGGAAGTCCGTGACGGCCGCCCTGGGAAGGCAGAGCGGCCGTCACGGCTGGGCCCGTCCTCCGCGCGGAAGGACGGACCCGCGTGGGTCACCGCGCCGAGCGCGTGAGCGCGGTGTCCACGAACCTGGTGGTGTAGGTCTGCGAGAGGTCGACCCGGTCCTTCCTGGGCTTCACGTTGCTCGACGACGCGCCGAGCACGTTCAGCACGTTCCGCGCGCCGGCCGGGTCCATGCGGCCGTCGGCGGTGAACATCGGCAGGCTGTCGCGCAGCGACTTGACGTACAACGCCTTGTCCCCGCCCGCGAACGACGGCGGCATCACGTCGGCGACCTGCTCCGGCGTGTGGTTCTTGAGCCACCGCAACGAATCCACGTACGCGTTGGCCAGCTTCTGCACGACGTCCGGGTAGCGCTTCACGATCTCGCAGCTCATGTACAGCGAGCTGGCCGGGTACAGCCCGCCGAGCGCCGCGCGCGTGCCCTCGACCGTGCGCATGTCGTAGAGGATCTTGGCCTGGCCGGTGTTGGTGAGCTGCGCGATCGTCGGGTCGGTGGTCATGCCGGCGTCGATGGACCCCTGCTGCAGCGCGGAGATGAACGTCTGCCCGGCCCCGACCTTCACCGGCGTGTAGTCCTTGCTGTCCACCCCACCACGGCTCGCGAGCGCCTTGGTGAGGAAGTCCGTGGACGAACCCAGCGACGTCACGCCGAGGTTCTTGCCGCGGAAGTCCTGGCCGGAACGGAGTTCGCCCGCCTTCGCGGTGGCGACCATCTCTGCCTCACCCGGGACGTTCGAGAACTGCACGACGCTCGTGATGCACTGCTCCTTGGCCTGCAGGTCGATGGTGTGGTCGTAGAACCCGACCACGCCCTGCACCTCGCCGGCCAGCAGCGACGTCTCGGCGTTCGCACCCGAGGGCTGGTCGAACAGCTCGACGTCGAGCCCCTGCTTCTTGTACTCACCCAGCTGCTGCGCGAGCTGCCCGGGCAGGTAGATGACCTTCGAGATGCCGCCGATCATGATCTTGATGTGCGGGGTCCCGCCGCTGCCCAGGTCGATGTAGCGCGAATCGCGGCACGCCGTGACCCCGGCGAGGGTCACCAGCAGCGCGGCCGCGACAGCAACCGTCCTCTTGAGACGCATCAGATCACCGCGCCGGCCTGGGCCGTCATCTGCGGACGCCAGCGCAGCAGCCGCGACTCGGCGGTGCTGATGCCCCACTCCGCCAGCAGCGCCACGACGGTGACGATGAGCATGCCCGCGTAGACGCCGGCCGTGTCGAACGTGCCCTGCGCGTTGGCGATGATGAAGCCCATCCCCGCCTTGGCACCGGTGTACTCGCCGACGACCGCGCCGATCAGCGCGAACCCGAACGCCACGTGCAGCGAAGACAAGATCCACGACGTCGCGCTCGGCAGCACGATCGACCGCAGCACGGCCCAGCGCGAAGCACCGAGGATGCGCGCGTTGTCGATCAGGTTGCGGTCCACCTCACGAGCGCCGGTGAAGGCGTTGAAGAACACCGCGAAGAAGACGAGCACCACGACCGTCGCGACCTTCGACGACATGCCGAGGCCGAACCAGATCACGAACAGCGCGGCGAGCACAATGCGCGGGAGAGCGTTGGCAGCCTTGATGAACGGCGCCAGCACGTCGGCGAGGTACTGGCTGCGGCCGAGCACGACCCCGAACAGGACGCCGAGGATCGCGCCGAGCACGAACCCGAGCACGGCTTCTTCCACCGTGGTCAGGATCTGGTACCAGATGGAGCCGAAGTCGGTGCCGACGGTGAACCACTCGACGAGCCGGGCCCAGATCTTCGACGGCATCGAGTAGAAGAACGGGTCGATCCAGAAGCGGCCGGCGAGTTCCCAGCTGCCCAGCCACACGACCACGATCGCCAGCCGCAGCAACCAGATGTTGCGCCGGCGGGCCTGGGACTTCAGCTTCTGCCGGGCGATGATGCTCGCTTCGTCCTCGATGCGCGGGTTCGGGTTGGACGGCGGGACGATCAGGTCAAGCGACACCGGTCGCTCCCTTCTGGCGGGCCTTGTCGACCTCACCGCGCAGCGATTCCCAGATGTCGGAGTAGATCGAGCGGAACTCCTCGGTCAGCCGCAGGTCCTCGACCTTGCGCGGGCGCTCCAGCGGGATCTCGAAGACGTCCTTCACCGTCGCCGGGCTCGTGGTCAGCACGACGACCTTGTCGGCGAGCGCGATGGCCTCGTCGAGGTCGTGGGTCACGAAGATGACGGCCGCGCCGGAACCGGACCACAGGCGCAGCAGCTCGTCCTGCATCAACGCGCGGGTCTGCACGTCGAGCGCGGAGAACGGCTCGTCCATGAGCAGGATCTTCGGTTCCGTGACCAGCGTCTGCGCGAGGGCGACGCGCTTGCGCATCCCGCCGGAAAGCTGGTGCGGGTAGTACTTCTCGAAGCCTTCGAGCCCCACGCGGCCGATCCAGTCGCGGGCCTTCGTTCGGGCGTCCTCTTTGGACACGCCGCGGAAGCGCGGGCCCGAGGCGACGTTGTCGAGCACCGAGCGCCACGGCATCACGGCGTCGGTCTGGAACACGTAGCCGACGCCGTCCGGGATGGACCGCACTTCGGTCCCGTTCACGCGCACGCTGCCGGCCGAAGCGGGCTGCAGGCCGGAGACGAGTGAGAGCGTGGTCGACTTACCGCAGCCCGTCGGGCCGACGACGGCGACGAACTCGCCCGGCCGCACGGTCATGGTCAGGTCGCGGACCGCGGTGTGCACGGATCCGGAGCCGCTGGGGAACCTCTTGGTCGCGCGTTCGAGCTCGATCAGGGGTGGGGCCATCGTGGTGACTCCTTCGTCACGGTGGGGACTGCGACGCAGGTTAAGAGCGCATCAAGACGGCGGGAAGCTTGTCGACGTTTCGCGTGCGCTCTGCTCGTTCTCCACGTTTTGCTCGTTTAGCGCACGGCTCTGAGCTGGGGGTATGTTGCCTGGCATGCCGAAGTGGGCGTTGTTCGAACGCATGCGGTTCACCCGCCAGGTCCTGCTGCTGCAGATCGGTGTGGTGGTGCTCGTGGTGGGCCTCGGCGTCTTGCTCGTGAGCTTGCTGCTGCGCTCGACGCTGACGGAGCAGTACGGGTTGCGTGCGCTGGCGATCGCGAAGTCGGTGGCGGCCGATCCCGTGGTCGTCGAAGGGGCGGCGGCACGACGGCAGGGTGGCGCGCTGGAGGAACGCGTCCAGGCGGTGACGAAGGCGAACGACGCGTTGTTCGTGGTGATCACCGACGACCACGAGATCCGGCTGGCGCACCCGACTCCGAGCGAGGTGGGCCGGAAGGTCAGCACCCCCGCGGAAGCGCTGTCCGGTCAGGACGTGGTCAGCGCGGTGCAAAGCGGCACGCTGGGTCTTTCGGTGCGCAGCAAAACACCGATCTGGCAAGGCGAACGGGTCGTCGGCGAGGTGAGCGTCGGGTTCGAAGTCGCGACTCTGACGGGGGACTTGAACCGGCTGCTGCTGATCACGCTGGCGTTCGCGGCGGGCGCGCTGCTGCTCGGCGCCGGCGCGTCGGCGCTGCTCAACCGGCGGCTGCGGCGCGTGACGCACGGGCTCGAACCCCACGAGCTGACCGAGCTCCTCTACGAACGCGAAGCCGTGCTGCACGGGATCAGCGAAGGCGTGCTGGCGGTGGACGGGACCCAGCGCGTGTCCGTGCGCAACGGCGAAGCCGAGCGGCTGCTCGGGATCAACCTGCCGGTGGGTGCCCAAGTGGAGGAGCTGGACCTGTCGCCGCGCGTGCGCAAGGCGGTCGAGGAAGGCCAACCGGTGGACAACCTCCTCGCGGTGGCGGGAAACCGCGTGCTGGTGGTGAACTCGCGCGCGGTCCGGCGCGACGATCGCGCGCTCGGGACGGTGCTGACGTTTCGCGACCGCACCGACCTCGACACGCTCAGCCGCGAGCTCGACGGCATCCGCTCGCTGTCCGACGGGCTGCGCGCGCAGCGCCACGAATTCGCCAACCGGCTGCACACGCTGTCCGGGCTGCTGCAGCTCGGCCACCACGCGGAGGCGGAGGAGTACCTGCAGACGCTCACGGAAACGACGTCCGCGCGGTCGTTGCCGCTGCGCGGGGACGCGGTGACGGACCCGTACCTGCAGGCGTTGCTGGTGGCGAAATCCGAGCAGGGGCTGGAAAAAGGCGTGGAGCTGAAGCTGGCCGACGACTCGTTCGTGCGCGGTTCGGTGACCGATCCCGTCGCCGCGGGGACCGTGATCGGCAACCTCGTGGACAACGCGCTGCACGCCGCCCGCATGGGTCCGCGCCGGCCGGCGACGGTGGAGGTCGGGCTGTTCGCGGACGGGACGGCGCTGCACGTGTCCGTTGTGGACAGTGGGCCGGGCGTGCCCGCACCGGTGCGGCTGAACCTGTTCGACGAGGGGGTGTCGACGAAGCTGTCGCCCGGGCACGGGCTGGGCCTGGCGCTCGCCCGCCAGGCCGCTCGCGCGCGCGGCGGAGACGTGTGGCTCGCCGATCCCGGAGAAGACTCGTCGGGAGCATTGTTCGTCGCAAAACTGCCTGATCTGCTCGTGGAGGCCGACTCGTGATCCGCACGCTCATCGTCGACGACGACTTCCGCGTGGCGGGGGTGCACGCGGGGTTCGTGGCGGAGACACCCGGGTTCACCGTCGCCGGGATCGCGCACACCGCCGCCGAGGCCCGCGCCCGGGTGCGCGAGCTGGCGCCCGATCTCGTGCTGCTCGACGTGTACCTGCCGGACGAGCCCGGGCTGTCGCTGCTGCCCGAACTCCAGACGGACACCATCGTGCTCTCCGCCGCGACCGACGCGGCCTCCATCACGTCCGCCATCCGCGCCGGCGCGCTGAACTACCTGATCAAACCCTTCACGACGCGTCAGCTGGCCGAACGGCTCACCGCGTACGCCCGCTACCGCGGCCAGGTCACCACGGAACGGCCGTTCACCCAGGACGACGTCGACCGCGCCTACCGCGCTCTCCACGACCAGGACCGCACGACGTCGCCGAAGGGCCAGTCGAGCGCGACGGCCCGGCTCGTTTCGGAGCAGCTGCGCAGCTCAGGCGCACCGCTGTCGGCCGCGGAGATCGCCGGCGAACTCGGCATGGCGCGCGCGACGGCGCAGCGGTACCTGACCGCACTGGCCGAATCCGGCGCGGTGGAGATGCGCCTGCGCTACGGCGCGACGGGGCGGCCGGAGCACGAGTATCTCTGGCTCGGCTGAAACCCGCCGGTCAGCGGCGGGACATGCGGTTCGCCAGGTCGATCCACGGCTTCCACTGCGCCAGGTACTGGTCGAACTCCGTCGCGGCCTGGGACTTCGCCGAGGCCGCGGGCTTGGTGTCCGCGCGGGCTTCGTCGTCGGTTCCGTCCGAGGTGGATTTGTGGGTCGTCGCGGCCGAACGCGGGGTGGTGGCCTGCGTGGTGTCGTGCGATTTGACCGTGGTCTGGTGGTGGTCCGGCACGGGCACGTACACGGTCACCGGGGCCGCCGGCGGCGCCGGAGCGGGCGACGGGGCAGGGGCGGGAGCAGCCGGCTGCTGCGGAGCGACGAGGGCGACGCGCTGGTCGTTCGGCGCGGCGACGTCGTCGGAGGACTTGCCGAGCAGGCGGCCCGAGAAGAGGCCGCCGGCGAGCCAGCCGAGGGCCAGCAGCGCGAGGGCGCCGGTGCCGCCGACCCACGCGCGCGTGCGGCGGCGGGTCACGACGGCGCGGGGCCGCGTGTCGACCGGCGCGAGGACGGCGGCGCTCGCCCCGTCGCCCGCGATCGGGATCAGCGCCGGCACCACCGGGATCGGCTGCGTGTCCTCCGGACTGCGCCGCCCGCGAGGCAGGCTCGCCGCGATGATGCCCGTGCGGTCGAGCAGGTCATCAGCGGGCGTAGTCGCACGTCGCTCGGCGGTGCGAAGCATCGGGGGAACCTCCGGGGTACGGGCACACGGATGGACGTGAGCATTCTGGTGCATTTCCGAGGGATTCGTAAGAAAGGCAACTCCATTGGGTGAAGATGACTTTCGGCTACCCGTTCAGTTCTTGCCCATCCGTTTGAAGCCCAGCCGGGTCAAAGTCGCGAGCGGACGCTGATACGCGGAGCCGAGCACGCGCGGGATGGCGTCGATGACGTACGCGTCGGGTCCGATGAGGATCCGGGCCGACCGCCGTTCGATGCCGCGGATGATCGTTTCGGCGGCCTTCTTCGGTGTGGTCATGGCAATTTTCTCGAAGCCGGCCGCCGCGGCCTCCTGGTCGCCGCCGCTGCCGCCGCGCGCGTGGCGGGCGATGTTGGTCTTGATCCCGCCCGGGTGCACGCAGCTCACGGCGACCGGATGCCGGGCGGCGAGCATTTCTTCCCGCAACGCCTCGGTGAATCCGCGAACGGCGAACTTCGCCGCGTTGTACGCGCTCTGAGTGGGCACGCCGACGAATCCGAACACGCTCGAAATGTTCACCAGGTGCCCGTCGCCCGAGCCGATGAGGTGCGGCAGGAACGCCTTGGTGCCGTTGACCACGCCGCCGAGGTTGACGCCCATCAGCCAGTCGTAGTCCTCGAACGTCATGTCCTCGACGGTGGCGCCCAGCGCGACGCCGGCGTTGTTGACCACGACGTTCACCCGCCCGAAGGTCTCCGCCACGACGTCGGCGTGAGCGAGCACGGCCGCCCGGTCGGCGACGTCGAGGGCGTAGCCGCGCACGTCGACGCCCAGCGCCTCGGCGCTCTCGACCGTGCCGGCGAGGCCGTCTTCGTCCACATCGGACAGTGCGAGCCGCGCACCGCGGGCGGCCAGCCCGAGCGCGAGCGCGCGGCCGATGCCCGAGCCCGCTCCGGTGATGACCGCGACCTTGTCGGTGAACTCCTTCATCGCCGCTCCCCTCCTCGCGTGCGCCAGGTTTTGGATACTAGTGGCGCGGGCGATCTTCGGGAGGACGGATGCGGCGGGCGCGGGTGGTGGCCGTGGTGGGCGCGGTCGTGCTGCTGGGCGCGACCGGGACCGTCGTGGCCGTCGCCGGGCACCGGGCGGCACCAGCGCCCAAGACCGGCCCGCCTGACGAGGCGGCCGTCGGCGCGCTGTTCCTCAACGGTTCCCACTACTGCACCGCGAGCGTCGTCGACAGCGCCCGCGGCGACGAGCTGCTCACGGCCGCGCACTGCCTCCACGACGGCTCGGGCGGCGCCTACCTCACGGGCGTCACCTTCGCGCCCGGCTTCCACGACGGCGTCGCGCCGTTCGGGTTCTGGGCTGTCGGCGACGAGCTCGTGGCTCCTGGCTGGGCCGACGACTCCGACCCCGACCTCGACGTCGGCTTCGCCACCGCCCACCAGGGCACGGCCCGGATCGAGGACGTGACGGGGGCGAACCGGCTGGCCACGAACGGGCCGTTCGCGCGGCCCGTGACCGTGACCGGCTACCCGGACGGCTCGGACACGCCCGCCGTCTGCGCCACGACGACGGCGCGGCAGGACACCTACCAGCTGCGCGTCGACTGCCCCGGCTTCGCGACCGGGACCAGCGGCGGGCCGTGGGTGACGCAGGCGGACCCGCGCACGAAGCTCGGCACCGTCGTCGGCGTGATCGGCGGTTTCCAGACCGGCGGCGACACCGACGACGTGTCGTACTCGAGCTACTTCGACGACGACGTCACCGCGCTGTACCGGCAAGCCACCTCGCGTCCGTGACGGGTGATGGCGGATGATGCGGCGTATGAGCGAGCCCCTGCGCGACGTGCCCATCACCGGCGAACCGATCCGGCTCGGCCAGTTCCTCAAGCTGGCCGGCCTCGCCGAGGACGGCGGCGACGCGAAGGACCTCATCGAATCCGGTGAGGTCAAGGTCAACGGCGAGGTCGAGACGCGCCGCGGCCGCCAGCTCTCCGACGGCGATGTCGTCGCCGTCGGCGGTGACCGCGGGCGCGTGGCGCTGGCGCGCTAGTCGACGCTCGTCAACGGCGGCAGCCCGAGCCGCAGCGCCAGCGAGTCCAGCCGCCGCCGCACGGCCGCCCGGAGGGGCACGCCCAGCGCGCGGCACTGCTCCAGGTACTGCGCCTCCCGCCAGCCCGGGTAGCGGATCGGCGAGCCGCTCTCCCAGCCGAGCATGCTGCCGAAGAGCGCGCTGGCCGCGCGGTAGAAGCCGTCGGCGCTGCGCAGCGTGGTGGGGGCGATGGCGAGCACGAGCAGGCCCGTGTCGTTGTCGTGGTCGGCCACGCCGGACAGCACGCCCGCGAGCACGTCGACGAGCAGTGCGAAGCCGGCGAACTGCGGACTGCGCGCGGCGTCGGCCAGGTCGACGTCGAGCACGAACTCCGGGTACGCGCCGGCGGGCGCGGCCATGCCGAGCGGGTGCCCGGGGGCGGCGCCGGCAGCCATGACCAGGCCGATCATGCCGTGGGGCAACGCGCGCGCCGCGTGGTGCCCGACGCGCCCGAACGGCCCGACGCCCCGCAGCGAGATCAGCCCGACGCCGAAGCGCCCGGCGCGCACGACAGCGCGGTCCATCGCGTCGCCGACGGCCCACAGCCCCGGACCACGGCGGTAGTCCACCAGCGCGGCGGCCCCGCGGTCGGCGATCAGCAGCGGTTCGGCGCGCGGCGCGACTTCGCCGTTTTCCAAGCTGGGCAGGTGGATCCGCGTCAACTCGGCGACGCCGGTGTCGGGGGAGCCCGTGAGATCGCCGTGGCACAAGGCTTCCGCGGCCGCGCGGGCCCGGTGGTCGGGGAAGTCGTGGGCCACCAGGATCAGGGAAACCAGGGTGACCAGTTCGTCGGCCGGTACTCGTTGCCAGACCTGTTCGGGAATCGGTGTGTCGTCAGGGACTTCGGTGGTGGCGGCGGTGCGGGCGGGACGCAGCGAACGTGGTCTGAGGGGCACTTCATCGAGACTGCCCAAGGGGTTCGGACGACGTCAACGAACATGGCCCGACAGTGTGATGAGGTCCGCCGCAGACACGTACCCTGAACGGCATGTGCCGAAACATCACGACGCTGCGCGGCCTCCAGCCCGCCGCCACAGCGGAAGAGATCGAAGCGGCGGCGCGCCAGTACGTGCGCAAGGTGACCGGCGTGCAGTCGCTTTCCGACGCCACGCGCGAACCGTTCGAAGCGGCCGTCGCCGAGATCGCGGAGATCACCACGCGGCTGCTCGGCGAGCTCCCCGACCGGCGCCAGCCGCCGGCGACGGTGCCGCCGCTGCGCCGGCCGGAGGTGCGGGCGCGGATGGCGCTGAAGAAGGCCTGACCCCTGAAAAAATCATGGCCCCGGCTCGACGGCCGGGGCCACGCACGCGCGGAAGCGGAGGGATTTGAACCCCCGGTAGGTTTCACCCTACGGACGCTTTCAAGGCGTCTGCATTCGGCCGCTCTGCCACGCTTCCCTGTCGGTCAGGGTATCGCGCCGGTTGTCCAGGTCGTCCAGGTGTTCGAGGACACGGCCGAACGCGGCGCCGACCACGGCCTGCTCCTCGGGGGACAGCAGGTCGATGAGGTGTTCGCGCGCGCCGCGCAGGTGCGTGGGCGCGGCCTCGTCGAGCAGGTCCTGGCCAGCCTTCGTGAGCTCGGTGATGACGCCGCGCTTGTCGTCGGGGTCGGCGCAGCGGTGCACGAGCCCGGCGAGCTCCAGCTTGCTGACCTGGTGGGAGAGCCGGCTCTTCGTGGAGCCCAGCTGGTAGGCGAGCTCGGACATCCGCACGCGCTTGTCCGGGCTGAGGTTCAGGCAGACGAGCACCTCGTAGTCGGCGAGCGACACCCCGTGGCCGTCGGTCAGCTCCCGGTGCAACCGCTGCCGCAGGCGCAGCGACGCGACGATGTAGGCCTGCCACGCGTCCCGCTCGACGCCGGTCAGCCAGCGTACGGCCTGCTCGTCGCTCATCCGTGCAGCGTAGAAGGCGCACCCGACCTGCACGCAGTCCGGGACCGCAGTCGCGGGTCGCGATGAAAAACCCGGTGAAACTTCCCCCGAAGGAGGATTACGAAAAGGTTGAGCTTCGGCGCGAAGAAGCGCATCCTTCTTGTCAGCGGATGGGCTGATCGGGTATCAGGCGGGCCGCAAGGGTCACGCCGAGACCGACCTCCCGACCGGGAAGGCCAGGTGGTGGCATGGCAGGTAGTCCCAGCGGTTGACCACCCGCTGTGTCCCCGCGGCCGGCACGGACCACGTACCGGATCGGTCGCGACTGTGAACAGCACGAGTGGGCATCTACGGTGCGCTCGGCAATTCTCTCGCGCATCCGGCGTCGAATCGGCGCTGTTATCTCATCGCGGCCTCGGCACCGCGACGGCACCGCCGGACGCCGGCCCGGCCGGTGGGCAACCGCCATCAACAGAAGAACCTCGGTAGTACCTGGGTGCGGCTCGCAGCGCATGAGCCGCACCCAGGCTCGTGTCCGGAGCCCGCGGCCCACGCCCGGATGGCCGCCCGGCTCGCCCGTTACGCTTCCGCTGTGCAATTCGACGACGACGCTGGGCTGGACGCTTCCGAGGTCCAGGACCTGCGGGGCAGTGGCGGCGGTGGCGGCGGCATCGGCGGCCGCGTGGCCCTCGGCGGAGGCGGGATCGGGCTGGTCGGCCTGGTCATCTACTTCCTGATCTCCCAGTTCGGCGGCGCGAGCCTCGGGTCGAGCAGCGCTTCGAGCGGCCTCGGGCTCGGCAACGTGGGCTCGGGCCAGCAACTGGAGAGCACCACGCTCGCGCAGAAGTGCCACACGGGCGCCGACGCGAACCGGGATCACGACTGCGCGATCGTCGCGATCATCAACTCCGTCCAGGACTACTGGTCGCAGGAGTTCGCGCGCTCGGGTGAGACCTACCGGAAGGCGCCGACGCGGTTCTTCACCGGCGGCGTGCGCACCGGGTGCGGCAGCGCGACTTCGGACACCGGGCCGTTCTACTGCCCCGCCGACTCCGACGTGTACATCGACCTGTCGTTCTTCGACGAGCTGAAGACCCGCTTCGGCGCGCAGGGCGGGCTGTTCACGGAGGCGTACGTGCTCGCCCACGAGTACGGCCACCACGTGCAGAACCTCACCGGCACGTCCAAGCGCGGCACGGGCACCGGCCCGACGTCCGGCTCCGTGCGCCTTGAACTGCAGGCCGACTGCTACGCCGGCGTCTGGGCCAACCACGCGTCGACCACGCCGACGGAATCGGGCAAACCACTGGTCCAGAACATCACGCAGGACGACGTCGCCAGCGCCCTCGACACCGCCTCGCGCATCGGCGACGACTACATCCAGTCGAAGCTGGGCAGCGGCAGCGTCGACTCGTCGAGCTTCACGCACGGCACGTCGGCCCAGCGCGAGAAGTGGTTCACCACGGGCTTCACCAGTGGCCAGCCCGCGCGCTGCAACACGTTCAGCACCAACAACCTGGGCTGAACCCCGCGCGAAAAGGGCGCCCCTCCGGACCGGCAGGGGCGCCCTTCGCTGTGTCAGGCAGCGGCGATCGCAGCCCGGTGCGCGGCCTTGTGCTTGGCCGCCTTGCCGGGCTTGCCCGGTGCCACGCCGTTCACGCTCTCCGTGCTCGTCGCGTACACGCCGAGAGCCCACGCGAGCCCGTCGGAGTTGCGGTCGAGCGCGACGCGGTCGACGTTGCCCAGGTTGTCGCACGCCTGGTGGTAACACGGGTCGAACGCGACGCCCGCCGTGCCGCCCCACTTCGCGGCCTGGCCCGACGTCTTGAGCACCTCGGCGCCCGTGTCCAGCCCGCCGGCCGGGATGCCGGCGGCGATGAACTCGCCGTAGTCCGAGCGGCCGGTGAAGTCCGTGCCCTCGACGGGCACGCCGCGGCCGGTCAGGTAGTCGACGAACGTCTTCTCGATCTGCGCCGAACCGTACGGGCCGGGACCGGCGCCGACGTGGTCGGAGTCGTCGCCGTCGTAGGCGAAGTAGCCGGCGTTCGGCGAGCCGATCATGTCGAAGTTCAGGTACAGCGCGAGGTCCAGCTGCTGCTCGAAGCTCAGCGAATCGACGTAGTAGGTGGACCCGATGAGCCCGAACTCCTCCGAGCTCCAGAAGCCGAACCGCACAGCGTTGTTCACCTTCGGCTGCGACCCCAGCTGCAGCGCGGTCTCGAGCAGCGCCGCCGAACCCGAGCCGTTGTCGTTGATGCCCGGACCCGCGGGCACGCTGTCGAGGTGCGAGCCGAGCATCACGACGTTGTCCTTGCGGCCCGTCTTCGTCTCGGCGATCACGTTGTAGCTGGTGCGCGCTTCCTGGAAGGTGCGCAGCTCCAGCGTCACGGTCGCGCCGTCCTTCGCCGTGAGCGCCTGGCCGTCGGACTGGGACAGACCACCCGTGGGGATGCGAGCGCCGGCCGGGTCGCCGAGTGTTCCGTTGAGCGGGCCGGGTTCGTTGTTGTAGATGAGGGCGCCGATCGCGCCCGCGTCGGCCGCGGCCTGCTGCTTCTGCGCGAACGGGCACGCGCCGCGCGAAACCAGCACGATCTTGCCGGTGATGCCGCTGTAGTCGCTCGCTTCGCAGCCCGGGGTGGCGTCGCCCGGGACGACGGCCAGCTGCGCGGTGACGCCGCCGACCGGCGTCGACGGGGTGTACTCCATCGCGATCACGGGCACGTCGGTGCCGTCGACGGCGAGCTTCTCGGCGAGGGTTTCGTTGTAGGTGAAGGGAAACTCCTGCCGCGTCACCGTGAAGCCCGCGGCTTCGAGCTTCGTCGCGACGTACTCGGCCGACTTCTTGTGCCCCTCGGTGCTGGCCGCGCGGGTGCCGCCGTTGGCGTCGGCGATGCGCTGCAACGCGATCAGGTGCCGGTTGACACCGTCGAGCGTCACCTTCTTCGTGAGCTGCTTGGCCAGGGCGAGGTCGTCGCTTTTCGCGGCCGCGGCCGGTGCGGAAGCCAGCGCCAGGGTTGCGCAGGCGGCCAGAGCCACCGGCAAGATGCGTCTCTTTCGGGTGATTTGCATGGTTGCTCACCTTTGTTCGCCCGGCTCGAAAGGTCAATGCGGCATTCGGCGGAGGTCGCGCGCGGCGGGATACAGTCGACCCATGTACGCGATCACGATCCGCGAACCCGGTGGTCCAGACGTGCTCGAGTGGACCGAGGTCCCCGATCCCAGCCCCGGCCCCGGCGAGGTCCTGCTCGACGTGGCCGCCAGCGCGGTGAACCGCGCTGATCTGCTGCAACGCCAAGGCAATTACCCGCCGCCGCCCGGGTCGAGCGAGATCATCGGGCTCGAGTGCTCGGGCACGATCGCGGAGCTCGGCGAGGGCGTCGAAGGCTGGCAGGTCGGCGACGAGGTGTGCGCCCTGCTCGCCGGCGGCGGCTACGCGCAGCGCGTGGCGGTCCCCGCCGGTCAGCTGCTGCCGGTGCCGGCCGAGGTCGAAACGCTCGCGGCGGCCGGGCTGCCGGAGGTCGCGTGCACGGTGTGGGCCAACGTCGTGATGCACGCCGGGCTGGCGGAGGGCGAGCTGCTGCTCGTGCACGGCGGCGCGGGCGGCATCGGCACCCACGCGATCCAGGTGGGCAAGGCGCTCGGCGCGACGGTCGCCGTCACCGCCGGTTCGCCGGAGCGGCTCGAGCGCTGCCGCCAGCTCGGCGCGGACCTCACGATCAACTACAAGGAGCAGGACTTCGTCGAGGTGCTGCGCGCCGAAGGCCGCGGCGCCGACGTCATCCTCGACAACATGGGCGCGAAGTACCTCAACCGCAACGTCGAAGCGCTGGCCGCCGACGGCAGGCTCGTGATCATCGGCATGCAGGGCGGGATCAAGGGCGAGCTGAACATCGGCAAACTGCTCGGCAAGCGCGCCAGCGTTTTCGCGGCGGGCTTGCGGTTCCGGCCGCTGGAGCAGAAGGCCGCCATCGTCTCGTCCGTGCGCGAAGGACTGTGGCCGCTGGTCGAAGACGGCTCTGTGAAGCCGATCATCGGCCAGGTCGTGCCGATGGCCGAGGCGGCCGAGGCGCACCGCATGCTCGACGCCGGTGAGGTGTTCGGCAAGGTGCTGCTGGCGGCGCGGTCCTAACGCAGCTCTTCCAGCACCCGCACGAGCTGGTTGATCTCGAAGACGTTGGAGTAGTGCGCGAGCCCGATGCGCACTGCTCCACCGACTTCGCCCACGCCGAGCGACGCGAAGACGCCGGCGGACCCGTCGTCGGCGAAGGCGCACAGGCCTTGCGAAGCGAGGAACTCCGCGACCTCCGGCGCCTTCTTGCCCTGCACGGCGAAGGCGAGCGCGGGGATGCGGCGCATCGCGTCGCCGATCACCATCACGTGGCGCAGCGAGCGCAGCTCCGTGGACAGCTGGGCGAGCAGGCCCGCGTGGTACGACTTGGCAGAGCCGAGCGACGTCACGAGCCGTTCGCGGCGCGAGCCCGACGCGGCGTCGTCGAGGCCGGCGAGGTAGTCGATGGACGCGACGACGCCCGCGAGCAGCGGGTGGGCGTGCGGCCCGAGTTCGAGGCGCGCGGCGCCGCGGGCGGCCGGGTCGAGCGAGACGGACGGGATGCGTTCGAGGAGCTCGGGATCGCGGAACACGAGCGCGCCGACCGACGGCCCGCCCCACGCCTGCGCGGACACCACCATCACGTCGGCGCCCAGCTCCTGCAGGTCCAGCGGCACGAACGGCGCCGCGTACGTCGCGTCGACCACCACCAGCGCGCCGACCCGCTTGGCGAATTCGATGACCGTCGGGACGTCGGGGCGCGTGCCGACCGAACCCGACGCCAGCGTGACCGCGACGGCCTTGGTGCGCGCGGACACGAGGTTCTCGTACTGCCACGCCGGCAGCTCGCACGTCTCGATGTCGATCTCGCCCCAGCGCACCACGGCGCCCACGCGCTTCGCGGCGCGCTGCCACGGCGCGAGGTTCGCCTCCTCGTCGAGCCGGGACACGACGACCTCGTCGCCTATCGTCCAGCGCTCGGCGAGCGCGTCGACGAGGCGGCGCAGCATCACCGGCGCGCTCGGCCCGAGCACGACGGCGGCCGGGTCCGCGCCGACCAGGTCGGCCACGGCCCGGCGGGCTGCGGTGACAATGCTCTCCGCACGCTGTGAGGCCGGAAACGCTCCGCCCGGACCCGACACCGGGGCACGCATCGCCGTGGAAACGGCCGAGGCGACCTGTTCCGGGACGAGCATTCCGGCGGCGCCGTCGAAG
Organism: Amycolatopsis sp. NPDC051903; assembly: GCF_044452505.1. Taxonomy (NCBI): domain Bacteria; kingdom Bacillati; phylum Actinomycetota; class Actinomycetes; order Pseudonocardiales; family Pseudonocardiaceae; genus Amycolatopsis; species Amycolatopsis sp. NPDC051903. The sequence goes on along the minus strand of NZ_JBITBT010000024.1, from coordinate 62,791 downwards.
TGAATCCAGCCGTCACCCAGCGCGGGGAACAACCCACGGATACGAGCGACGTCGAACGCCATGGTGACACCGTACGGACGTGCGGTTTAGCGGTTACCGCGGGGTTCGGGTCCGGGGCCGCGGAGGGACTACCCTCGGGGGCGCACGTACGAGACCTGTTGACGGGGATGGAGCACATGAGCGAGCCGAACCGCCGCGAACCTTCCGACGCCGAGACGCCCCACGTGGTGGTCGTCGGCCCCGACGGAGTCCCGGTCGGCACCGCCCCAGTGAACGCCGAGGCCCCCGAAGAAGGCGTCGGTGACCTGGTCGAAGAACCGGCCAAGGTGATGCGCATCGGGACGATGATCAAGCAGCTCCTGGAGGAGGTCCGCGTCGCCCCGCTGGACGACGCCAGCCGGAACCGGGTGCGCGAGATCCACGAAACCTCGGTGCGCGAGCTGCAGGAAGCGCTGGCACCCGAACTGCGCGAGGAGCTGGAACGCCTGGTCCACCCGTTCACGGAGGACACGACTCCGTCGGACGCCGAACTGCGGATCGCGCAGGCACAGCTGGTCGGCTGGCTGGAGGGGCTGTTCCACGGGATCCAGACGGCGCTGTTCGCCCAGCAGATGGCCGCCCGCGTCCAGCTGGAACAGATGCGGCGCGGGCTGCCGGCCGGCCCGTCGGGAATGCCCGGGCGGCCAGGGGCGGATGGTCATGTGCCGGGGATCAGTGGGACTGGGCAGTATCTCTGAGGGCGGTTGGGATCTCCGATCTCTGAGGTTGGCTGTCTGAGGTTGGCTGTCTGAGTTTTTGGCGCGAGGGGACCGTTCGCTGGGCGAATGGGTCCCCTCACGCCGTTTGTGGGTGGGTGTGCCGGGGGTCCCTTTCGTACTTCCGGTCGACCGCGACTGGTCCACTCGCGCTGTCGCCCAGCCGCGAACGGTCCCACCACGCCACCAATCCGGCGCGAACGGTCCCCTCACGCCATTGATCCGGCGCGAATGGTCCCTTCCCGCCGCCGGTCCTTCGCGAACCGTCCGTACGCGCGATCGGCTGGCCGCGACTGTTCCCGTTACGCCACCGATCCGGCGCGAAGAGTCCAGTCGCACTCGCCGCAAGGCTGAAAAGGACCGGTCGCCCGCCTCCCTGATCACGAACGGTCCGTTCGCACCTCGCGCGCGGCCGTGAACGGTCCCTTCGCGCGGCGCGGCAGCAGCCCGCGCCCGGCGGGGTCTCTCACCAGCGGTCCGCTCGCTCGCCGTGCCGGTAGCCAACGGTCCCCGTCGCGCCTTGCGCGAGCGGTCACTTCGCACCGCCAGGCCATGCGCGAGAAGTCCAGTCGCACCGCCGACGAGCGCGAACGGTCCCTTCGCGCGGTAGACGCGGGCACGAACGGTCCCCTCGCGCAGCGGCGGCGAGCACGAGAGGTCCACCCGCGCCTCGCGTAGTCGCGAGAGATCCAGTCGCACCCTCGGGCTGGTGCGCGAGCGGTCCAGCCGCACCTTCGGGCTGGTGCGCGAGAGGTCCACTCTCACCCTCCGGCTCGGCACGAGAGATCCAGTCGCACCTTCGGACTGGTGCGCGAGAAGTCCACCCGCGCCTCGCGTAGTCGCGAGCGGACCAGTCGCACCCCCGGGCTGGGCACGAGCGGTCCACTCTCACCTTCGGGCTGTTGCGCGAGCGGTCCAGTCGCACCCCCGGGCTGGTGCGCGAGAAGTCCACCCGCACCTCGCGTAGTCGCGAACGGTCCAGTCGCGCCCTCGGGCTGGTGCGCGACGGTCAGGTCGCGCCGGCGGCTGGGCGCGAAAGGTCCCTTTGGGGCGGTATCGGCAGGCGCGAACGGTCACTTCGCGCTGCGGCGTTCGCGAGAGGTCCAGTCACGCGGGCGGTGGTGCGCGAGGGCTCCAGTCGCGCAGGTGAGGGGTCCAGTCGCGCGGTAGCGGCAGGTACGAAAGGTCCCTTCGCGCGGCGGTCTCTTCGCGCTGCGGCGAGGGGCGGGGGTCCGTGCGCACCGCTGATCCGGCGCGAACGGTCCCCTCGCACACCGCGAGGCTGGAAAGGACCGCTCGCCAGCCTCGCTGATCGCGAACGGTCCGTTCGTGCCTCACGTCGTCGCGAACGGTCCCGTGGTGCCGGGTGTCACAAGGCGCTGAAGAACTTCCGGATGTCGCCGATCAGTGCGTCCGGTTGTTCGAGGGCCGGGAAGTGGCCGCCGGTGGGGAAGGTGGACCAGTGGACGATGGTGTTCTCCCGTTCGGCGAGGGCGCGGACCGGCAGGCCGATGTCGTCGGGGAAGACGGCGACGCCCGTGGGCGCGGTGTTCGGTGGGACCGGGGCGCCCCACGGGGCCTCGAGGGCGGCGTAGATGCGGGCCGACGAGTTGGCGGTGCCGGTGAACCAGTAGATGGAGACGTCGGTGAGCAGGTCGTCGCGGTCGATGAGGTCGTGGGTGGTGTTGGAGAAGGAGCGGAACTTCTCCGCGATCCACGCCAGCTGGCCCGCCGGCGAATCAGTCAGGCCGTACGCAAGCGTTTGCGGCTTCGTGGCCTGGATCATCGCGTAGCCGGTCCCCGTGACCTGGAAGGCGCGCGACTTCTCCAGCGAACGCTCGGCCACCGCCAATGAAGCGCCGGTCAGGCCGTCGAGATCCGCCGACGAGCGCGCGACCGCGGTGGGCAGCATCGTCACGTGCACCCCCAGCACCCGCGCCGGGAACTGCACCCCCAATTCCCGCGAGATCAGCGCCCCCCAGTCGCCGCCGTGCGTCCCGAACCGCGGGTAGCCCAGCCCGGTCATCAGCTCGGCCCACGCGCGCGCCCCGCGCGCCGGCCCCCAGCCGCGGTCGCGGGTCGGGCCGGAGAAGCCGAAGCCGGGGATCGAGGGGACCACGAGGTGGAACGCGGTGCGCGGGTCCCCGCCGTACGCGCGGGGGTCCGCGAGCGGTCCGATCACGTCCAGGAACTCCACCACCGAGCCCGGCCAGCCGTGCGTCAGGAGCAACGGCGTGGCGTCCTCCTCGGGCGAGCGGACGTGCAGGAAGTGCACCCGCGTGCCGTCGATCTCCGTCGTGAACTGCGGGAACCCGTTGAGCCGCTCCTCGGCCGCCCGCCAGTCGAACCGGAGGCGCCAGTGCTCGGCGAGGTCACGCACCTCGTCCACGGGAATCCCCAGCTCCCAGCCGACGCCGTCGGGCTGGTCGGGCCACCGCGTCCGGGCGAGCCGCGTGTGGAGGTCGTCGAGGTCTTCCTGCGGGACGGCTACGCGAAACGGAGTGAACTTCATACCCGCAACGCTACGAACCATCGAGGACAGCAAGGGTCCTCGATCGCCACCGAGTTCAGTACGCCGCCAGCACGTCGAGCACGCGGTCGGCCCCGAGTCCGTCCACAGTGGACGCCGCGGCACCGGACAAAGAGGACCGCAACCCGGCGTCCGTCAGCAGCTCCAGCAGTGCGGAAACCACCGAAGGGAGCCGCTCCGCCAGCGTGGCCGCATCACCCAGGCCGGCCGCCAGCCCGAGGTCCAGCGCCGCCCGGTAGCCCGGCGCCTGGTTCGCCACCAGCTGCAGCGCGGCGGTCGGGACGCCGAGGCAGCAGAGTTCGAGGAAGGTCACGCCCGAAGCGCTCACGGCGACATCCGTCGTGGCCAGCAGGTCGAGCAGGCCGGGGTGCGGCGCGGCGACGCGAACCACCTGGCCTTCGGACAACTCGGGCACCACCGGCTCACCACGGACCACAGCGTCGGCGACGAACGGCAACCCGGTGTCCGCCAGGGCGCGCAGCAGCAGCCCCACCGTCGCGGCCCAGTCCGCGCCGCCCAGGACGACGGTCACGTGCGGCGGCGCGCCGAAGCCGCGGCCCGAGCGGCGAGCGCGCGCCCGCAGGACCACGTCCCGCAGAGCGGTGTACGAAACACCGCGCAGCAGCACACCTGACCCGTCCGCGGGGCGCGGCCCGGGCGTGAGCCCGGAGTCGACGACGACGTCGGCGGGGCGGCGGCCGAACGTGTCGTCCTCGATGGACACGAGCAGGGCGCCCGCGGCGTTGACCTCGCCGCGCACGTCGCCCGCCGAGTAGTGGTCCACCAGCACCGCGTCGAACCCGGAGGCCAGCGACTCCCACGGCGAAACCGGCCGCCGCGCAACCGACAGTTCGTCGAGGCGCGAAGCCAGCCACTCGGCGTTGTCCGTCCGGCCGGCGAAGCAGACGTCCCACCCCCGGGCGACCGCGCGCTCCGCGTACGCGACAACCCGCGAGAGGTGGCCCGCGCCGATCGTCGGCGACGCGTCGGCGCGCAGCAGCAGCTTCACTGGCCGAGCTTCTTCTGCTCGACGTGCGCGTTCAGCGCGACCAGGTCCGACCGCGACCGCAGTAGCGCCACCACCGCCTGCCACGACGCCGGCCGATCCCCCAGCGCGTCGACGACGGCAGCGATCAGCTCCCAGTCCTCCGGGGTGTCGAGGGTGACGCGCAGGTCGTCGGCCGGCGGCGTGACCACCACACCGGTGCACGCGTACCGCAGCGGCTGCCGGTAGATCCCCGACGTCACGTGCTCGCGGTCCGGCCCCTCGGCCTCCGCGACCTGCTCGGCCAGCACGGCCGCCCGCACCAGCTCCGCGTCGAAGCCGCGCGGCAGCGTCCGCACCAGCGTGGTGCTCACGTAGTCGAGCGCGGGCTCCGCGCGCCACACCGCGGCCAGGCGGCCGATCAGCGCGGGGTCGAGCAGCGGGCAGTCGGCGGTGAGCCGGATCACCGCGTCGGCCGGGTGCTGCTCCAGCGCGACGCCGAAGCGCGCCACGACGTCGTCGAGCGGGCCACGCGCGACCAGCGCGCCGCACCGCGAAGCCTCCGCGGCGACGGCGTCGTCGTCGGCCGCGTCCGAAGTGGCCACCACGACCCGGTCGACGCCGGGTGCGGCGGCCGCGGCGCGCACGACCCAGCCGAGCACGCTGCGCCCGGCGAGCGGTCGCAGCACCTTGCCCGGGAGCCGCGTGGACGAGGACCGGGCCTGGATCACGGCGTTGACGCCGAGGCCATCACGCATGGGTGACATGATGGCCTGCGGCAACGCGCCAGGACCCAGTACCCCAACCGCGGAGGTCATCGATGTCCGAGCTGGACGGCTCCAGCATCCTGCTCACCGGCGGGACCGGCTCGTTCGGCAAGGCGTTCATCACCCACGCCCTCGCCGAGCTGAACCCCAGCCGGCTGGTCGTGCTCTCCCGCGACGAGCTGAAGCAGTACGAAGCCCGCCAGCTGTTCGACGACGACCCACGGCTGCGCTGGTTCATCGGCGACGTCCGCGACCGCCGCCGCCTCGAGCGCGCCATGCACGGCGTCGACTACGTCGTGCACGCCGCGGCGCTCAAGCAGGTGGACACGGGTGAGTACAACCCGTTCGAGTTCGTCCAGACCAATGTGATGGGCTCCCAGAACGTGATCGAGGCCGCGATCGACACCGGCGTGAAGAAGGTCGTCGCGCTGTCGACCGACAAGGCGTCGAGCCCGATCAACCTCTACGGCGCCACCAAGCTGTGCGCCGACCGGATGTTCATCAGCGGCAACCACTACGCGGCCACGCACCCCACGCGGTTCTCCGTGGTGCGCTACGGCAACGTCATGGGCTCGCGCGGCAGCGTCATCCCGTTCTTCCGCAAGCTCGCCGCGCAGGGCGAATCGCTGCCGATCACGCACAAGGACATGACGCGGTTCTGGATCACGCTGCCGCAGGCCGTGCAGTTCGTGGTCGACTCGTTCGACCAGATGCACGGCGGCGAGCTGTACGTGCCGCGGATCCCGAGCATGCGGCTCGTCGACCTCGCGCAGGCCATCGCGCCGGGGTCGCCGATGCACGAGGTCGGCGTGCGGCCCGGCGAGAAGCTGCACGAGGAGATGATCGCGCCCGACGACGCCCGCCGGACGGTGCAGCTGCCCGACCGCTACGTCGTCCAGCCGTACCTCGCGGGCTGGGGCTACGAGCCGCCCGCCGACGGCAAGCCGGTGCCCGAGGGGTTCGCGTACCGCTCGGACACCAACGACCTGTGGCTCGAAGCCGCCGAACTGCGCGAGCTGGTCGAGCAGTATGCCTGAGTCCCCTGCCGCCGACGCGGGAAAGAACGCGTTCCTCCCGTACGGCCGCCAGTCCGTCACCGATGAGGACATCGCCGCGGTCACCGACGTCCTGCGCGGCAACTGGCTCACGACCGGTCCCGCCGTCACGCGCTTCGAGGCCGACCTCGCCGAGCACACGGGCGGGGTCCCGGCCGTCGCCGTGACGTCGGGGACGGCCGCGCTGCACGTCGCCTACGCCGCCGCCGCGGTGGGGCCGGGCGACGAGGTGGTGACCTCGCCGATGACGTTCGTCGCCACCGCGTCCACCGCCGCGTTGCACGGCACGAAAGTGGTGTTCGCCGACGTCGAACCCGACACCGGAAACCTTTCCGTCGACGCCGCGGCCGCCGCGGTCACCGGCCGCACGAAGGTCGTCGCGGCCGTCGACTACGCCGGGCACCCCGCCGAGTTGGACGCGCTGGCCGAAGTCGCGCACAACGCGGGCGCCCTGCTGCTGGAAGACGCGGCGCACTCCGTCGGCGGCAGCTGGCAGGGCCGCCCCGTCGGCTCCCTCGCCGACCTGACGACGTTCTCGTTCTTCCCCACGAAGAACCTCACCACAGCCGAGGGCGGCGCCGTCGTCACGGCTTCGCCGGAACTGTTGAGCCGCGCCCAGGCGTTCCGCAACCACGGCCTGGTGCGCGACAAGACGCGGCAGCGCTACCCGGACGAAGGCGCCTGGCACCAGGAGGTGCACGAGTTCGGCCTGAACTACCGCCTCCCCGACGTGCTGTGCGCGCTGGGCAGCAGCCAGCTCACGCGGCTGGCCGAGTTCAAGAAGCGCCGCGCCGAGATCCACGCGCGCTACAACGCTTCCCTGGCCGACGTCCCGGGCGTGCTCACCCCGCCGGCACGCCCCGGCGCGGACCCCGTGTGGCACCTCTACCCGCTCCGCGTCCTCGACGGCCGCCGGCGCGCGCTGTTCGACCACCTGCGCGGGCTCGGCATCGGCGTGCAGGTCAACTACATCCCCGCGTACTGGCACCCGGTGTTCGAAGACCTCGGCTACCGCCGCGGCCTGTGCCCCAACGCCGAGGCGTACTACGAGCAGGAACTTTCGCTGCCGCTCTTCCCGTCCCTGACGGACTCCGATGTGGACCGCGTCGTCTCGGGGGTGCGGAGCTTCTTCGGCTCCTGATCGCGAGTCGGCCGGCACGGGCTTCGGCTGGTCCCCGCAACGCGCTAGTCCGGTTCGACGTAGCCGCCGAGGTCCTTGACGAGGCCGTGCTGATCGATGACCGGTTGCCGAACGTGCGGGGTTCCGGCGACCGGCAGGCGGATCGGCGCGCCCGTGGCTACGTGCGGCTTGCCGTAGCTGCCCGGATTCCTCAGGCGTCCCTCGCTGTCTCGCACGGCCCAAGGGCCGCCTTCTCGTCAACGCGGAGCCCGTCGCCGTTCCTTCTGTCACGGACTCTCGACGACGGAGTGGGCTTCGTGGCAAGCCCCCGACGGGCAGCCGCGTACGGCTCACCCGCGCCGACGCCGGACGGAGCTAGGCGCCGGGCTTCTTCGGCTCCTGATCGCCACTCCGCACGACGAGCGCGTGCCACAGCAGCACCAGGGGTACCACGAGCAGCTCCAGGACCGTCGCGGCGCGGAAGACGGGGTGGGGGGCGCCCGTGCGGCGCGCGGAGATCAGGCGGGGCACGCCGCCCGCGGCGGCGGTGGCGAGGACGAGCCGCGTGGTGGCGGCGCGTTTCTCCGGGCGGCGGAGCGACCACCAGAGCGCCAGGCCGGCGGCGGTCCAGAACGTGTTCACGAACCGGTACTCGCTGTCGACGCTCGGGGTGGTCGGGGCGCCGCCCGGGGCGCGGTCCGGGCCGCCGAGGATGCCGGTCAGGCCGCTGGCCACGGGGATCGCGCCGAGGACACCGAGGACGGTCAGCAACGCCTTGCGGGACTTCGCGCCTGCCATGCGGCCGAGCCTAGATCAGGTCCCACGTCAGGGCGGTGCCTTTCGCCGCAGCCACGCGGAACGTCCGGCCCAGCACGTTCGTGATCTCGGCCGGCGCCAAACCGCCGGCGGGGCGGATGGAGCGGACGTTCGCGGGTGTCACCTCGTCGCCGGCGCGGACGTCCGCCACGACGTACAGCGAGCGGCGCAGGCGCAGGCCTTCCTTTTCGCTCTCGCGCGGGCCGATGACCGGACGGCCGAGCGCCTCCCACGCGCGGTGGCTCTCCACCACGAGAGCGGCCAGCTCGGCGGGCTCCAGCGAGAACTCCGAGTCGACGCCGCCGTCGGCGCGGGCGAGGGTCACGTGCTTCTCGATCGCGACCGCGCCGAGGGCCACGGCGGCCAGCGGCGCGCCGATGCCCGGCGTGTGGTCCGAGAGCCCCACGAGCGTGCCGGTCACGCCGGCGAGCACGGGTAGGCCGCGCAGGTTGCTCTCGGCGGGCGAGGCCGGGTAGCTGGCCGTGCAGCCGAGGACCACGAGCTGGTCGTTGCCGACGTCGCGGGCCGTGCGGACGGCCGCGTCGATCTCCGCGACGCTGGCCATGCCCGTCGAGATGACGAGCGGCTTGCCGGTGCGGGCGCACAGCTCGACGAGCGGCAGGTCGACGATCTCCGACGACGCGATCTTGTACGCGGGCGCGCCGAGCGACTCCAGCAGCTCCACGGCCGTCGGGTCGAACGGGCTGGAGAACACCTCCAGACCACGCGAGCGCGCACGCTCGAAGATCGGCTCGTGCCACTCCCACGGTGTGTGGGCCTTTTCGTACAGCTTGTACAGGTTTTCCCCGCCCCACAACGAATGTCCGTCGCCGATGCGGAACGCCGGGCCGTCGGCGTCGATCGTGATCGTGTCGGGGCGGTAGGTCTGCAGCTTCACCGCCTGCGCGCCGGCGTCGGCGATCGCGTCGACGATCGCGAGCGCGCGGTCGAGGTCACCGTTGTGGTTGCCGGACATCTCGGCGATGACGAACGGCGGCCGGTCGGGGCCGAGCGTGTGGGCGCCGATGCGGACTTCGGACATGGGTGGTGTCCTCCCGGTGGTGCGCGTGCGGGTCACCCCCGAGTCTTGCGCAGCCACCGGAAGCCGTCCTCGGCGGGCGCCGACTCGACGTAGCCCGCGCGCTCGAACAGCGCCGCCGACGCCGCGTTGTCCTCGTGCACCGCGGCCAGGACCACCCGCACCTCATGACGCTCGGAAAGCGCTTGCTCACCCACGGCGAGCACCGCGCGGGACAACCCGCGGCCGCGGCTCTCGGGCGCCAGCGTGATGCTCACTTCCCACTCCCCCGGCGCTTCGCGGTCGAACCGCACGGTGCCGACCGGCTGCTCACCGTCGGAAACCACCAGCAGCAGCCGGTCGGGCGAGGCCAGCACGCCGCGCAGCCAGCGCAGGTGGTCGGCGAGCGCGATCACGCCCGTCGACCGCGACGCCTCCCGCGTGCGCGGGTCGTTGCGCCACGCGAGCAGCAACTCGGCGTCGGCCGCCACGGCCTCGCGAGCCGCGAGCGGGCTCACTGGGCCGACGGCGCCAGGCGGTTGTCCTCGAGGCGGCGCAGCCGGTCCTCGTACCGGGCGATGCCGGCGAGGCGGACGCGGATCTGCGCGTGCTGGCGCTGGATCTCCTCGATGAGCGACCGCGCCTCGGCGACCTGCTTCGTGTCGGCGCGCGGCACCATCACCATCGACTCCCGCAGCGTCTCGAGCTGCGCCTCCTGCGCGGCGACGTGCGGGATGATCCGGTCGAGCTCGGCGCGCGTCCACAGCAGGTCGCCCCGGGCGTGCTCCAGACCGGACTCGGCCGCGTCGAGCCGGCGCCGGTGGTCGGCGGTCGCGTGTTCCAGGTCGTTGACGCGGTTGGTCAGGTCGCGGATGGTGTCGCGCATCCGCTCTTCGATGCGGAAATCGATGAGCCTGGCGATCCGGCTGACCAAACCGGAGCGGATCTTCTGAACTGCCATGGAAAGGGTTCCTTCGGGATTCTGGGAAAACTTGGGGTCAGCGCAGGAGGACCGTGTCGCCGGCGCGGGTCCACGAGTCGAGCAGCCTGCCCTCGGCGGCGATCTGGTGCTCAGGACCCACGATGCACGAATCTCCGGCGGCGTGCTCCCACGAAGTCTGGTTCGGGTTGTCGATGAACGAGAACCCGGTCAGGACCAGCTGCGCTTCGGGGAACGAAGTGCGCGCGATCCACGCCGCGAGCGTGCCGGTGGTCGACCAGGTCGACTCGGTGCGCGTCGGCAGGCCGAGCGCGTCGGACAGGGGCAGCACGACGTCGCGGTTCGACACCGGGACGAACCCGAGGTCGGCGGGCCACCAGCCCGGCAGCGCCTCCGGCTCCCAGTGCAGCCGGCCCGGCTCCACCAGCAGGTACAGGCGACGGCGGTAATCGCGGAAAACGTGGCGAGTGGCCCGCACGGCGCGGTTGAACACCACGGCGTGGACCTTGCTGCCGGTCGTCTCGGGGCCGTCGGGCTCGTCGAGGACGAAACCGTTGACGCGGATCACCAGGTCACAGTCGTCCACGGCCTTGGCCCGGGCGGGGTCCGGCGGCAGCGGCTGGTTCCCGACGACCGCGACGGAACGCGGGTCGGAACGCTCGGCGTACGCCGCGAGGAGATCGACCATCAGGCTCGCCGCACCGAGAGCAGCAGTCATGACGCAAGAAACTACCAGGACACAGCTCGTGTCCGGTGCGGTATCGACCAGGCGGCGCAACGGCTGGGCCGGGGCGTCCCGAAGACGGGACGCCCGGTCGGTACCCTCGTCCACGTGCATGCCACCAGCACGGTTCACGTAGCCGAACCCGAGGTCTCGATGCCGGTGCCACCTGCGTCGGACCGCAAGACGTTCTCCAGGGCGATCGCCGACATCAAGGACGGTCTCGCCGCCCGCGAGTTGTGGACCCACCTGGGCTGGCAGGACATCAAGCAGCGCTACCGCCGGTCGGTGATCGGTCCCTTCTGGATCACGATCAGCCAGGCGGTCATCGCGCTCGGACTGGGCTTGCTGTACTCGCAGCTGTTCAACCTGCCCATCCAGGTGTTCCTGCCCTACATCTCCACCGGGTTCATCATCTGGGGCTTCATCCAGGGCTGCCTTTCGGAGGGCATGGAGACGTTCATCGCGAACGAGGGGATGATCAAGCAGCTCCCCGCGCCGCTGAGCGTCTACGTGCTCCGCACCGTCTGGCGCCAGACGTTGCTGCTCGCGCACAACATGATCGTGTACGTCGTGTTGCTGATCATCTTCTTCACCGCGCTCGACGACAAGTACTCGCTCGGCACCAAGGACGGCGCCTGCGTGCCGGACAAGTTCTGCCACCCGGGCCTGAGCTGGAACATCTTCCTCGCCATCCCGGGCTTCCTGCTGCTGGGCCTCACCGCGTGCTGGGCCGCGCTGCTGCTCGGGATCATCTCGACGCGCTTCCGCGACATCCCGCAGGTGATCAACTCCCTGATCCAGCTGATGTTCTACGGCACGCCGATCGTCTGGCCGGTCGACCAGCTGGAGGCCGGGGGCACCCGCGACGCCGTGTCCTGGGCGCTGCCGTTCATCAAGGCGAACCCGCTCTACCACTACATGCAGGTGACCAGGGCCCCGCTGCTCGGCCAGGCCGTGAGCTGGACCAGCTGGGTCGTGGTCGGCGCGCTCACGATCATCGGCTGGGCGCTCGCACTCGTCGCCATGCGCAACTACCGCTCTCGCGTCTCGTATTGGGTGTGACACATGGTCAGCATTGACGTCCACAACGCGTTCGTGGACTTCCCGATCTTCGACGCGAAGACGCGGTCGATGAAGAAGCGCGTGCTCGGCAAGGTCGGCGGCAAGATCGGCACCGAGCAGAAGGTGCCGATCATCGAGGCGCTGCACGACGTCACGCTCAAGCTGAACGAGGGCGACCGCGTCGGGCTGGTCGGCCACAACGGTGCCGGCAAGTCCACTTTGCTGCGCCTGCTGGCCGGCATCTACGAGCCCACCCGTGGTGCCGCGCGGATCGTCGGCAAGATCGCGCCGGTCTTCGACCTCGGCATCGGCATGGACCCGGAGATCTCCGGCGTCGAGAACATCATCATCCGCGGTCTCTTCCTCGGCATGACGGCCAAGGAGATGGAGAAGCGGGTGGACGACATCGCCGAGTTCACCGAACTCGGCGACTACCTGCAGATGCCGCTGCGGACGTACTCGACCGGTATGCGCGTGCGGCTCGCGCTGGGTGTCGTCACGTCGATCGATCCCGAGATCCTGATCCTCGACGAGGGCATCGGCGCCGTCGACGCGGCGTTCCTCAACAAGGCCCGCGATCGGCTCAAGGACCTCGTCAAGCGCTCCGGCATCCTGGTGTTCGCGAGCCACTCCGACGAGTTCCTCTTCGAGCTGTGCAACTCGGCCATCTGGATGGACGAGGGCCACCTGAAGCAGCAGGGTTCACTGCGCGATGTCCTCACGGCCTACAAGGGCCGCGACCCGTTCGAGAACATGAGCCAGGAAGGCCTCGAGCGGCTCGGCATCGAGCCCGTGACGACGAAGAACGGCGGGGAATGATGACCAGCGAGACCCGGCAGCTGCCCGAGGGCGCCGTCGTCGGCGTGGTGGTCACGCGCCACCGTCGTGAGCTGCTCGCGGACTCGCTGAAGATCATCGCCGCCCAGACGCGACCCGTCGACCACCTCGTGGTGGTGGACAACGGACCCGACCAGTCCGCGCGCGACGTCGTGGAGAGCTACCCGCTCCCGTGCACGTACCTGCCCTCGCACCGGAACCTCGGCGGTGCGGGTGGGTTCGCGCTCGGCATGCTCCACGCGCTGTCGCTCGGCGCCGACTGGGTGTGGCTCGCCGACGACGACGGCCGCCCCGCCGACGAGAACGTGCTGCAGATCCTCTTGGAGGAAGCCGAAAAGCGCGGCCTCGCGGAGATTTCGCCCGTGGTGGCGAACATCAACGCGCCGGCCAAGCTCGCGTTCCCCCTGCGGCGCGGCCTCACGTGGAAGCGTTCGTCGGCCGAGCTGGGCACGGACTTCCTGCCGGGCATCGCGTCGCTCATGAACGGCGCGCTGTTCCGCGCGTCCACTTTGGACGTCACCGGCGTGCCGGACCTGCGCCTGTTCTTCCGCGGCGACGAGGTGGAGCTGCACCGCCGGCTCGTGCGCTCGGGGCTGCCGTTCGGCACGTCCCTGCGCACGACCTACCTGCACCCCGACGGTTCGGACGAGTTCAAGCCGATGCTGGGCGGGAAGTTCCACGCGCAGGACCCCGAGAACGAGGTCAAGCGCTACTACACCTACCGCAACCGCGGGTACCTGCTGTCGCAGCCGGGCATGCGCAAGATCGGCGCGCTCGAGGTGATCCGCTTCGGCCTGTACTTCGTCGGCGTGAAGCGCGACCCGAAGGCGTTCCTGCAGTGGCTGAAGCTCGTGCGGCAGGGCCGGGCGGAGAAGTTCTACCGCTACTGACGTTTCGCAGCCGCGGAAAGGGCCCTCGAGGAACGCTTCCTCGAGGGCCCTTTCGCGTGCCTACTCGCCGATGACCGGTGGCGCGGCCCGCAGGTCGGCGCCGTACTCGGAGTCTTCGTCGACGTGGGCGAAGAAGCGGGACCCGTCGTCCTCGTCCTCTTCGTAGCGAGCGGCGCCGCCCATGCCCATGCGGGCGGGGGCGCCGGACAGGCCGCGGCCCATGCCGGTGTCGGCGGAGCCCAGCCCGGCCGAAACGCCTTCGCCCGGGCCGAAGCCGCCGCCGCGGCCGAACTTGGACTGGTGCTCCTCGTCGGCGCCGAAGCCGCCGCCCATGCCGGCGCCGCCCATCGGCATGCCGCCCATGGGCATGGCACCCCCGGCCGGCGCGTTCCCGCCGCCCGGCTGCTGCTGGGCGGCCGCCGGGGTGACGCTCGCGGACGTGGTCGCGGAGTTCGGGCCGGCCGGCAAGTGCCCGGAGCCGGTGATCTGGCTCGCGCCCGACACGTCGTGGCTCCCCGTGCTCGACCCGCCGCTCGCGCCGCCGCCGTGGTGGTCCACCGAGGCCGACGGCAAGACGGTCGAAGCCGGGCTACCCGAGGCCGAGGCGAACTTCGGCGGGTCGGCGAACGTCGGCTGCTGCGACGCCGCCGCGTGGAGCGACTGGTCGTACGTGGCCATCGTCTGCGCGGCCTGCTCGTGGGCCGCCTGGCTGTCCTGCTGCTTGCGCAGCGACTTGTCGACCGCGTCGCCGAGGTCGAACGGCCCGGCGTCGGTCCAGTGCTTGAACTCGTCGTTCCAGTCGAACGGGATCGGTTCGGTCATCGAGTTGCGGGCCGTCTGGGCGGCCGCGGACTGCTCGTCGACGCTCTGCGCGGCGGCCTTCGCGTTCTGCGCCGTGGCGTCGGCCCACTTGCCGAGCGTTTCGAAGTACGCGTGCGCGTTCGTGGCGGCGTCACCCTCCCACGCGCCCGCGGACTTGTTCACGGCCTCGGTGAGCTGCGTCGCGAACTCCTCGAAGGCCTTCTGGACGTCGCTGTACGCCGCGGCGACGTCGGCGACCTGCTTGGGGTCGAGGTTCGTGGTCACGAACTGCTGCAGCTGCTCGTGGCTGTGGCCCAGGTAGTCGGCGTCGGACGGCTCGATGGCGCGCGTCGCTTCGTGCGAGGTCGTCATGCGAGGTCTCCCGCCCGGCGCACGCTGTGCAGGTCGACGGCCGCGCTCTCGGCGCCGCGGTAGGCGCCACCGGCGTGGGCGAGCGCTTCGTCGGCCTGCGCGAGCAGGTCGCGGAACTGGCCCAGCACCGAGCGGAGGGACCCGGTCGACTCCGACGCGGCCCTGAGGTCGTGGTACGCCACGGCGTGGCCGTACGGGTGGCTGCCGAGCTGCGGCGCCTGGTCCAGCGCGGCGGTGGACCCGGTGAGCCCGTCGACGCGCGTCACCATGTCCGACAACGCCTTGCGCAGCTGCTCGAGCGCCTCACCGGAGATGCTGAAACGGCCCGATTTGGCGGCGTTCACGAGTTTCGTCGTCTCGGCCGTGGCGGCAGCGATGGCCTTCGGGTCCAGGCCGGCCACCTGTCCCGGGTCTGGCGTGGTCATGATCCGCAGTCTAGCGACGGACAGCGCCGCGGTCAGGCGTTTGCCTCGACCTGTGCGGACAGCTGCTGGGCCAGGCGGCTGTTGTCCGCCGGCGCGTAGGTGAGCCAGCGCTGCCCGTCGTCGGCGACGCGCGTGCTCAGCAGGTACCGGCCGGCTTCCGTGTCGAACCACACGAGCGGCTGCTGGCCGCCCACGGTGAACTGCCCGACGCGCAACCGCGGCTTCTCGAAGATCCGCTCGACGGCCCTGGCCTGCGGGTCCCGCGGCGCGCTGGCGCGCGCGAACGGGTCGTACGCGTCGCCGCGGCGCGGCTGCCTCGGCGGCCGCGTGATCGTGACGGACGTGCCGGGCCCGGGTGTGCCGGGCGGGAGCAGGTCGACGATCGCCGGGACCAGGCCCGTGGGCCGGACCTGCTCGAAGACGAACATGCCGTCGTCGTGCTTGGCGAGCACGGCGTGGTCGCCGGTGGAGGTCACCCGGGCGAAGAGCTGCCCGGCTTCCAGCTGGGCCGTGGACGTCACCGCCAGCCGGCCGCGGGCGAACGTCGTCAGCGCCTGTTCCAGGTCGTCGTCGAGGTACCCGCGGCGGCTCACCAGGCCGCGGCCTTCGAGGTCCCGGGTGACCGCTTCGCGGATCCGGCGGCGCTCCCCGCCCGTGATGCCGATGTGCGGCACCACGAACGGAACCGGCGGCCGGCCGAGGCCCTGCTGCTCGAGCAACAGGTCCACCGCCGCGGGTGACAGCGTGAACGAGTACGGCATCGGCCATCCCTAGGTCGGGTCTCCGCGTCGAAACGCTAGCCGACGGTGCGCGGGCCCCGCAGCCCGACCGGTGATCGGCCTCCTGCGTTGCCTGGTTTTCCGCTCTGTGTTGCCTTGGGGACGCTCCGCTGTGTCCTCTTGACGCTCCGCGGTGCCTCCTGGACGCTCCGCTGTGCGCGAACTCGCTTGCCGCCGGTGATCGGCCGCTGGTGCCATGGAGCCATGGCTGAACCGAAACCCGCACTCGTGCTCCACCTCGCCACCGGCGGCGAACCGCTGCTGTTCCCGCTCGCGCCCGAGGAAACCGCCGGCGTGCAGGAGAAGATCCCCGATCTGCTCAAGCACGGCGGTGTCCACTCTGTACAGACCCGTGACGGTTACACCCTGACGGTGAACTTCGCGCACGTCGCCGCCGCGTACGTCGACGACCTGAGCCGCAAGGGGAAGTTCGGGTTGTCGGCCTAGCGACGCGCCAGCGCCAGCAAGCCGTCGCGGATCTCGAGGCGGCTCGCGGCGACCAGCAGGAACGTGGCTTCGCGGACGAGGCGGCCGGCGGGCTCGCCCGCGAGGACCGCGCGGCTGCCCGTGGCCGCGACCAGCGCGCCGGCGCTGCGGTACGCGAGTTCGCCCGCCGCGGCGCGGGCGGCGGGCAGCGACGGCGGATCGGTGAGGCCGGCGTCGAGGCGGATGCGGATCTGGGCCTGCTCGGCGCGCAGCGAGGTGGCAGTGGCGGGTTGGCCGAGGTCGTCGAGCAGCCGCGCGCAGCGTTCCGCGAGACCGAGCGGTGCGCACCCGCTCAGCCGGATCGCGAACGTCCGGGCGGCCACGAAGTCGGCGTGCGGGACCTCGGACAGCACGCGAGCGCCGGGCACGAAGTAGTCGTCCAGACCGAGGCGGACGGTCGCCGTGCCCTGCGCGGCGATGAGGTGCAGCGGGGTGACGTCGAGGCCGTGGCCGGCGACGGGGGCCACGACGGTGCTGACCACGGTGTCGTCGGGGGTGCGGCCCGAGAGCATGAGCACGTCCGTCGACCCCCAGCCGCTCACGAAGGGCGCCTCGCCGTCGAAGCGGAAGCCGCCGGTCACCCGGCGGGCCCGGGTGCGCGGGGGCGTCGGGAGCACCCCCGCGTAGGCGACTCCCGCCCGGACCGTGCCTTTGACCAGGTCAGCCAGGTACTCGTCGCGCAGCGCCGAGTCAGCCGAGCCCACCAGCGCCACGACGAGCGCGTGGTGCTGGAGCCAGGTGAACGCCGTGCTCAGGCAGCCGCCGGCCAGTGCTTCGACGACGCCGACGAGCTGACCCAGGTCGGCGCCGGCGCCGCCGGCCTCGACGGGTGCGGCGAGGCCGTAGAACCCGGCCTCGGCCAGCGCGTCGAAGTGCGACCGCGGAACCTCACCCCGCAGGTCGACCTCCGCCGCGGCGGGGAACAGCACGTCATCGGCGAGGGCCCGCGCTCGGGCGACGAGGTTCGGCACAGAATCGAGGCTACTGAGTTCACGCGGTAGCCGGTGAACGCAGAAAGCCGCCACGGGCGTACCCGTGGCGGCCTCCTGACCGGCCGAGATCAGAGCTCGTAGAGCCGCTTCCAGTTCTCGCGCGAGGTGAGTTCCGGCATGGCGCGCTTGTACTGCTCCTGCACCTCCGTGCCCTCCTTGCGCAGGCGCTGGATCACCTTCACGCCGCGCTTGGCGAGGTCGAACATCTTCACCTTGTCGTAGGTGCGCACGCGCACCCCCTCCTGCGACGCGTCGGTGACGACCGCGGTGTCGAACAGGGCGATGTGCCACCAGTGCGCCTCGTCGGTCGGCACGGCGCCGAGGCCGAACCGGCTGCGGCCGAGCACGCGGTCGAGGATGCGCTTGATCAGCACCAGGCGCTGCATGCTGGGCCGCGGCGCGCTGTTGATGATGCCGATGTCGTTGGACGCGATGCCCGGGACGTCGGTGGCCTTGTGGCGCTTGGTCTCCGGGTACTGCTCGCGGATCCGGCGGATCTCCTTCATCGCCGCGACCCCGCCGTCGTGCAGGACCTCAGGCCCCTCGAGGAAGTCCTCGACGGCCTTGATCAGCGTGGCCGACAGGCCGTACTGCATGCCCAGCAGGTAGCGCACCAGCTGCGCCATCAGCACGCGCGAGAGCAGGTTCAGGTTGAACGGCGAGTGCAGCGCGGCCGTGATGATCGAGTTGCGCAGGTTGAAGTACCGGTGCCACTCGTCCCAGTCCTTCCAGTGGAAGTCCGCGTGCCACACGCCGGCGCCCGGCAGCGTCACGGTCGGGAAGCCGTACTCGCGGGCCCGGTAGGAGTACTCGGCGTCGTCCCACTGGAAGAAGAACGGCATCGGGTAGCCGATGGCCTTCACGACCTCGTACGGGATCAGGCACGACCACCAGCCGTTGTACCCGGCGTCGAGGCGGCGCTCCTGGCGGTTGGGCTTGAGGGTCTCCTCGTCGACGCCCAGCAGGTCGGCCGTGGACAGCGAGTGCGTGACCGGCTGGCCCGGCTCCAGCGTGTTCAGGCGCGCGTACTCGGCGCCCACGTGCAGCTGGTTCGGGTGCAGCAGGTTCAGCATCTGGCCACCGACGATGATCGGGTTGGCCGCGCGGTTGGAGAACGCCGTCATGCGCACGACGAGGTCCGGCTCGAGCAGCACGTCGTCGTCCATGAACAGCACGTTGGCGTGCTCGGTGGCGGTGTGGCCGGCCACCTCGTACAGGCCGCGGGTGAAACCGCCGGCGCCACCGAGGTTCGGCTGCTTGATGTAGTGCAGCTTCTCGCCGAGGTCCTTCGCGACCTGCTCGAAGCCGTCGCGCGATTCGACGAGGTCGGTGCCCTGGTCGGCCACGTAGATGGCGTCCAGCGTGTGCAGCGACGACACGTCGGCCGCGAGCGCCTGCAGGTTTTTCAGGCAGTCGTCGGCGCGGTTCATCGTGCAGATGGTCACGGCCGTCGGGCGGATCTTCTCCGGCGCCTCGACGCTCCAGCGGACCTGCTCCACGCGCAGCGTCTGGCCGCCCTCGGTCTCGAGGTCGAGCCACAGCGCGCCGCCGTCGTGGAACTTGTCGAGCTTCGCGGTGAGCTTGACCTTCTTCGCCTTGGCGCCGGACACGTGCTCGGCGTTGACCACGCGCGCGTCGCCCGCCAGGTCGGACGCGCCGACCGAGAGCAGGCCGTCACCGGTCACCACGGCCTCCACGGCGACCTCGGTCACCGTGGTCCAGCGCTGCCAGTAGCTCGCCGGGAACCGGCCGAAGTAGGTGTTGCTCGTGACCTTGCCCGACGGTTCGAGCGTGATGGAGTCGCGGTCGCGCACCGCGGAACCCCACTCGATCTCCGCGTAGAGGTCCTTGCTGACGATGGGGGCCGGGCCGGCGTACAGCCCTCGCTGAGCGGTGAGCCTGCCTTCGGGCACGTGCTCCGCGAACCGGGTCTCGCCTTCGGGGGCCGCCTCGGCGACCGGGGCTGCTTTACCGGGCATCGAACTCAGTTCTCCTTTACCGGCCGCTCACGAAACACGACCCACTTGAGCATGACGAAATTGATCACGGTCGCCGTCGCCTGGGACACGACCCAGCCGAGCGTGGCTTTCCACGCCGACTCCGGGAGCAGGTGGAGCATCCACTGGTTCACACCGACGGCGACGAAGAACGTCACGGCGTACAGCAGGATGAAGCTCCCGACCTGCGTGCCGCCATCGCGACGGCCGCCGGCGAAGGTGAACCGGCGGTTCAGGAAGAACGCCGTGGTCGTCCCCACGACGAAACTGATGGCCCTGGCGATGTCGACCCACGGCACGGCGTCCATCCCGAGTGCCCTGAGCAGCGAGTACGTACCCAGGTCCAGGAGCGCGCAGAAGCCACCGATCAGGACGAACCGGATGAGCTGGCCGACCAGACCGGGGCCCGCCGGTGCGGTCACCGTCGTCTCACTCTGCGGTTCTGCAGCCACCACTGGAATACCTTCTCGGCTCGATGCGTCGTCGTCTCTGGATACATGCAGACATGTCTAGTCCGTGTCGACTTTGACGCGCGGACGCTTGTGCCTTGATGCGCAAAGTGTAGAAGCGGTCACTTCAGGGCCACGTTCCGGGCGTCCTTGCGCGTGTCTACTCTGGTCGAGTGACCCATTCACCCGAGACACAGCGACGCACGCTCACCGGTTGGGGCCGCACCGCCGGGACGGTCGCCGACGTCCTGAGCACGCCCGACGTCGAAGCCATCGCCAAGGCGGTCACATCGGCCGGGCCCCGCGGGGTCATCGCTCGCGGCCTAGGCCGCTCCTACGGCGACCCGGCGCAGAACGCGGGCGGCCTCGTGGTCGACGTGACCGCGCTGGACCGCATCCACTCGATCGACCCCGACTCCGGGCTGGTCGACCTCGACGCCGGCGTGAGCCTCGACAAGCTGATGCGCGAGGCGCTGCCGCACGGGCTGTGGGTGCCGGTGCTGCCCGGCACCCGCCAGGTCACCATCGGCGGCGCGATCGCCAACGACATCCACGGCAAGAACCACCACTCGGCGGGCAGCTTCGGCAACCACGTGGTGTCGATGGACCTGCTCACGGCC
Organism: Amycolatopsis sp. NPDC051903; assembly: GCF_044452505.1. NCBI lineage: Bacteria > Bacillati > Actinomycetota > Actinomycetes > Pseudonocardiales > Pseudonocardiaceae > Amycolatopsis > Amycolatopsis sp. NPDC051903. Next base: position 42,371 of record NZ_JBITBT010000024.1, on the reverse strand, counting down.
GACGGCCAGGTCCGCAAGCTCACGCCGGAAGGCCCCGAGGCGGAGCTGTTCTGGGCGACGGTGGCCGGCATCGGCCTCACCGGCATCATCACGCGCGCCACGGTCCGGATGAAAAAGACGGAGTCCGCGTATTTCGCCGTGGATGCCGATCGCACGGCGAACCTCGACGAGACGCTCGCGCTGTTCACCGACGGTTCGGACCTGAACTACGACTACTCGATGTCGGTCCCGGACCTGATCTCGTCGGACGCGAAGCTGGGCCGGGCCACGTTCTCGCGCGGTTCGCTCGCCACGCTGGACCAGCTGCCGCCGAAGCTGCGCAGCGAGCCGCTGAAGTTCGACGCGCCGAAGCTCGCGACACTGCCCGACGTGTTCCCCAACGGGCTCGGCAACAAGCTCACCTTCGGGCTGATCAACGAGCTGTGGCAGAAGACCGTGCCCAAGAAGGGCGTGCGCGGCAAGATCCAGAACCTGACGCAGTTCTACCACCCGCTGGACATGCTCAGCGAGTGGAACCGCGCGTACGGGTCCAAGGGTTTCCTGCAGTACCAGTTCTCGGTGCCCTTCGGCGCGGAGGACCAGCTCAAGGCCATCTGCCGGCAGATCGCCACGTCGGGGCACTACTCGTTCCTCAACGTGTTCAAGCGCATGGGCGACGCGAACCCGGCACCCATGTCGTGGCCGTCGCCCGGCTGGATGCTGAGCGTGGACTTCCCGATCAAGCCGGGCCTGAGCCGCTTCTGCCTCGAGCTCGACGCCGCCGTGCTCGACGCGCACGGCCGCCTCTACACCGCGAAGGACTCGCGGACGACGGCGGAGACCTTCGCGAAGATGTACCCGCGGCTCGAGGAGTGGCGCAAGGTCCGCGCCGCCGTTGACCCCGAAGGCGTTTTCGCCTCTGACATGAGCCGGAGGCTCGCACTGTGATCGACGCCGTTGGCAACCCCCAGTCCCTGCTGCTGCTCGGCGGCACGTCCGACATCGCGCTGGCGATCGCCGAGAAGTACCTGGCGGAGAAGCCGCTGCGGGTGGTGCTGGCCGCTCGTCCGTCGCCGCGGCTCGACGCCGCGGCCCAGCGCCTGAAGGACCTCGGTGCCGAAGTGTCCACCGTGGACTTCGACGCGAAGGACACGGCGTCGCACCCTGCCGTGCTGGCGCGCGCGTTCACCGGCGGCGACATCGACGTGGCCGTGGTCGCGTTCGGTCTGCTCGGCGACCCGGAGGAGGTGTGGCAGGACCACGCCAAGGCCGTGGAGCTCGCCACGGTGAACTACGCGGCCGCGGTGTCGGTGGGCGTGGCGCTGTCGGAGAAGCTCAAGGTCCAGGGCCACGGCACGATCATCGCGCTGTCGTCGGTGGCCGGGGAGCGCGTGCGGCGCTCGAACTTCGTGTACGGCTCGACCAAGGCCGGGTTCGACGGCTTCTACCTGGGCCTCGGCGAGGCGCTCGCGCCGCACGGCGTCAAGGTGACCGTGGTCCGCCCTGGCCACGTGAAGACGAAGATGACGGCCGGGCTGAAGGACGCCCCGCTGGCCCAGACCGCCGAGCAGGTGGCCACGATCGCCGTCGACGCCGCCCGCACCGGCAAGGAGCTCGTCTGGGCGCCGGGCCAGTTCCGGTTCGTGATGTCGGTGCTGCGCCACGTGCCGCGCCCGATTTTCCGGAAACTCCCGATCTGAGAGGGAACGCCCGGGGAAAGACCTTCGTCGCATATGGTGGACGAAGGTCTTTCACTTTTCTGGGGGTGCCCCGATGCCGGACCCGGCAGCGCGGCTGGACGCCGTTCTCGAGCGGTTCCAGGAGCAGGCGGCTCGCGCCGCCGAGCTCAAGGAGCAGATCGCGAACCTGCGCGGGCACGCCCGCAACGCCGACGGCTCGGTGACGGTCACCGTCGCCCCGTCCGGCGCCGTGCTCGGCCTGCAGCTGAGCCCGCAGGCGATGCGGCGTTCGCACACGGCGTTGCAGCAGGAGATCCTCGGCGCCATCCGGTCGGCGACGCAGCAGGCCGCGGCGGCGCTGGACCAGACCGTGGAGCCGGTGCTGGGTGAGCGCGCCGGGCAGTTCCGCGAGGCGTTCAACGCGCACGTCGAGCCGATCGGGCCGAGCGCGCCGCCGCCGGCGAGTTCGATGCCCGCGCCCGGCCAGCCTCAGCAGCCGCCGCAAATGCCACAACCAGCGCAGAACCCGCGGAACCGGACCCGCCCGCCCGCCGTCGAAGACGACGACTTCGGGGGCCCCATTCTTCGGCGGGAGTGATCGTGACCAGCGGATTCAAGATCGAACCGGCGGCGCTCAACGCGCACGCGAACGGTTCCCGCGAGGCGGCCGGGCACTTCGGCAGTCTCTCCCAGCTGCTGGCGCAGGCGCGCGTGAGCGACGACTGCTTCGGCCCGCTGGGCGAGCTGATGGCCTACCAGTACTTCGACTCCCTGCAGGAGTGCCAGGACCTCGCCAACCAGGCGAAGTCGTTCCTGGAGCAGATCGCGGACAAGACCACGACGGCCGCGAAGGTCTACGAGGGCCAGGACACGGGCACCGCCGGCGCCGTGTCGTCGCTGGGCAAGGAGCTCTCCGACGGCGGAGGCGGCGTCGGCACGCTGTCGGACGTCAACCACGCGGGCGACGCGGGCCGCAAGAGCTACCTCGAGCAGAACGGCGGGTACGGCAGCTCGTGGCTGTCGACGTCGACCGAGGTTTCGCAGGCGAGCAGCCCGCCCGACGTCGCGATCGCGGCCGTGCACACGCGCATGGAGCAGATCCAGCTCGTCACGAGTCCCGGGCAGTCGTTGCTGGACAACGGACTCGGGTTCCTCATCGGCATCGTGATCAGCCCGCTGGTGGAGTTCGTCCTCGAGCCGGCGATCGGCGATCCGGAGCAGATGCGCAGCACCGCCCAGGGCTGGGCGCAGGTGGCGCAGTGGCTCGACGGCGTGAGCGAGCACGAGCAGAAGCGCGCGGACCTCACGAAAGAGCCCTGGGAGGGCGAGGGCGGCGACGCGTTCCGCGGGCAAATGGGCGAGTTCTCCGAAGGTGCCTCGGCGTTCGCCGACGAGGTGCGCGGGCTGCAGCAGATCCTGGAGCTGGCTGCGGACCTGTTCGACGCGTTCGTGGAGATCGTGATCGACATCCTGCAAGAGCTCGTGATGGGCTTGATCATCGAGTGGCTCGCGGCGCTGGCGGCGTCGTGGATCACGGCGGGTGCGTCCGTGGGCGCCGCGGGTGCGGCGACCACGGGTGAGGTCGCGGTGACCGGCGGACGGCTCGGGCTGAAGGTCAAGCAGCTGCTCGGCAAGCTCAAGCCGCTCATCGAGGAGCTCGAGAAGATCCTCCAGAAGCTGCGCACCGGACCGCTGAAGAAGGTCGTGGAACGCGCGGAAGGCCTGCGCAACGGCAACTTCCTGGAGAAGCGCGTGGCCGACCTGATCGACAAGAACCCGCTCGCGAAGATCCTCACGAAGGCCGACGCCGCGACGGGTGCCTCGCGTACGGGCAACCGGTTCGCGAACGCGCTGGGTGTCGGGGAGAACGGCGCGGACGCGCTCACCACGAACCTCACCGAGACGGGCCTGCGGCTCGCGGGCCTGAGCGGCACGTCGAGCGTCGGCAAGGCGGCGTGGCGCGGGAGCGCGGGCAACCTCGCCGAACAGGGCCTCGAGCAGGGCGTGAAGTACGGTTACCAGCAGTCGCAGACCGACAGCGAAGAAGAGCGCCGCGAGGCGACCGACCGAGGGTTCTCACTCGAAGGATGAATCTCGCCGATCCGCTCGGTGCGGCCACCCAGGCCCGGCCGCACCTGCGTCCTGACGAAACGGTGCTCTGGGCCGCGTACGGCAGCGTCCTCGGCTACGACGTGCGCGGGCTCGACGAGTTCGGCAACCCCGCGAAGGGCTTGCTGCGCAAGGTGGGTTCGGGGCTGGCGGACTTCGCGGGCGGGGTCGTCGACGCGGCCCTGTCCGACGAGGACAGCGGCAGCAGCGGGACGGCGCAGGGGCCGCCGGCCGTGGTCGTGTTCGGCGACCGGCCGGGACTGCTCGCCGAAAGCCTGGTGCGGGGGTCCGGGGCCTCGTTGTGGGCGCTGACGACGGCGCGGCTGGTGCTGCTGCGCGTCGTGGTGGCGCCGGAACCGGTGGAGGAACCCGAGAAGTCGTTGCTGGGCAAGGCGATCGGGTTCGGCCGCGGCGTGGCGAGGTTCGGCAAGGACGTGGCCGAGATCGTCACGGACCGGCGCAAGACCTACGGCGACAACCACGAGGGTGAACCCGTGGCGCGCAAGGACTTCGAGGTCGCAGCGGAGCTGCCGCGCGCGCGGATCACCGGGTTCGCGGTGGCGCAGCGCGACCGGAAACCGGGCCTGCGGATGTCCCTTGTGGACGGTTCGGGCTTCGACCTGCGCTTCGGCGCCGACGAGCCCGAGGCCTTCGAGTGGCTGCTCGCCCGCACGAACGGAGCCGCGTGATGCGCGCGCAGGAGCTGAAGCAAGCGGGCGAAGTCGACGCGATCATCGAGCGCGACTACGCGAAAGCGTGGCTGCGGCGCGGTGAAAAACTGCTGCTGGGCTGCCCGCCCGCGCACGGCCACGTCGTCGCGTGGATCGGCGGCGAGCTGCGGCTGCCCTACCGGCCGGAGCGTGAGCCGGTGAAGGTCACGACGGCGCCGGGCCGCTGGCCGACCCCCGCCGGCCTGCCGGACGACGACTGGACCGACGACCCGTCGCTCGCCTACCGCGTCACCGCGGCTTCGCCGGCCGACGTGGCCGCGCGGATCGCCGACCACCTGGCGTTCTCGGCCGGCGCCGCCCGGCTGACCTGGACGAACAAGCGGCTCGCCCTCCTCTACCCGACGCGGTTCGTCGCGGACGCCGCGACGAAGGACTTCTTCGTGACCGACGAACAGTTCCCGCCGGACGTCGTCGCGCGGCTCGACGTCTCGACCCCCGGCCGCAGCTTCCCACCCGAACCGGGGCTGCGCTTCACCTTCACCGACGGCTCCACGCTGACCCAGCGCGACCTGCTGGCCCCGATGAAGGTGCGAAGGGCCCTCTCGCGCCGCTGACGCCCGCATCCACCGATCGGTGGATGCCGGGTGGCCGGATCGACGATGGTTGCCGCCACGGCGCTCTTCGAGACTCGGAGCCATGGGGAAGGACTTCCGCGCTTCGGTGTTCGCGCTGCTGGTCGACGTCGGGGCGCCGGTCGGCGGCTACTACCTGCTGCGGGCGTTCGGCGTGGTGCCGGTGTGGGCGCTGCTGCTGAGCGGCCTGCCGCCCGCGCTGCGCGTGCTCTACACGGCGCTGCGGCGGCGCCGGGTCGACGGGATGGGCCTGTTCGTGCTGGCCATCGTCGCCGTGAGCGTGGTGACCACGCTGCTCACCGGCGACGCGCGGCTGCTGCTCGTGCGCAACGCGTGGTTCAGCACCCTCGCCGGCTTCTGGCTGCTGGCGAGCCTGTTCATCGCCCGGCGCCCGGTGACGTACGAAGCGGCCCGCGCGCTGCTGCCGGGCAAGGGCGCGCAGCTCGACGAGGCTTGGGAGGAACGGCCGGCGTTCCGCCGCGTGTGGCGCGTGCTGGCCGTCGTGTGGGGCGTCGGCGGGCTCGCGCACAGCGGCGTGAGCATCGGGATGGCGTACACGCTGCCGGTCGACGACGTGCCCGCGCTGGACACGGTGGTGTCGATCGGGTTCTTCGTGCTGCTGCAGGTGGTGACGCAAGTGCTGCTCGTGCGCGAGGGCACGATGGGCACGCTGTGGCGGCGTCAGCGGGCCGGCGCGAGGTAGAGGTGCTGGGTACCGGCGAGGGGCGAGTCGACGGTCCACGCGGCCAGCGCCGTCGCCGGCGGGGCTCCGCGGGTGGTGGCCAGCACGAAGTCGGGCTGCGTCGGGGTCACGGCGTGGTCGAAGTTGTGGAAGTTGGCCTCGAGCAGGGCGCGGCCGAGTTCACTGCTGCGCTCCTTCGTCTCGGTGATGGCCGGGTCGACGGCGCCGCGGTCGGAGAATTCGTCGACCACGTGGCAGGCGCACGCGTACGCCAGCGCGCCCCCGTCGGCGGGGCTTTCGACGGCGCGGCCCTTCGCGAGCTCGGCGACCTGCCGGCCGATCTCCTCGTACGCGTCCGACGCCGCGAAATTGCCCGTGACGGGGGCGAAGCGGCGCGGCAGACCGGGTTCCGCGTACACGGCGACGGCCGCCGCGAGCGCGAGGCCGGCTGCCGTCGCGGCGGCGACGCGGTGCGCGACAAGGTGTTTCGGGACAACGCACACGCACGCGGCGAGGAACACCGTGCTGCCGACGATGCCCGGCGCGTACGACCACGGGTAGGCCGTGGCACCGCTGAGCACGAAGTGCGCCAGCCCGGCGGCGGCGAGTGCCGCGAACGGCGTGAGTTTCCCCGCCACGTCCGATCCCCGGCGCAGGTGGACCGTCCACAAGAGACCGGCGACGACGGCGATCGGCAGCGCCAGCAGGGAAACGGCCGACGCGGCGGGGAAGTCGCGCCAGAGCCGCAGCGGGCTGGCGGGCCCGTCGATGACCACGGTGTCCGGGACGGCCGAGCCGAGCACCACCCAGCTGAACGCGAACCACGGCCCGGTCACCGCGAGGGCGGCGAACGCGGTGCGCCAGACGCCGGTCCAGAACTCGCGCCGCGCCGCGAACACGACGAGCGCGACCACCAGCAGGTCGACGCGCACGAGCGTGAGCGCTCCCGCGGCGAACCCGAGCACGGCCGCCGTTCGGCCGCGAACACCAGCACCCAGACGGCGATGGCCGCCCCGAGCGCGACCTCGAGGCCGACGGCCGACACCAGCAGCGGGTTGACCAGCAACGCGGCGAACGCGAGCGCCGCGAACGGCCGCGGCGCCCCGGTGCGGGCGGCCAGCCGCTTGAGCCCGAGCACCAGCGCCACTTGGCTGCCGACGTACACGACACCGGCAGCCACCACGGCGTTGCGGACGACGACCGTCACGGCCGCCAGGACGAGCACGTGCAGCGGCGAGGTGGCCGTGCTCTGCTCGACGAGGCCCCAGTGGGCGTGGAAGGCGAGGTTGCGGGCGTAGGACAGCGTGGCGTACGCGTCGTCGGTCAGGTGGGTGCTGACCAGCACGAACGCCACCGTCGAGACGGCTGCGACCCCCGCCGGCGCTCCCCACACCCGCCGCACGGCGGCGGGGAGCACGGCGAGATCGCATCGCATCACGGCCCACCGTACACAACGGCCGTGATCGTTTCGTTACCTGGTGGGTCGTGGGCCGTGGTTCAAATTCCGGAACCGGTTCCGGCTCCGGTGCCATCGCTCGTGCCGCCGGAGCCGCTCGGTCCGCCCTGGCCGAACCCGGGGCCGCCACGGAAGTCGCGGTAGCCGCCGCCCCCGCCGTCGCGGTAGTGCGAAATACCGGGCCGGCCGTCGTGGTACGTGGCGGCCATGACGCCGCCGACGATGCCCCCACCGACGAGCAGGCCGAGCACACCCACGGCGACCAGCTGCGTCACGCGGTTGCCGACGAAGCGCCGGAACCCACCGCGCTGACGTGGGGGCTGCGGCGTGCCCCACCCTCCGGGCGGCGGCTGCTGCGCGTACGGCGGCTGGGGTGGCATTCCGGGCCGCTGGTGGGGGCCGGGAGCGTGCTGGGCGCCCGCCTGCGGGGCGCTGGGCTGCTGGAACGCGGCATCCTGCGCGGGCGGCTGCGGGGTCGCCGGCTGCTCGGCACCGGCTTGCGGAACGGGCTGCTGTCCGGCCGGCTGCGCGCCCCCGGCTGGGGAAGCGGGCTGCTGGGCGCCACCGGCTGGTACCGCGGGCTGCTGGGCGGTCGGTTGCTCGGCCCCGGGCGCCGGGGCCGGCCCGCCGGCCGCACCCGGCTGCGGCGCTGGCCCGTCCTGTCCGCCCGGAGCGGGCCGCTCCGGGGTGGCACCGGGTCGTTGCTCCGGTGGGACCTGGTCACTCATGGTGTGCTCCTCAGTGCCGGGAACGGACGGCCTGCCCGCCCCCCACGTCCGAGGATGACGCCGGTTTCTGTGCGCAGCCTGATACGCAGCTGTCTAAATCCGCGCCGCGTTCACAGGTGCGGGACTCACAGGATTCACAGGTAGAACGACAGGAACAGCGTCACGACCCAGGTGAGTCCGAGGACCTGCAGCACGCGGTCGCGCAGGGCGATCTCGTCCGGAGCGCCCGCGTTGCCGCCGTCGACGTCGACGGCGTAGCGCAGCACGGCGATCACGAACGGCACCATCGAGACCACGGCCCACAGCGAATCGTGCTCGGCCTGGCGGATCTCGAACGCCCACAGGCAGTACGACATGATCAGGATCGCCGCCGACGTCGCCCACACGAAGCGCAGGTAGCTCGCCGAGTACTTCTTCAGCGACGAGCGGATCTTCGCGCCCGTGCGTTCGAACAGCATGATCTCCGCGTAGCGCTTGCCCGCCACCATGAACAGCGAGCCGAACGCCGTGACCAGCAGGAACCACTGCGACATCGCGATGCCGCCCGCGACGCCACCGGCGATCGAGCGCATCAGGAAGCCCGAGCCGACGATCGCGAGGTCCACCACCGGCTGGTGCTTCAGGCCGAAGCAGTAGCCGAGCTGCACCGCTTCGTACACGGCGAGCACCACGGCCAGGTGCCAGTTCGCCGTGAACGACACGGCGAGCCCGGCGAGGAAGAACACCACCGCGGCGCCGTAGGCGACCGGGACCGGCACGATGCCGGCCGCGATGGGCCGGTTGCGCTTGGTCGGGTGAGCCCGGTCGGCTTCGACGTCGACGGCGTCGTTGATGAGGTAGACCGACGAGGCCGTGAGCGAGAACGCCACGAACGCGATCACCGCGTCGAGGACCAGCTCCGTGCGGTTCGTCGCCTTCGAGAACGCGAAGAACGGTGCGGCGAACACCAGCACGTTCTTCACCCACTGCTTCGGGCGGGCGGTCTTGACCACGCCCAGCAGCAAGGCGACCGGGCTCGGGCCGCCGGCGGCCGGGGCGGCGGGCTCGGCCTTGTCGGCCGGCGCCTCCGCCTTCTCCGCCGGGTCGGCAGCCGTCGCCTCGGCCGAGGCCGAATCGGCCGCGGCCGATTCGGCTTTGGCTTGCGACGCTTCGTCCGCGGCTGCGGACGAAGCGTCGTCGGTCGCCTTCTCGGTGCGCTCGTCGGTCGTTTCGCTCATCGCCTCTTCAGCTTCCGTCGGATCAGACCACCGACGAGGCCTCCCAGGGCCGCACCGGCCAGTACGTCGGTCGGATAGTGGACGCCGAGCAGCAGCCGCGAGGCCAGCATCGGCGGTACGAGGGCGGGAACCAGGTTACGCCCGGTCAATCCGGAGTAGAGCACCGCCGCCGCCGTCGTGGACGTCGCGTGCGAAGACGGGAAGCTCAGCTTGCTCGGGGTGCCCACCAGGACCTCGACGCTCGGGTGGTCCGGACGACGCCGCCTGACCACGCGTTTCACCGCGATCGAGGCGGCGTGCGCGCCGACCACGCCGGCCGACGCGACGAGCCAGTCCTTGCGCCGCGGCTTGTCCACCGCGGCACCGAGCAGGCCCAGCGCGAACCAGCCCGCGCTGTGCTCGCCGAACAGCGACATCCCGCGAGCCACCTGCACCGCGCCCGGCTTCTTCAGGAAGCCCTGGGCCTTCGACAGGACCGCGACCTCACCACTCGGGTCGGTCGCGGGCGGCACCACGGGAGTTTCACCCTCGGCCGCGACCGCGCGCTGCTCAAGCATCGATCGACCCGTCGAGGGGCTTGCCCTCGGTGAAGTGCGGCGCGATCTTGTTGTCGAACACCGACAGCGCCGACCCGATCGCCATGTGCATGTCGAGGTACTTGTACGTGCCGAGGCGGCCGCCGAACAGCACGTTCTTGTCGCGCGCCTCGGCCTTGGCCAGCTCGCGGTAGGCCTCGAGCTTCTCGCGGTTCTCCGGCGTGTTGATCGGGTAGTACGGCTCGTCGTTCTCCTTGGCGAAGCGGGAGAACTCGCGGAAGATGACCGTCTTGTCCTTCGGGTAGTCCCGCTCCGGGTGGAAGTGGCGGAACTCGATGATGCGGGTGTAGGGCACTTCCTGGTCGTTGTAGTTGACGACCGAGGTGCCCTGGAAGTCACCGGTCGGGGCGACTTCGGACTCGAAGTCGACGGTGCGCCAGGTGAACTTGCCCGCCGAGTAGTCGAAGTAGCGGTCGAGCGGACCGGTGTAGACGGTCGGGGTGCCCGCGGGGATGTGCTCGCGCACGTCGAAGTAGTCGACGTTCAGCCGGATCTCGATGTTCTCGTGCTCGGCCATCTTTTCGAGCCACGCGGTGTACCCGTTGACGGGCAGGCCCTCGTAGGTGTCGTTGAAATACCGGTTGTCGAACGTGTAGCGGACCGGCAGGCGCGTGATGATGTTGGCGCCGAGGTTCTTGGGGTCGTTCTCCCACTGCTTCGCGGTGTACCCGCGGATGAACGCCTCGTACAGGGGACGGCCGATCAGCGAGATCGCCTTCTCCTCGAGGTTCTGCGCGGCGTCGGTCTCGAACTCCGACGCCTGCTTGGCGATGAGCTCGCGAGCCTCGTCCGGGGTGTGCGACTTGCCGAAGAACTGGTTGATCAGGCCCAGGTTCATCGGGAACGAGTAGACCTGGTCCTTCACCTTCGCGAACACCCGGTGCTGGTAGCCGGTGAACTCGGTGAAGCGGTTGACGTACTCCCACACGCGCTTGTTCGAGGTGTGGAACAGGTGCGCGCCGTACTTGTGCACCTCGATGCCGGTCTCGGGTTCGGGCTCGGAGTAGGCGTTGCCACCGATGTGGCTCCGGCGCTCGAGCACCAGAACCTTCTTGCCGAGCTCGGCCGCGGCCCGCTCGGCGACGGTCAGCCCGAAGAAACCGGACCCGACGATGACGAGGTCGTAACCGGCGAACTCGTGTTCAGTAATCTTGGCGGGGTTCGTGTGCTCGCTCACGGGCGCCCAGGGTACGCAGTCTCACGGCCGCTGCCCGAACCGACCTCGGCAACCGCCGGACGTACCGCCTCCGACCTACGTGAGAAGCATGCCTGCACCGGAAGACTTTGGGAGCTACTTGGGCGCGGTCGTCACCTACCTGGCCGTGCTGGCGGTACCGGGCGGCCTCGTGGGCCTGGCCGCGGGCGTGCGCGGCTGGGCGCTGGCGGGTCTCGCGCCCCTGCTCAGCTACGCCGTGGCGGGGCTCGCCGGGCCGTGGCTGGGGGACGCCGGGCTCCCGTACAACGTTTTTTCAACGGCCGTGTGCACGGTCGTGTTCGCCGCCGTCGTGGCCGGCGTCCGGCGGCTGCTGGTGGCCCGCGGGTGGCTCACGCCGGGCGCGGAGGAGCCCCCGGTCGAGTGGAGCGAGCGGGCGCACTGGGCCGTCGCCGGGTGCGTGGTGGTGGCCGTCGGGCTGTCGATCGCGGTGGTCCTGTCCGCGCGCGGCGGCACGACAGCCGTGTTCCAGCGCTGGGACACGGTGTTCCACGCGAACGGCATCCGCTACATCGCCGACACGGGCGACGGGTCCCTCACGGGCATGGGCACCATCAACTGGTACCCGGACGGCTCCTTCTACCCCAACGCGTACCACCTGGTCGGCGCGCTCGTGTACGAGATCTCCGGCACGAGCGTCCCGGTCACGCTCAACGCCATCACGATGCCGGTCGCGGGCATCTTCGCGCTGTCGATGGTGGCGCTGATCCGCCAGCTCGGCGGGCGCTCCGTGTACGCGGGCTGCACGGCGCTGGTCGCGGCAGCCGCCACGACGGGCGCGTACGAATCGGTGTCGAGCGGCCTGCTCCCGTACGCGCTGGGCATCGTCCTGACGCCGCTGGCCGCGGTGGCGCTGCAGCGCTTCCTCGTCCGGCCCGGGTTCGACACCGGTCTGGTCCTGGCGCTGACGGCCGACGGGCTGCTGGCGGCGCACTCGAGCGCGCTGTTCGGGGCGGTGCTGTTCGCGCTGCCACTGGTGGTGCAGCGCTGGTACCGGTCGCTGCGGCGCAAGCGGGTCGACGGCGTCGCCGACGGCACGCCCGCGTGGCGCGTGCTCGTGGGCGACGTGCTGCGGATGCTGCCGGTGGTCGTGGTCAGCGGGGTGCTGGCCGCGCCGCAGATCCTCGGCGCGATCGGGTTCACGTCGGGGTCCTACCCGTACTACTCGTGGAACTCGAACCTGCCGATCACGCTGGCGGTGAAGCTGCTCGTGACGTTCCAGCAGGTGCTGAGCCGGCCACAGCTCTGGCTGACGGTGCTGCTCGCGCTGGGCACGCTGATGTTCTTCAGCCTCAAGCGGATGCGCTGGGTGCTGCTGTCGGCGATCGGGCTGTCGGGGTTCTTCGTGCTGGTGACCTGCTACGGCTACCTGCCGTGGGTGGTGTCGCTGTCGCGGCCGTGGTGGAACGACCGCTACCGGCTGATGGCGCTGGCCGCGATCCCGCTGTGCCTGCTCGCGGGCCACGGCATGGCGGAGCTGCAGCGCTGGATCGCGCGGCTCGCGCAGAACGGCTCGTGGGTCCGTTCCCGCCCGGGCGTGCTGGCGCGGCTGGGGGTCGTGACGGCCGTGGTCGTGGTCGCCGCGATGGCCGTGCTGACGGGCGGCTTCTACCGCAACGCGAACGCGACGGCGGTGTCGTACCTGTACTACAACGGCCCCGAGGGCGAGGTGACGCCGCCGGTGAGCGCCGACGAGATCACCGCGATGGAGCGCCTCGGGACGATGGGGATCCCGGCTCAGGAGAAGGTGCTGAACGACCGGATGGACGGCACCGCGTGGATGTACGCCATCGCCGGCGTGCACCCGGTCGCCGGCCACTACGACGGCGGTGGCCGCGTCGACCCGGACGCGGTGTACCTCGCGCTGCACTTCCGGGACTACGACACGGATCCCGAGGTCCGCGCCGCCGTGCGCCGGCTGGACGTGCACCACGTGCTGATCGGCAGCGGGACCATCCGCAAGGACACGCCCATCGCCCCAGGCCTGCAGCGGCTCGACGGCCTGGACTTCCTGCGCCTCGACTACCGCAACCCCGGCGCGGCGATCTACACGATCGTGAAGTGACGTTCGGTGAAGTGACGCAGCCGGAACCTCGTGGCCGCGACTGCCCCTGCCGCGGCCACGAGGACCTCCCGTCCCCCAGCACCCCCGGGGTGCTTCACTCCGGCTGAGAAGAGCGGCCAGCTTCCGCGGGCCGTCTCCCCCTCTTCTCACCTGGCTTGACGCCCGGATCGGGAAAACGGTTTCCCCACGGGGGTGATGTCACCTGATCGGCCTAAGCGCTAGTCGTCCTTCAAGGTCGGCAGCACCTGCTCCACGACCTGTTCCAGCACGGATTCGTGGCCCTCGTACGGGCCGCTGGAGCGGGGCCAGTGCGCGACGACGTCGGTGAACCCGAGCTCGCGCGAGCGGTCCACGGCCTCGCGGAAGGCGTCGACGCTGCTGAGGGAGAAGACCGGCGCCGCGTCGAGGCTGAGGTAGCGGTGGACGGTGGCGGGGTCGCGGCCGGCGTCGGCGAGGCGTTCGTCGAAGGTGCGAGCCAGTGCGGCGACGCCGGACCACCACTCGTCCTTCGTGGCGCCGCCCCGGCCGGTGGTGGCCCAGCCGGCGCCGAAGCGGGCGGCCAGCGTCATGGTGCGCGGGCCGTTGGCGGCGACGACGAACGGCAGGCGCGGCCGCTGGACGGTGCCAGGCAGGTTGCGGGCGCCGTGGGCCTGGTAGTGCTCGCCGGCGAAGTCGAAGCGGTCGGTCATCAGCAGGCCGTCGAGGGCCTCGACGAACTCGGCGAAACGGTCGGCGCGCTGCCGGGGCGTGAGGTCGGCGGCGCCGAGGACCTGGACGTCGTAGTTCTTCGCGTCGACGCCCGCGCCGACGCCGAGGACGAAGCGGCCGTCGGACACGTCGTCGAGGGTGATCAGCTCACGCGCGAACGGCACGGGGTGGCGCGCCACCGGCGAGGCGACGAACGTGCCCAGCCGGATTCTCGACGTGACCATCGCCGCCGCCGTGAGGGTGGGCACGGCGGAGAACCACGGGCCGTCGACCAGGGACTTCCAGCCCAGGTGGTCGTAGGTCCACGCGTGGTCGAACCCGTACTCCTCGGCGGCCCGCCACTTGGGTTCGGCCGCCCACCAACGATCTTCCGGAAGGATCACGATGCCTGCTCGCACGAAGGTGGACGCTATCGCCAACCACGGACATTCGCTCGAACGGGCGGTGCCCGTGCCCCCTTCGGGGACAATGGCGACGTGGAAAAACCCCGCTTGATCGCCTCGGACGTCGACGGCACCCTGCTCGGCCCCTCCGAGATCCCCTCCGAACGCACGATCGAAGTCGTGCGCCGGGTGCGCGCCGCCGGCGTCCCGTTCGTCCTGTGCACCGGCCGGCCGCCGCGCTGGATCCCGCCGATCGCCCGGCCACTGGGCCTGAGCGGCTACGCGGTCTGCGCGAACGGCGCCGTGCTGCTCGACGTCGCGTCCGAAGAAGTGGTGGCCGTGCACGGGTCGCTTTCGCCCGAACTGCTGCACGACCTGGTGGGGGCGCTCGACAAGGCGCTGCCGGGCTGCCGGGTGGCCGCCGAGCGCATCACCGCGGACGTCCGCGCGTTCGTCATCGAACCGGACTACCGCAACCCCTGGGGCGACGGCGAAGGCCGCACCGTTTCGCGCGCCGAGGTGCTCGGCCACTCCGCGATCAAGCTGCTGATCAGCCACCGCGGCATGAACTCGGAGGAGATGGCGCAGGCCGCGCGCGCCGTACTGGACGGCGCGGTGGACATCACCTACTCGTCCTCCGGCGGGCTGATCGAGCTGTCCGCGCACGGCATCACGAAAGCGACGGGCCTCGCCGACGTCGCCGCGCGCTTCACCGTGCCCGCCGACCGCGTCATCGCCTTCGGCGACATGCCGAACGACGTGGAGATGCTCCAGTGGGCCGGCCACGGCGTCGCGATGGCGAACGGCCACAAGGCCGTGCTGGCGATCGCGGACGAAGTGGCCGGACCGGCGGCGGAGGACGGGGTGGCGCAGGTTCTGGAGCGCTGGTTCTAGGCGCGCGAGCATCCACGCCGTCTCGCCCTCGGAACGGGTTCTAGTCGTTGGGTGGCGCTTGCCAGCGACCGTGGCGACTTGCCGTTGCGGGCGGAGGTGAAGCCGGCCGGAAGACGCGCGTCGTCGCGACGGCCGTCGTGGGTGCGTATTGCGGGTACCGCCTGCGGGCGCAGCTTTTCATCGGCGGCGCCTGAGGTTTCGGCGGCGAGAACGGGAGTCTGCTGGACAACATCCGGTTCTCGCCGTCGTCGCACGACGGCACCGAGCGGACACCACGCGCGTGTTCGTGATGCCGGCGCCACTGGTGCTGGGCGGGTTCGCCGTGGTGCGCGACCGGCACCGCAGCGAAGCGGCCCGCGTGTGGGTGAGCGTGCTCGCGTTCCTGTGCTTGGCGATCAACTTCCGCTGGGTGCCGTTGCCGACGTCGTTCGCGCTCGACGCGGGCGCATTGGTGGTGTTCGCGCTGCTCACGTTCCCGCCGAGGTGGCCCGCGGCGGCGCGTCGGCCGGCTCCGAGTGGCGCGCGGACCGCGGGGATCCCCCTGCTCCCGGTTTCGGCCGCGGACAGCAACTGAGCACCAGCGCCACCAGTGTGCAGAACAGCGCGATGACCTGGTGCTTCACGTTTTCGATCCCGTCTCCCAGTGCTGCCAGGACGAACTGGCCCAGTGCGGTCGTCAGGAGCAGCGCGAGCACCACGCCGACGGCCGTCCGCCGGTGGCGCCAGGAGCGCCACCCGAGGAACAGCCACACCGGGCCCAGGGCGAACAGCCCCAGCGGCGCCAGCAGCCGCGTCAGGGTCGACCAGACGGGCACGCGGTACTCCTGCGCGCCGTCCGGCCGGCCGGAAGCGGCGTCGAACGAGGCGAGGTAGTCGGGCCGGGCCGTGAGCAGGTCGCCGGCGGCGCGGTGGAGGATCGCGAGCGTCCGGTCCGGGTGGGTGGCGAACCAGGTGGCCACGGCGCGGCGGCTCAGCCGGGGGCGGTACTGCGCGTAGGCCGGGTCCACGGTGACGGGGTGCGGGTGCCACCAGCCGTTGCCCGCGTACTGGGCGAAGGACGCCGGGAGGCCCAGCGACGCCAGGTCCGCCGCGGAGTCGTGCCGTCCGTCGACGATGTTCAGGAACACCGTGTTCACCACGTTGATCTCGCGGGAGTCGTCGCCGGGACGGGCCGAGATCGTGCCGTCCGGGGCGACGGCGGGGGCGACGGACGTCTGGGCCCACCAGGTACCGCCGGCCAGGACCACGGCGAGGCACAGGCCGGGCAGCCACCGCGCCCGCACACCGGGG
Source organism: Amycolatopsis sp. NPDC051903 (assembly GCF_044452505.1). Classification (NCBI taxonomy): domain Bacteria; kingdom Bacillati; phylum Actinomycetota; class Actinomycetes; order Pseudonocardiales; family Pseudonocardiaceae; genus Amycolatopsis; species Amycolatopsis sp. NPDC051903. Next base: position 26,069 of record NZ_JBITBT010000024.1, on the reverse strand, counting down.
CGCACGAGCAGCGCCGCGATGATCAGCAACGGCAAGATCATCAAGGTCTGGACCTTGGCGTTCACCGCCAGCAAGCCGCCGACGGCGGTCACCGCCAAACCCGCGTAACACCACCGGCCCGGGCGGGCGATGAGCAACAGACCGCCCACGCACAGCAGCAGGCCCAGGAAAGCCGTGCCCTCACCGAGGATCGACGAGAAGTAGCCGAAGAACGCCGAATCGGCGACCACCAGCAGCAGACCCGCGCCCACCAGCGCGCGGACGCGGAACCCGTACGGCAGCCCCACGACGACCAGCGCGACAGCCGCAGCCGCGATGACGCACGCGAGAACCCCCAGCACCACCAGGCTGAGCGCGGAGTGCAGCCCGAACGCGTCGCCGAGCCACACCGCCGCGCGGGCGAGCCAGCTCTGGCTCAGCTGGTACGTCGGCGAGCACCCCTGCGGCGTGGCCGCGTACAGCAGTTGCGTGTGGGGCAACGGTTTGCTGGTCCACGTGATCCCCGCGCCGCACAGGACGCGGAAGCCGTCGCCGTTGTCGGACATCGAAACGGGCCGCGGCACGAGGAACCGCACCAGCAGCAAGGTCAGCGCCACACCGAAAACGCCGGCCCCGACAGCCGGCGACCGTCTCATCCCGGGCACGATACGTACTGGAAATCCGGTGCCCGATCGAGGTAATCGATGAGCACTCGCGCTTCGTCGGCCCGCGGGTACACCGCGATCCAGAACGGGGTTCCGATGCGCCTGAACGTCGCGACGGCGTACCACGCCAGGTGGTCGCCGCCGCAGTCCTGGGTCCTGGCGTAGCCGTCGTCCTCGGGCACGGTGAGCGTCGCGCGGCGCAGGTCGGTGCCGAACACCAGCAACCGCGAACCCGCGCGGCTCGCGATGGCCCCCGGCGCCGCGGCGCTCACGACGGAACCCGGCGGCAGGTACGTGGCCAGCCACTCGCCGACCTCCGCGAGCTGCGCGCTGTCCTGCTGCCACGCCCGCACCCTCGTCAGGAAGTCCGGGCTCACCACCGACACGAGCACCGCGAAGCCCGTGAACACGGCCGCCACCACGGGCACGAGCCGCGACACCGTGCGCGGCTTCGGCGAGGGATTGGCGGCGATCAGCACGCCGTACGCACCGGCAGAAGCCACGGCCAGCAGCGGCGGCAAGGGCACGAGCAGCCGCCACGACGGGCCGGTGTCGCCGTCGAGCACGGCGACGAAAACGGTGAAGCACAAGGCAAGCGTGAACAGCAGCCACAGCGCCGACCGCGAGTGCACGGCGCGCCCGGGTGTCCGGACCACGAGCAACGTCACCGCCGCGGCCACGCCGAGCGCGAGGAAACCCAGGTGGGCCAAGGAAAAGCCCGCGAGGTACCGCCAGTCGGGACCCAGCACGCGCACGGCCGAGTCGGGCAGGAAGTGGTGGTAGTAGGTGACGCGCCAAGCCGTCCACGGCACCAGGAACACCAGCGCGCCGAGCGCGTAGCCCGCCGGCGCCCACCAGTTGTGGCGCCCGCGCGCGGCCGCCACGACCAGCCACGCACCCACGACCACGGCGAGCACGAGCCCCTCGGGCCGCGTCATCACCGCGGCGGCCACGAGCACCCCCGCCACCACGGCGCGGCGCGCGACGTACGCGTAGACCACGGCCAGCACCAGCAGCACGAACATCGGCAGCTCGGTGCCCGAAGGCCCGTACACGGCCAGCCCGCTCGCGCCCGCGGTCAGCACGGCCGCCGCGACGCCCACCGCGGGCTGCGGCTCGGCGCCGTCGGGCAGCGCGAGCCGGGTGATCCGGTTGGCCAGGAAGTACGCGAGCAGCACGCAGCCCAGCGTCGCGGCGACGCCGAGCACCACCGCGGAGGTCTGGACGTCCGCGCCGAACGCAGCGCGTGGCAGGGCGATCACCACGAGCCAGAGGAAGTTCGCGTAACCCTCGTTCCGGTCACCGGGGTTGAACACCGGGCCGGCGCCGTCGGCGATGTTCTGCGCGTAGTGGAAAGTGACGAGCGCGTCTTCGGTCGCCGTGGCGAACAACAGCTGGTGCACCGGCGAAAACGCGAGCACGAGCACCACGGCGAAGGTGCGCCAGGCGCGCTCGGCCGCGATCTTCTGCCAGGTCGCGACCACCAGTGCGCCGAGCACCAGCCAGCCCCCCACGACCGCGTAGACCACGCGACCCCCCGCCTCCAGCCCCCGCCGGTCCCCACCGGGCGTCGCGGTGAATCCTCGCGACGATTTCTCGCTTTCGGGTGAGTGATTCGCCGGAATGTCGGCCATCACTTCACAGCCCCCAGTCAATCGCTTCACTACGCTTCCCGGACATAAGCCGTTCGGGTGTATGTGGAGCCCGCTAATCTGTGCTCCCGATTCCGATCCGCCACCCGGGGGCACCGAGCGGATCCGTCACAGCCGAGGATGTCTGTTGCCGAGCGAACCCACGCTGCTGTCCGAGGTGGCGAGTCTGGCCGTCTGCCTGCTCGTGCTCGGCCTGCCCGGATTGGTCACGGGCCTCGCCGCGGGCCTGCGGGGCTGGCGGCTCGCCGGGCTCACCCCGCTGCTGAGCTACGCGATCGGCGGCCTCGCCGGGCCGTGGACCGCGGCGATGGGTCTGCCGTTCAACGCCCTGACGTACGCCGTGACCACTGTGGTCTTCGTGGCTGTCGCGTTCGGACTGCGGCGGCTCACACTGCGCCGCTGGCCGCCCGCCGCCGAACCGCGCGCGTGGTCGGCGCGCGGGCACTGGGTCGTCGCCGCGTGCCTGCTGCTGGCGACCGCGCTCGGGTTCTACGCGGCCGTGCACGGGATGGGCCACCTCGGCGCGATCGCGCAGGGCGGCGACGCGCCGTACGCGGCCAACGGCGTGCGCTACATCGCCACCACCGGCGACGGCAGCCTGTTCGGGATGGGCACGCTGAACTGGTACGGCGACGGGAAGCCGCCCTTCTACCCCAACGCCTACCACCTGCTCGCGGCGATCCAGTACTCCCTGACCGGCGAAACGTCGATCCCGCTGACGCTCGACGTGAACACCGCGCTGCTGCCCGGTCTGCTCGCGCTGTCGCTGGTCGTGCTGGTCCGCGAGTTCCGCGGCCGCGCGGTGCTGGCCGGCGCGGTGGCGCTGGCGTCGGCGGCTCCGGTGATGAGCACGTACGAGTCGATGAGCCGCGGGCCGCTGTACCCGTTCCTGCTCGGGCTGGCCTTCACGCCGCTGGCCGCCGTGGTGCTGCGCCGCTACCTCGACCGCGTCGCGCCGGACACCGGGTTCCTGCTGGTCGTGAGCGCCGTCGGGCTGCTGTGCATCCACTCGTCGACGCTGTTCGGCGCGATCCTGTTCGCCGGGCCGCTGCTGGTGCAGCGGTGGTTCTCACCGGGCCGGCGCTGGCGGCGCTTCGGCCACGACCTGCTCGCACTGCTGCCGATCGCGGTGGTGTCCGTGCTGGTCGCGTGGCTGCAGCTGTTCGGCGCGCTCGGGCTGGCCAGCGGGAACCTGCCCTACCTCGGCTGGCCGATCGAGTACCGCGCGACAGCGGCCATCGGCGCGCTGCTCGGGTTCCAGCACTTCGAGCCGCAGCCGCAGCTCTGGTTGGCCGCCGCGCTGCTGCTGGGGTTCATCTTCTTCCGCCGGCTCGGCGACCTGCGGTGGATCGGCCTGACGGCACTGATCACCGGCCTCGCGTACGCCGCCGTCGCGTCGTCCAACTCCCCGCTGGTGATGGCGTTCTCGCGGCCGTGGTGGGACGACCCGTTCCGGTTCATCTCGATGGCGATCGTGCCGCTGGCGTTCATCGCGGGCCACGGGATCGCGTCACTGCAGGCGTGGCTCAGCGAGCACCTGCCGCCGCGCGCGCCCGCGGTCGCCCTGGCGGCGATCGTGCTGCTGGGCTTCGCGGGCGTCACGAAGGGCCTCTACGCCGGGACGAACGGCGATCGCGTCGCGCCCGGCTACCGGTCGGCCAACCCGCACGACCAGAACATCACGCCCGACGAAGAAGCCGCGATGGTCGAGCTGGGACACCTGGCGAAACCCGGCGAATGGGCCATGAACGACCGGCTGGACGGAACGGTCTGGACGTATGCCCTGACGGGCGTGCGCACGGTCGCCGCCCACGACGACGGCACCGCTCCCCCGTCGGACGCGCTGCTGCTGGCGCGCCACTTCAAGGAGTACGAGACGGACCCGCAGGTCCGCGCCGCGGTCAAGCGCCTGAACATCCACTGGGTCATCCTGGGGCGGCCGGCGGCGCCGCCGCACCCGCAGTACTCGTCCCCCGGGCTGGTCGGGCTGGCCGGGTTGCCGTTCCTGCAGCAGGTGTACCGCAATCCGGACGCGGTGATCTACCGGTTCACGGGCTGATCAGGACTTCGAGCGCTCCGGCAGATCACCGCGCGCGGTGTCGAGGATCCGCTGCGCGCGGCGCCTGACGACCGTGATCGCGGCGAGGCGGTTCAGCCCGAACGACAGCAGGACGAGCCCGGTGGCGTCCGCGAGGTTCGCCCCCACCGCGGCCGCCAGGGCGAACGACCCGACCCGGATCGCGACGAACACCAGCCACAGGCCGAGACCGGCGGTCGTGAGCCGGTACTGCAGCCGGCCCCCGGCGGTGCGGAACGTCGTGACGCAGCCCATCGCCGTGCCGGTCAACGCGACGAGAGCGAGGTCGCCGGCCACGATCCAGTCGCCCGGAACCCACCGGAAGCCCGCTCTGAGTTCGAGGACGAGGTAACCGAGACCGGCCGCGACGATGATCGCCGGCAGGCGCAGCATCCGCCGCAGTTCCGCGACCCGCCAGAGGAACTGCCGCACGACGAGGACGACGAGCCCGGCCGCGATCAGCACGTCGTCGGCGATGGGCTCGAGCTCGCTCCAGTGCCAGGACATGGCCCTCCAACTCCATCACTTGTAATGCATCTGCAAATGTATCACTTGTGATTGAATTGGCCCATGCGTGCCGCCGACCTCCACCGCCTCGCCCGAACGCTTCGCGAGATCGCACTGCTGGCGACGGAGAACGTCGGCGCCGACCGGGTCAACGCGGGTGAACTGGCGGTGCTCGAAGACATCGCCGAGCACCCGGACTCGACGATTCGCGACATCACCGAGCGGACCGGGCTCGCCCAGAGCCTCGTCTCGCGGATCACGCACGCGATGGCCGACGCCGGCGCGCTCAAGATCGAACCCGATCAGGCGGACCGGAGGAGGGTGCGCATCGCGCTGACCGCGGCCACGCGAGAGGCCATCGTCGACCGGGCGAACAACACCATCACCGAAGCGGTCTCGACCAGTACGCCGGGGCTGACGGACGACGAACGCCGAACGCTCGAACGGCACCTCACCGAGGCGGCTGCGCTCCTCAGGCGCGCGAACCCACGGGACTGAGCACCCACAAGCAGAACCTCAGGCGGCGAGGGCGACCTGACGGCGCTTGGCCAGCCAGGCCGTTCCGGCGGCACCGCCGGCCGTGATCAGGTCGGCGACCGTGAACATCACGCGCGAGGCCACGGCGAACGCCGTCGCCTGGCCGACGGTGAGCCCGCTGGCCGTCAGGACCGCGACCTGCGCGACCTCACGCACCCCGAGGCCGCTCGGGAGGATGAAGGCGAAGGTGCCGACGGTCATCGCGACGGCCATGGCGCCGACGCACAGGATGAAACCACTGAAACCCGGCGCCCCGACGGAGTTGGCCAGGAGCCACAGGTGCACACCTTGCAGGACCCACGCCGCCGTCGAGGCACCGAAGGTCTTGAGGACAACGCCCCAGGTCAGGGGACGTTCGAGGGGCGGGCGGCGCAGGATCTTCAGGATCAGCGACGTGCCCCAGGTCAGCACGCGCGGGTGCAGCAGCGCCAGGCCGACGGGGATCAGCACGAACAGCCACATCGCCCGCGGGCTGTTGCTGAACACGGCCGGCGCGGCCAGCAGCGACACGACCAGCGCCGACACCACGCCGACGCCCAGCTGGATCAGCGAACCGGTGAAAATGCGGGCGCGGGCGAGGCCGGCCTTGCGGCCGAGTTCCATCTGCAGCAGGTACGCCCACACCGAGCCCGGCACGTACTTGCCGAGCGAGCCGACCAGGCAGATCTGGGCGCCGCGGATGTAGCCGATGGGCTTGCCGAGGTCGTCGACCAGAACCTGCCAGCCCCAGGTCGAGACCATGATGGACACCACGAGCGCGGCGAGGCTCAGCACGGACGACTGCCACGCGACGTCGGACAGCGTGTGCCAGAACTCGTTCCAGTTGTCGGTGAGCGCCTTGGCCGCGAAGGCGACCACCAGGAGGATCGCGAGCCAGCGGACGGCGTCGAGGATCTTCGCCTTGCGCGACTTGGCCGGTTTCGGCGGCGGGGCAGGCGCCGGCAAGTCGTCCTCAGACGTGCGAACGGTCGTCACTGACCAGTCTCCTCATCAACGGCGGCACATCGCCGCTGGTCACGCCTGCACCGAGACCAAGCGGCTGAATTCGGCAAGCAGATCGTAACCGTCCCAGACGCCCGCGAAGGTCAGGGCCGAGCCGAACGGCACCACCCGGTCCACACCTCGCCCGGCGAGCTGGTTCACGAAGGACACCAGTTCTTCACGGGTGAACCCGAACTGGCTGACGGTCTGGTCCTTGCGCAGCACGATCGGCACGAGCTCGGCCAGCGACGCGACCCGGGCGTTGGCGAACGTCCCCGCGCCGAGCCACTCGCGCGGCATCACGGTCGCGTCGGTGAGTTCCAAAGTGGCCAGGGAATTTCCCTCGAAAGAGATCCCGGAGACGAGGCCGTCGACGGCCGCGCCGTAGGCCGACACGCGCTTCTGCACGGCCATCGCCGGCTCGGTCACGTGCTGCTTGGCCTCGAGCACCGCCGCCAGCAACGCGCGGAACTCCGCGCCCGCGGCGCGCGCGCCGTCGGTGTCGCCCACCCAGAACACCGCCCGCGGCGACGAGCACGCGGCCTGGTCGAACCAGTACGAGTCGTTGTAGAACCCTTCGGCCGCGGTGCGGCGCTGCTCCGGCGTCGCCTCCTGCCAGCCGCGCACGGACGCGACGGCGAACGACGACCGGTCCGGGAACGTCAGGTCACGCGCGTGCGGCGCCAGCGGGTACTTGCGCAGCGCCGCCACGGACGCGTCGCCACCCCAGATCACGCGCAGGTCGGCGGCCAGCGACAGCGCGCCGCTGATCTCGTCGCTGCGGTCGTAGGTGACCATGCGCTGGGTCGCGCGGATGGTCTGCGCCGCCTCCGGCGACACGTCGCCGAGCGCCGCGTTCAGCGCTTCCAGCACGGCCTCGGCCGCGCCGGCCGACCGCGACGACACGCGCACGACGTTCGTGTTGCCCGCCAGTGCCGAAAGCGCCCACGAGTACACGAAGATCGTGTCGACGTTCGCCGGCGGCACGTGGAACACCAGGCCGCGCGGGAACCGCAGCGCGTCGCCGGTGGTTTCCAAAGTGGACAGTGCCTTGGCGAGCTCGCCCTTGCGCAGGAAGAACCCCAGCGACGCGAGCTCCGGGAAGCGCCGCGCCAGTGCGGGCGCCAGCAGCTTGCGCGCGAACTTCGTGACGAACTCGACGACCCGCGGATCACCGACGGTCAGGCGCCCGCCCGGCGGCTCCGTCCGCAGCTCGTCGACCAGCGCGCCGACCTCGACCGGCGCGCCCTGGGGAAACCTCTGCTCCAGATTCACGCCGCGGCCCCCGAAAACGTGTCCGAGCACCCGCGCGCCTCGGCCTTCGGTAGCCGGCCCAGCACGGAGAAGTGCTTGCCGGGCCAGTCGCCGTCGTCGATGCCGTTGCACACACCGAGGTCCTCGGTCAGCAGCACGTGGCCCGGGTACGAGCGCGGCAGCGTCGAGACGACCTCGATCACGCCGGGCTCACCCACCGGCTGTTCGCGCCACGTCTCCGGGTCGCGGATCACGACGTCGGCGAAATCGGGGCAGTACAAGGAGTTCCCGGACGGACCCTCGAGGAACACGGTGCCGATCTGCTCGATCATCCCGTAGTAGTTGTGGATCCGCGTGAGACCGGTGTCCTCTTTGAACCGGCGGCGGAACTCGGTGTTGTCCACGGCCCGGTCGATGAGCTTCTTCCAGCCGCCGGAGTGGATGAGGATGCCGTTGGAGAGGTCGAGCCCGTGCTCGCGCGCCACCTCGTACAGGTAGAGCCACACCATGAAGGTGAACCCGAAGATGAGGAACGGCTTGTCGCCGTACTCGGCGAGGAACTTCTTCACGGCCTCGACGTCGGGCTTGTCGTTCTCGTCCAGCACGTAGGTGTGCTTGCGGCCGAAGTTCGCCATGCCCAGCACACCCGCGCCGCGCGCGGAGAACGAGCGGCGGTTCTTGATGATGCCGATGGTGTCGACCATCAGCATCGGCAGCCGCTCGCCGCCGAGGACCTCCTGCAGCGTCGCGCCGAGCTGCTTGGTCTGCGCGCCCGCCGCGTCCTTGTCCAGGTAGATGCGCGACGCGCCGGCGCCCGTGGTGCCCGAAGACGTGAGCGTCTTGAACACCTCGGAGTCCGGGATCGACTTGAGGTCGTGGGTCTTGAACATGCGCACCGGCAGCCACGGCAGGTCGGCGATCGCGCCGAACGACGCGTCCGGCGCGATGCCGAGCGAAGCCAGGATCCGGGCGTAGCCCTCGGAGTTCTCGCGGTGGTGCGCGGTCAGCTGCGCGAGCTCGGGGAGCAGCAGGGCTTCCCGCTCGGCCTGCGAGCGCGTGAACACACTCATACCCGTCCCTCCAACGACCGGTAGTCGATCTTGCCGCTGGCCAGCAGCGGCACGGTGTCGATCGGCCGCACGTCGAACCCGCTGGTGTGCAGGTGCAGCCGGTCGGACAGCGCGCGGGCCGCGTCCTTGCAGATCGCCTTGGCGCCGTCGCCCTCGGGCAGCTCGGCGAACAGCACGACCTTGTCGCCCGCCGCCACGGCGGCCACCACGTCGATGCCCACCGCCGCCTGGCGCACGGCCTGCTCCAGGTCGTCGAGGCTCACGCGGTTGCCGAACACCTTGCCGATGCGCTTGAGCCGGCCCGTGATGAACAGGAAGCCCTCTTCGTCGAGGTACCCGAGGTCACCGGTGGCGAGCAGGCCACCGCATTCGTCGCCCGCGGCCAGGCCCTTCTCGTCTTCGGCGTAGCCCATCATCACGTTGGGACCGCGGTAGACGACCTCACCGACGATCTTGGGGTGCGTGGTCTCGGCCCCGTCGTCGCGGCGGATGGCGAACGCGCCGCCCGGCAGCGCGGGCCCGGCGGAACCGATCTTCTCGGCCAGTCGCTCGGCCGGCACGGTGGTCATCCGCGGCGCCGCTTCCGTCTGGCCGTACATCACGTACATGCGGCCACCGACCGCGAGCATCTTGTCGTTGAACTCGGTCACGAGCTCGTCGCGCAGCTTGCCGCCCGCCTGCGTGAGCGTGCGCAGCGTCGGGTACTTCGCGGGGTCGAACTTCAAGCGCCGCAACATCTCGTAGTGGTACGGCACGCCCGAGAGCGACGTGATCCCGTGCTCCTTCACCGCGTCCCAGAACCCGCGGCCGAGCACGCCGGACGGTTCGACCACCACGGTCGCGCCGCGCACCAGGTGCGAATTCAGCACCGAAAGGCCGTAGCTGTAGTGCAGCGGCAGGCACGTCGGCGCGACCTCGTCGCCGTCGATGTGCAGCACCTCGGCGATCGCTTCGGCGTTGGCCAGCAGCGATGTCCGGGAGAGCCGCACGAGCTTGGGGTTGCCGGTCGAGCCGCTGGTGGGCAGCAGCACGGCGAGGTCAGGGTGCGGTTCGACGCCGTCGGCGGAGGTGCGCACCCAGTCGCCGTTCGCGGCCGCATACCCGGCAGGAGCCGGCGCTTCGGGCGACGCCAGCACCGCGGCCGGGCGGAAGCGCGTGATGAGCCCCGCCAGCACGTCGGCGTCGAGCGCCGGGTCGATCAGCGCGACCGGGCGGTGCGCCTCGAACGCGCCGAGGTAGCGCAGCACGCTCGCCAGGTCCACGGACATCCGCGCGAACAGCACTCCCGGCGGCAGGTCGTCGAGCGCAGTCGTCGCTCGCGCGACCTCCGCGTCCAGCTCGTCGCCCGCCAGCGTGCGGCCCCCGGCCACATCGATCAGCCGAGCTCCCGCACCCCACAGCGTCACAGCACCAAGCCTCCGTCGATTCCCAGCACCTGCCCGGTGATGAACGCGGCGTCGTCGCTCACCAGGAAGCGGATCGCCTTCGCCACGTCCTCGGCCGTCCCGAGCCGCCCCAGGGGCGTCTTCGCGACGTTGTCCGCCTTCGCGTCTTCGGACAGGCTCGCGGTCAAGTCCGTCTCGATCACGCCCGGCGCCACCGCGTTCACGCGGATGCCCGAGCGGCCGAGCTCCTTCGCGGCCGAGCGCGCGATGTTGGCCACCGCCGCCTTCGACGCCGCGTACACGGTCTGCCCGGCGCTGCCGTACTGCCCCACCACGGAAGCGAGCACCACGATCGCGCCGGTTTTCTTGCGCATCATCGCCCGGGCGGCCGCCTGCACGGTGTGCAGCGTGCCGGCGACGTTGGTGGCCAGCGTGGTGTCGACCAGTTCCTCGCGGATCATGCCGAGGAGCGCGTCCTCCATGATCCCGGCGTTGGCGACCACGACGTCGAGCGCACCGTGCTCCTTCGCGACCCCGCGGACCAGGGTGGCCACGGCCTTCGCGTCGGTGACGTCGAGCGCGAGCCCGGCCGCGGCGCCCGCGGCGGCCGCGGCTTCCTTCGCGCGGGACTCGTCGCGGCCGGTCAAGACCACCGTCGCGCCGGCCTCGGCCAGTGCGCGCGCGGTGGCCAGGCCGATCCCGCGCGTGCCACCGGTCACCAGCGCGACGCGGCCGGTCAGGTCAGTCATGCTTCGACTTCAGCTCGCTGACCATGTCCACGGCGACCTTGAAGCTCGACATGTCGATGACCTGGTCGGTGTCGAACTCGACGTCGAACTCGTCCTCGATGGCCGCGACCAGCGCCATGTGACCGACGGAGTCCCACGCCTCGATGTCGCGGTACTTCAGGTTCTCGACGTCCACGTCGCCGTCGAGGTCGAGCGCTTCGACGAAGACTTCGCGCAGCTTGGGGGCCACTTCCGACATTTCACCGCTCCTAGTGCTCGTCGCGCGGGCGGGCGTCCCACGCCTTGACCAAGGTAGAGAGGTCGCCGGGCAGCCGGTCGGCCAGCCCATCCTCCGGGAGGCCCGCCTTGCCCTTGAGCCACGGACCCAGCGCTTCGATCGTGGCCTCGTCCAGGCCGCGGCGCGACAGGCCCACGACGTTGACGCCGGTCACGCGCGCGGGGTTGCCCACGGCGATCGTGAACGCGCCCACCTCGCGGCGCACGGCCGAGGCCATGCCGACCATCGCACCGGGACCGACCACGACCTTCTGGTGCAGGATCGCGCCCATGCCGAGGTTCGCGCCGTCCCAGATGTGGCAGTGGCCGCCGGTGAGCACGTTGGACGCGATGGTGACGCCCGAGCCGACGAGGCAGTCGTGGGCGATGTGGGAGCCGCGCAGGTAGTAGCCGTCGCTGCCGAGCGTGGTGGTGCGCCAGGTGCCCTGGTGGACGGTGGCGTACTCGCGGATGCGGTTGCGGTCGCCGAGCACCACGCCGTGGCCGTCGTGGTCCGGGTCGCCGGTCGGCGCGGTCTCCCACGCGGCCGGGTGTTCACGGCCGCGGTCCTCGCCCGGTGTGCCGATGGTGACGTGGGGACCGATCCAGTTGCCGGAGCCGATCCTGGTCGGGCCGACGATCACCGTGTACGGTCCGATCACGTTGTCATCACCGAGCTCGACGCCTTCTCCGAGCACTGCCGTGGGGTGGATCCGGTTTGCCACTGGTCGTGATCCGTTCAGCTCACAGCCGCTGTCGGTCACGAGCGGCCTGGGGTCAGGGGCAGGCGGCGGCGCCCGGTAACGTGTGGCCCGCGTTCACGCAGGGCGGCCGGGCGCAGAACCGGCGGCTCACTGTACCGGACGCATCGAAATCGCCTGCCGAGAGAGACTGCCGATGATCCCCATTACCGTGGTCGACGTCCGTGACGCGGAGGACCTCGTAGTCGAGGTGCTGCGATCCGGCGCCATCGCACAGGGGCCGATGGTCAAGCGCTTCGAGGACGCCTTCGCGCACGTCGCGGGCACGAAGCACGCCATCGCCGTGAACAACGGCACCACCGCGTTGGTCGCCTCACTGCAGGCGCTGGACCTGGAGCCGGGTGACGAGGTGATCACCTCGCCGTTCACGTTCGTCGCGACGCTGAACGCCATCCTTGAGGCCGGTGCCACCGTGCGCTTCGCCGACATCCGGCGAGACGACTTCGCGATCGACCCCGACGCCGTCGCCGCCGCGGTCACCGACCGCACCAAGGTGCTCATGCCGGTGCACCTCTACGGCCAGACGGCGGACATGGGCAAGCTCGCCCCGTTCGCCGCCGAGCACGGCCTGCGCATCATCGAGGACTCGGCCCAGGCGGTCGGCGCGTCGTTCGAGGGCCGCGCCGCCGGCTCGTACGGCATCGGCTGCTTCTCGCTGTACGCCACGAAGAACGTGACCACCGCCGAGGGCGGCGTGATCACCACCGACGACGACGCGCTGGCCGACAAGCTGCGCGTGCTGCGCAACCAGGGCATGCGCGCCCGCTACCAGTACGAGCTGGCGGGCCACAACTACCGCATGACCGACCTGCACGCGGCCGTCGGCATCCCGCAGCTGGAGAAGCTCGACCAGCTCACCGCGGCCCGCCAGGCCAACGCGAAGCGGCTCTCGGAGGGGCTGGCCGGCACGCCGGGCCTCGACGTGCCGCAGGTGCTGCCCGGCCGCGAGCACGTGTGGCACCAGTACACCGTGCTGGTCGGCCCGCACGCGATGCTCTCGCGCGACGAACTGGCCGCCCAGCTCACCGAACGCGGCATCGGCAACGGGATCTACTACCCCAAGGTCGTGTTCGACTACGACTGCTACCGCGGCCACCCGCTGATCCCGGGCGCCGACAAGGCGGACTTCCCCGTGGCCTCGGCCGTCGCGGACCAGGCGCTGTCGCTGCCGGTGCACCCGCACCTCACCGACGCGCAGGTCGAGCAGGTCATCGCGACGGTGCGCGAGGTGCTGGGCGCATGAGCCACCGCATCGCACTCATCGGCACGGGCAACATGGGCTCGCTGCACGCGCGCGTGCTGGCGGCCAACGAACGCGTGGACCTGGTGCGCGTCGTCGACCCGCGCGAGGAGGCCGGCCGCGCCGTCGCCGAGCGCTACGAAACCGCTTGGACGCCGGAGATCGGCTCACTGTCCGATGTGGACGCCGTGGTGCTGGCGTCGGCCACGGAGGCGCACTACGACCTGGCGCAGGAGATCCTGGGCCAGGGCAAGGCGATGCTCGTCGAGAAGCCGGTGTGCAACAGCCTCGAGCTGTCGCAGGAGATCGTGGCGCTCTCGGAGCAGAAGGACGTGCCGCTGATGTGCGGCCTGCTCGAGCGCTACAACCCCGCCGTGATGACGGCGCGGGCGCTGGTCAACGAACCGGTGCACCTCATGGCGCGCCGCCACGGCCCGTACGCGCCGCGCATCAAGACGGGCGTCGCGTGGGACCTGCTGGTGCACGACGTCGACCTGGCCATCCAGTTCTTCGGCGGCGCCACGCCCGCACGCGTCACCTCCGGGGCGGGCTACTTCCACCCGCAGTCGGTGGAGGGCGCGGAGGACACCATCGAGACCGTGCTCTCGTTCCCGAGCGGCCTGGCCACCGTGTCGGCTTCCCGGCTGGGCCAGCGCAAGGTCCGCTCGCTCGTCGTGTCCGAATTGGACCGGCTCATCGAGATCGACCTCCTGCGCCGCGACGTCACCATCTACCGCCACGTCTCCCACGACTCGGTCACCCCGGACGGCCTCGGCTACCGCCAGCAGACCGTGATCGAGATCCCCGAACTGGTCACGGCGCGCGAACCGCTGGCCACCCAGCTGGACCGCTTCCTGGACCTCCTGGAGGGCAAGATCGACGCGGCCGTGGAACGGGACCTGATCCTGCCGTCGCACCACGTGGTGGCGCAGGTGCTCACGCAGGCCGCGGCCTGATCACTTCGTGAGTCGGCCGCCGTTCGCGGCGTAGGCGACCAGGGGCGTCAGCTGCGCCGCGGACGGCACTGTCGATTGGTCGAACCAGAAGACGACCACGGACGGGTCCTGGCTCCACCTGGCGACGTGCGCGTCGACCGGCTTGCCGCGGACGGTGCTGGTGATGCGGGCGGCCGGGCCGGAGAAGTAGCCGAACACGGGTACGAAGGCGTCGTTGATCGTCAGGCCGCCGGCGGTGGTGTGGAAGCCGAACGAGCGGTCGGAGCCGCGGACCTCGTTGCTCGCGTACAGCGGCCGCAGGGTCTTGCCGCTCCGGGTCGCGGCCATGATGCCGAAGTGGACGTCGGGCAGGGACGGCTCGGCGAAGTGGTAGGCGTAGAACACGAGCTCGCCCTCGCGCGTCTTGGTGCCGGTGGTGATGACGTCGCCTTCCGGCTGGGTCAGGACCTTCGGCGGCGGCAGGTAGGTCGACGTCGGAGTGGAGCTGGGGGCGGCGCTCGCGGACGCGCTGGGGGCCGCGGCGGCCGGCAGCCGCGTCGGGGCCGGCTCGCCCGTGGTGCGCAGGAAGGCCGCTCCGAACACGATCCCCACGACGGCGGCGACCGCGGCGGTCGCGCCCGCACCCGTGGCGAGGCGGCGCCGGCGGCGGATGCGCTTGCCGTCGGCGATGATGCGGCCCAGGTCGGGCGCGGCGAAGGGCTGGGCGGGCGGTTCGCGCAGCGCGGCCCGCAGCTTGTCGAGGTCGGTCACCGCCCACCCCCTCCGATCAGCGCGTCTTCCGGCCCGGCGTCCACGCGCAGCTTCGCGAGCGCCCGCGAGTTCGTGCTCTTGACGGTACCCACCGACACCCCGAGCTCGTCGGCGACTTCCTGTTCCGGCAGGTCGAAGAAGTGCCGCAGCACCACGACGGTGCGCTCGCGCCCGGTCAGGCGCGCCAGCGCCGCCGACAGCCACTCGCGCTGCGACACGGCGTGGGCGACGTCCTGGCCCGAAGGTCGCTCGGGCAGCTCCTCGGCCGCGTACTCCCGCACGGGGCGGCGCCAGGCGTCGATCACGTGGTTCACGAGGACGGTGCGCGCGTATGCGTAGGCGTCCTTGCGCCGCACCCGCCCCCACGCGGCGTACGTGCGTGCGAACGCGGTCTGCGCGGCGTCCTCAGCCTGGTGACGATCACCTGT
The DNA here is from genome assembly GCF_044452505.1 of Amycolatopsis sp. NPDC051903. NCBI lineage: Bacteria > Bacillati > Actinomycetota > Actinomycetes > Pseudonocardiales > Pseudonocardiaceae > Amycolatopsis > Amycolatopsis sp. NPDC051903. The sequence goes on along the minus strand of NZ_JBITBT010000024.1, from coordinate 10,823 downwards.
GAGCAGGTACGCGGCGTGCGTGAGGCGGTGGGACGAGGCTTCGACGAACTCGACGAACTCATCGTCGCTGCGTGCCACCCGCGTACCCCCGATCTCCACGTCTACGGGACGGCTGGGCGCACGCGAGGTTGCCGCCGCTAGAGCTTTTGCACGCCGTCCCCGGCGAGCGCGTCCAGGTCGAGCACGACCGACGTGCCCGCGACTTCGAGTTCGACGTTGCCGGAGTGCTCGCCGAAGTTCTCGTAGTCGCCGTCGACAAGACGATAGGTGATCATGCTGACCGGCGCGTCGAGATCGACGATCCAGTACTGCTCGATGCCGGCGTCGGCGTATGCGAAGTGCTTGGGAACTCCGAGGTCTCCGGAAGTTCCGCCCAGTCGTCGAGGGTCAGGAGGTGGTGAGGCCACTCGCGGGCACTCATCGAAAACCCTTCACTTTCAGTGACCGGAACAGTCTCCAGTACTACCGTCCGCGTTCACCGGCCACCTCAGTTACCCGCTGAAGTCTCCCGGCGGGGAGCCCCAGCCGCTGGCGTCGTCCGACTGGGCGCGGCGGCGGGCGTTCTCGGCCCGGACGCGCTCCACTTCGGACTGGATGTACTCCTCGTCGTAGCGCTGGAACACGCGCGCGGGGTTGCCGGCCACGAGGGTGCGCGGTGGGACGTCCTTGGCGACCACCGAGTTCGGCTGCACGGTCGCGAAATCGCCGATCGTGACGCCGGGCATGACGACCACCAGGCCGCCGATGAAGCAGCCCTTGCCGATCTTCACGGGTTTGCGTTCGATGAGGTCGCTGCCCGAGTGGTTCTGCAGCGCCATGTTCGCGAGCCAGCTCGAATGCGTGAACACGAGCGTGTTGAGCCCGATGCTGGTGTGCTCGCCGATCTCCAGGCCGCCGCTCGCGTCGAGCGCCGCGCCTTCGCCGATCCAGCAGTGCTCGCCCATGGTGAGGTTCTCGGGGCTGATGATCTTCACGCGCTCACGCACGCGGCACGACTCGGGCAGGCCGTAGAACTTGGCCCGCTCGGCGTCGTTGAGGTACTGCGAGACGAGGTCGTTCAGGATCATCGGCCGCAGGCGGTTGCTGCGGTCGTCATCGAAGAACATCGTTGTCCGCCACCAGTTTCGTGAACACGCGCAGGTGCTCCTCGGCCACGACGTCGAGGCCGAAGTTGGCCCGGACCATGGCGCTCTCCCGCTGCGCGATCCGCTCGCGCAGCTCCGGGTCGTCCAGCAGCGACAGCACGGTCTCCGCCACCGCCTCGGCGTCGTCGGGCCGCACGAGCAGGATGTTCTCGCCGTTGCGCAGCTCGATGCCGGGGTAGTTGTCCTCGGTGACCGACGCGATCGTGGCCGTGCCCGACAGCATCGCCTCGAGCGACGCGGTGCCGCAGCCGCCGTTGAGGTCGTGGGTCACGATGTCGGCCGCCGCGAAGTACGCCGGCACGTCCTGCTTCGGCACCGCGCCCGTCACGGTCAGCGCGTGGGCGACGCCGAGTTCTTCGGCTCGCTTGAGGAACGCGTCGTGGTACACGCGGCCGACCACGACCACGCGCACGTCCGGGTGCCGCTTCAGGATCGGCGGCAGCGCCTCGACCAGCGGCAGCCGGTTGCGCAACGGGATCACGTGGCCGAGCGACACGATCAGCGGCCCGTCGCCCAGCTCCAGCTCGGCGCGCACGTCCTTCGTCACGGGCTTCGCGAAGTTGCCCGTGTCCACGGCGATCGGGAAGTACTCGGAGTTCGCGTCGCTCGTGCCGTAGCGCTCCACGCAGTAGTCCACGCCGAGCTTGTCGAGGATGACGTAGCGCGGCCGGATGTAGTTCAGCACCGGCTTGACCAGTAGCGAGTCGAGGACCCGGAACACGCGCGAGTACAGCTCGTTCTCGCTGATCAGGAGTGTGTGGATGGTCAGCAGCACGGGCAGCTTGCGCCGCCGCGCGTAGAAGCCCGCGAGCCACGACAGGTCGAAGAACTGGCCGTGCAGGTGCACCGCGTCGGGCTTGAACTCGTCGAGCAGCTTGCGCAGCCGCCGCCAGTTGCCCGGCTTCAGCGACGCGAAGCTCATGTCGAAGTCGATCGACAGGCCCAGCTGCGGCATCTTCGCGGCGGGCAGGCGCACGACGCGGTAGCCGTCGCGCTCCTCCACCGCGGGGGCGTCGCCGTAGGCCGCCGTGATGGCGAGGACCTCGTGCCCCGCCGCGGCGTACTCGGCCGCGAGCGAGGCCGACATGTGGGCGCTCCCGCCCACGCGGGGCGGGAAGAAGTTGTTCACCACAGCGATGCGCATGGCGCGTCCTCGAGCCGGCCCCGCCGTGGCACTCACTCGCTGTCCCGCACCAAAGCCCGCATGCCTTCTTCGACGGTGATCGTCGGCTCCCAGCCGAGCACCTCACGAGCGCGCGTGATGTCCGCCGCCCGGCGCGACACGAGCACGTCGCGGTTGTTGAACTGCGGCTGCACGTCGACGCCCACGGCTTCGATGAGGATCTTGGCGAGCGCCGCGACGGACGTGTCGATGCCGGTGCCGATGTTGATCGGCAGGTTGGCCTGCTCCGACTCCAGCGCGGCGACGACCGACCGCGCGAGGTCGGACACGTGCACGAAGTCCATCGACTGGTCGCCGCGGCCGTCGATGATCGGCGGCTGGCCGGCGCGCAGGCGCTGGATGAAGTGGTTGATCACCGAGGTGTAGTAGGCCTCGATCTTCTGGCCCGGGCCGTACACGTTGAAGAAGCGCAGCGCGTTCCAGGACAGACCCTTGGTGCGCTCGTAGAAGCCCAGCAGGTCCTCGCCCGCGCGCTTGGAGATGCAGTACGGCGTGAGCGGGCGCAGCTCGTCGTCCTCGTGCATCGGCAGGCGCTTCGGCTCGCCGTACACCGACGCGGTGGACGCGAACACCAGGCGCTCGACGCCTTCGTCGGCCGCCGCGGCGAACACGTTGTGGTTGCCGGACATGTTGATGTCGATCGACTCGTGCGGGTCGGCGATCGACTTGTTGATCGAGACCGTGGCGAAGTGGATCACGTGCGAGCAGCCGCGGATGGCCTCGCGGACCGCGCCGCCGTAGCGCACGTCCTTTTCGACCAGCTCGACCTTGCCGGTGGCCACGAAGTCGTTCACGCGCTGGCGGTCGCCGCGGGTCATGTTGTCGAAGATGCGGACGGTGTAGCCGCCCTCGAGCAGCAGCGGGATGACGTGGGCCGCGATGAACCCACCGCCACCGGTGAAGAACACCTTCTTCTCGGACATGATCACTCTCTCCTCGGTCGGCGGTGTCTTCGGTCTGCTCGGGTCGGTCAGCTCAAGGTTCGCACGGCGCCGGTCACCGTCGTGACCACCCGGTCGACCTCGGCGTCGGTGAGCTCGGCGTGCATCGGGATCGCCAGCTGGCGGCGGAACGCGTCGGCGGACACGGGCAGCGGCGGCTGCTCGCCGTACACCGGCTGCAGGTGCGAGGCGTACGTGCCGAAGTTGCACTGCACACCCTGCTCGCGGATGCGCAGCGCCAGCGCGTCGCGGCTGACCTCCGGCGCGACCGTGAGCAGGTAGGCCTGCCACGGGTGCTCGCGGTCGGGCAGCTCGACGGGCGCGGTCAGCTCGTCGACGTCGACGAACGCCTCGTGGTAGCGCTTGGCGACCGCGCGACGGGCGGCGAGCAGGTCGGGCAGCCGGTCGAGCTGCACGCCCATGATCGCGGCCTGGATGTCCGACAAGCGGAAGTTCCAGCCCAGCTCGTGGAACTCGGGGATCGGCAAGGTGCCCGAGCCCTCGCGGCTGATGGCGGGCTCGATGCCGTAGGTGTGCAGCTTGCGCGCGTGGGCGATGAGGTCTTCGCGGTTCGACACGAGCGCGCCGCCCTCGCCCGCGGTGATGCCCTTGCGGCCGTGGAAGGAGAACGCGGCGAGGTCCGCGAGGCTGCCGGCGGGGCGCGTCTTGTACGTGGCGCCGGCCGAGCAGGCGGCGTCCTCGAACAGCCACAGGCCGTGCTTGTCGGCGATCGCGCGGTACTCGTCGAAGTCGCCGGGCAGGCCGGCCACGTCGACGGCGAGGATGCCCACCGTGCGCGGCGTGATGAGCGCTTCGACCGCGGCCGGGTCGGCGCTGAAGACGTCGGGGCGGATGTCGGCGAACACGGGCTTCGCGCCGGCCTGCAGCACGGCGTGGCCGGTGGCCGGGAACGTGTAGTCGCCGACGATGACCTCGTCACCCGGCTTGACCCCGAGGACCTTGAGCCCGAGGAACAGCGCGGCGCCGCAACTGCTCGTCGTCAGGGCGTGCGCCGTGCCCGTGACCTGTGCGAACCGCTCTTCGAACCGGCGGCACGCGGGGCCGGCCCCGGCCAGCCAGCCGGATCGGAACACCTCCGCGACCGCTGCCAGTTCCTCCTCGCCGACCGTCGGCCGGCCGAGCAGCACCGGTTGTTCAGTCATCCCCACTCCTGTTGTTCCTCGGACCACGACGCGTTGCGCAGGGTCGCGCCGAAGTGTATATACGCGTTCCGCCGAGCCGGGTTCGGGGACGAAACGTGCCGGTGACGCGCCGGTCGAGCGCTTAGGCTGACCGCATGCGGATCGGGGTGCTGGGGGCGGTCGCGGCGTGGGACGCGGCGGGCGGGGCCGTGGCCGTCGGCGGGCCCCGGGTGCGGGCGCTGTTGGCGCAGCTCGCGCTGGAGGCGGGCCGGTTCGTGCCGGCGGAGCGGCTGATCGACGGCCTGTACGGCGAGCAGCCGCCGGACGGCGCGGCCAACGCACTGCAATCGCAGGTGTCCCGGCTGCGCGGCGCGTTGAAAAACGTGGCGCCGGTCGAGTTCACGGCGGCGGGTTACCGGCTGGTGGTTGAACCAGACGACGTCGACGTGCACCGCTTCGAACGCCTCGCCGGCGACGGGCGGCGCGAACTCGCGGCGGGCGACGCGACGCGCGCGAGCGACCTGCTCACCGAAGCACTGGCGCTGTGGCGCGGTCCGGCGTTCGCCGACGTGACCGAAGCGCCGTTCGCCGCGACGCAGGCGATCCGGCTCGAGGAGCTGCGCGCCGACGCGGCGAGCGACCGGGCCGATGCCGAGATCACGCTGGGCCGGGCGGCCGAGGTGCTCGACGAGCTGCGGGCGGCCGTCGTCGCTTCGCCGCTGCGCGAACGGTCGCGTGCGCAGCTCGTGCGCGCCCTGACCGCGGCGGGCCGGTCGGCGGAGGCGCTGGCGGCGTTCGAGGACGCGCGGCGCACGCTGGCCGACGAACTGGGCGCGGACCCTGGTCCGGACCTCGCAGAAGCGCACCTGGCCGCGTTGCGCAGCGAGCCGGCGGCCGCGGCTTCGCCGTTGCCCGCGCAGCTGACGAGTTTCGTCGGCCGCGACGGCGAGCTGCGCCAGGTCACGGAGCTCCTGCGGCACGCGCGGCTCGTGACGCTGCTGGGGCCGGGCGGCACGGGCAAGACGCGGCTGGCCGTGGAAGTGGCGTCGGCGAAGGCGGGGCCGGCGGCGTTCGTGGAGCTGGCGCCGCACGTCGCGGACGACGTCGGGCAGGCCGTGCTGAGCGCGCTGGGACTGCGGGAGGGTGCTTCGCCGCTGCGCGGCACCGGCGGGCAGGACCCCGTCGAGCGGCTGGTGTCGGCGCTGCGCGACCAGGCGACGCTGCTGGTGCTGGACAACTGCGAGCACGTGATCGACGCGGCGGCCCGGCTGCTCGCGCGGCTGCTGCCCGCGTGCCCCGGGCTGCGCGTGCTGGCGACGAGCCGCGAACCGCTGGGGATCACGGGCGAGCAGCTGGCGCCCGTCCCGCGGCTCGCGGTGCCGCCGCCGGGCACGCCGGCGGCCGATGCGGTGGGTTTCCCCGCCGTGCGGCTGTTCGCCGACCGCGCGGCCGCGAGCGACCCGGCGTTCCGCGTGGACGACGCCACCATCGGCGACGTCCAGCACATCTGCGCCGCCCTCGACGGTTTGCCGCTCGCGCTGGAGCTGGCGGCCGCGCGCGTGCGGACGTTGCCCGTCGGCGAGATCGCCGCCCGCCTCGAGGACCGGTTCCACCTGCTCGCGCGCGGCAGCCGCACGGCGGAGACGCGGCACCGGTCGCTGCGCGGCGTCGTCGAGTGGAGCTGGGAACTGCTGGACGACGACGAACGCCGCCTCGCGCGCCGGCTGACGGTGTTCCCCGGCGGGGCGACGCTGGCGCTCGCCGAGCGCGTGTGCGACGTGCCCGACGCCGTGGACCTCCTGCCGGGCCTGGCGGACAAATCGTTGGTCGAGACCACGGGCGACCGGTACCGCATGCTCGAGACGATCCGGGCGTTCTGCGCGGAGAAGCTCGAGGGCGCCGGGGAAACGCACTCACTGCACCAGGCGCACGCCGTTGAATTCCTGCGCCTGGCCGAAGAAGCGGATCCCCAGCTGCGCACCGCCGACCAGCTGCGCTGGCTCGACCGCCTCGACGCGGAGTACGACAACCTCGTCGCCGCGCTGCGGTGGTCGGCGACCGCGGACCTGCCCACCGCGTTGCGGCTGACGGCCGCGCTGGCGACGTACTGGTGGATGCGCGGGCGGCGGTACGAGGGCGCGATGCTGTCGCTGGAGGTCGTGAAGCACTGCGGCCCGGTCGCGCCCGCCGGGTACGAAGAGCAGTTCCTGATGTGCGTGCTCAACGCGATGTCCGGCGCGCCCGGGCACGAATCGACGCTGCCGTACCAGTCCACTGTGGAGCAGTACACGCGCGACGTGTCGTGGGCGCCCCGGCACCCGACGCTGAACCTGTTGCTGGGCGTGGTGATCGGCCCGCCCGCCGACGAGGAGACGCTGTTCACGCGCAGCCGCCTGATGGCCCACGGCGATCCGTGGACCAGCGCACTGGTGCCGATGGGCACGGGCCTGCGCGCGATGCTGACGGGGGACCTCGACGAGGCCGAAACCGGCCTGCGCGAAGGGGAATCGCGCTACCGCGCACTGGGCGAACGCTGGGGCCTGTCCATGTCGCTCGACCACCTGTCGCAGCTCCTGACCTGGCGCGGCCGGCACGACGAAGCACTGGCGGCCATGACGGAGTCCATGGACCTCATGCAGCAACTCGGCGCCGCCGACGACTACGCCGACCTCCTCTGCCGCCGCGCCGACTCCCGCGCCCTGCGCGGCGACCTCGCGGGCGCGCGCTCGGACTATTCGCGCGTGATCGCACTGGCGCGCCGCTCGGGCATGCCGGAAACCCGCGCGTCCGGCTACGTGGGCCTCGCCGCGCTGGCCCGTCGCGACGGCGACCTCGCCGGCGCCCGCGCGCTCGCCGCCCGCGCACTGACGGAATGCACCGGCGGCTCGTTCTCGGCCGCCGTCGTCCGCGCCTCGGCGACCATCGGGCTCGGCTGGGTCGCCGTTGCGTCGGGCTCACCCGTGGAGGCGCGGGCGCTGCTGCGCCAGGCCGTGGAAACGGCGACGCAGTGGCAGGACAGCACCGTGCTGGCGTCTGCGCTGGAGTGTGTCGCCGGGGCCGCGCTGCTGGAGTCCCACCCGGAGGAAGCCGCTCTCCTGCTGGGCGCGGCGGCCGCGGCGCGCGGCACGGAGGTCGCGGGCCAACCGGACGTCGCCGACGTCGCCGCCCGCGCCCGTACGGCCCTCGGCGCGGGCTTCGACCGCTGCTACACCACGGGCCGGGAGCTGACGGTGCAGAAGGCCCTGACCGCGGCGGGGATCGCGCCGTAGTCCGCTGCCCTGCCCTGACCTACCGTGACCTGCACTGTCAGCCACCGTGCGTGGTTCGTGCGTGGTTCGTCAGCGGGGCGGACCAGGGTCGTCGCCAACGTGACCCACGGAGGCGACCATGACGATCAGCGCGAACCCAGCCGCGAACACGGCGAGATTCAGCCCCGGGCGCAAAGCCGCCATCATCGGCGTGTGCGTGCTGGTGCAGATCCTCACCGCGGTCGACCTGACCGTGCTGCACCTGGCGATCCCGGCGTTGTCGGAGGCGCTCAAGCCGAGCACCACGCAGGCGCTGTGGATCGCCGACGGGTACGGCTTCGCGCTGGCCGGGCTGCTCATCACGGCGGGCAACGTCGGTGACCGGATCGGGCGGAAGAAGCTGCTGCTGGCCGGGGCGGCGGTGTTCGGGCTCGTCTCGGTGGCGACGGCGTACGCGCCGAACGCCGGGACGCTCATCGTGCTGCGGATCGTGCTCGGGGCGAGCGCGGCGACGCTCATGCCGTCGACGCTGTCGATCCTGCGCAACACCTTCACCGGCAAGGAGCGCACAGCCGCGATCGGCGTGTCCAGCGGGTTGACGATCCTCGGTTTCGGCCTCGGGCCGCTCATCGGCGGCGCGCTGCTGAGCCACTTCTGGTGGGGTTCGGTGTTCCTGGTCAACGTGCCGGTGGTCGCGGTGCTGATCGGCGTCGGCCTGTTCGTGCTGCCGGAATCGCGCAACCCCGAGCCCGGACGGCTCGACGGCGTCAGCGTCGTGCTCTCACTCGTCGGCATTCTCGGCGTGGTCTATACCATCAAGGAGATCGCGTACAAAGGCCTGGACCACTGGGACGTGTACGCGGCGGCGGTTGTCGGCGTCGGCTGCCTGCTCGTGTTCGTGCTGCGCCAGCCGCGGTTGCGTGAGCCGCTGATGGACCTGGCCCTGTTCCGCAACCGCGCGTTCTCCGCGACGATCGTCACGACCGTGCTCGCCATGTTCGCGCAGCTGGCGGTGAGCGTGATCTCCACCCAGTACTTCCAGCTCGTCCACGGGTGGTCGCCCCTGAAGTCGGGACTGGCGGGCCTGCCGGGCATGGGCGGCGCGCTGATCGGCGGCACGCTCGGCGCCCTGCTGATCAAGGCGCTCGGGCGCGCCGGCACGGTGACGCTCGGCTGCCTGTCCTCGGCCGCCGGCTTCGCGCTCTACAGCCGGACGGACGTCGGCACCGCCTACCCGTACCTCGTGGTGACGATGGTGGTCTTCGGCATCGGGCTCGCGCTGATCCTCACCGTCGCGACGGACACCGTGCTCGGCGTCGTCCCGAAGCAGCGCGCCGGAGCCGCGTCGGCCATCTCCGAGACAGCCACGGAGCTCGGCGGCGCGCTCGGTATCGCGGTGCTCGGCAGCGTGCTCGGTTCGCTCTACCGCCACGGCTTCGACGGCCTGACCGTGCCCGACCCCGCTCGCGAGACGCTGGCCGGCGCGGTGGAGGTGTCCGCGCAGGTCCCGGGCGGTGCGCAGCTGCTGACCACCGCCAAGCAAGCCTTCATCGACGGCCTCCAGGTGACGATGCTCGGCGCGGCGGGCCTGATGCTGCTGGTGGCGGCGGTGGCCTGGTTCGCCCTGCGCGGGGTGCCGAAGGTGCTGGAGGACGCGGAGTAGGGCCTCGGCAGCCCGGTCGGGAGTGGGCAGGCGTCCACTTCGGACCGGGCTTCGCCAACGGGTCACCGGTTCGGGAAACTGCAGTTCAGGCCACATGGACTACACACTGCTGCGCCGAGGCGCGTAACCTTTCCCCTCGTGCGCAACGTCGTGGTGATCGGTGGGGGAATCGTCGGACTGGCCGTGGCCTGGGAGCTGTCCCAGCGGGGGCAGGACGTCACGGTGCTCGAGAAGGAGAGCCGCTGGGCGGCACACCAGACCGGGCACAACTCGAACGTGGTCCACGCCGGCCTTTACTACAAGCCGGGCTCCTTCAAAGCGCGGATGTCGGTGGCCGGCAACCGGTCCATTGTGGATTTCGCACGACAGTACGGCGTACCCGTGGAAGTGTGCGGGAAGCTCGTCGTGGCCACGCGGGAGTCGGAACTGCCGGCGCTGAACACGCTCGCCGAGCGCGCGGAGGCCAACGGCGTGCCGGCCAAGAAGGTGACGCCGGCCGAAGCGCGCGAGTACGAGCCGGAGGTGTCGTGCGTCGCCGCGCTGCGCGTGGAGTCGACGGGCATCATCGACTTCCCCGCCGTTTGCGCCGCGCTGGTGCGCCTTCTGGACGAAGCCGACGCCGACTTGCGGCTCAACACCCCCGTGCTCGGCATCCGCGCCGCGCGGGGCGGCGGCGTCGAGGTGGCCACCGGCACGGAGGTCCTGCACGCCGACGCGCTCGTCAACTGCGCGGGCCTGCAATCCGACCGCGTCGCCGAGCTGGCGGGGCTGAAGCCGAGCGCGCGCATCGTCCCCTTTCGCGGCGAGTACTACGAGCTCACCCCCGAAGCGCGCCACCTCGTGCGCGGCCTGATCTACCCGGTGCCGGACCCGACGCTGCCGTTCCTGGGCGTTCACCTCACGCGCATGCTCGACGGCAGCGTCCACGCCGGCCCCAACGCGGTGCTCGCGCTGCGGCGCGAGGGCTACCGCTGGGCCGACGTGTCCGCCAAGGACCTCGCCGACGTCGCCCGGTTCCCCGGCGCGTGGCGGCTCGCGCGCAAGTACGCGTACCCGACCGGGCTGGAGGAGGTGCTGCGGTCGTTCTCGAAGAAGCGCTTCGCGACGAGCCTCGCGCGCCTCGTGCCCGCGGTGACCGAGAACGACATCGTGCGCCACGGTTCGGGCGTCCGCGCCCAGGCCCTGCGTCCCGACGGCTCGCTGGTCGACGACTTCCTCATCGAGACCGCCCGCAACCAGGTCCACGTGCTCAACGCCCCCAGCCCGGCGGCGACGAGCGCGCTGGAGATCGCGAAGCACATCGCCGATCAGGTGGCCGCGTAACCCCCGGAAAATTCTCCGGGATCCGGTGAACCGTCCGGCCGTGGGGGGGGGGGGGGGGGGGGGGGGGGGGGGGGCCCGCGCGCGGGGGGGGCGGGCCCGCCCCCCCCCCCCCCCCCGGCGCGCCCGGCGCGCGGTCCCCGGGGGGGCGGGGGGGGGGGGGCGACTGCCGCGCGGCGGG